>NZ_CP043506.1:1160000-1460000 GCF_008365315.1 Acetobacter vaccinii | reverse complement strand
TTCCAGCGGCATGAGCATCCGCCTGGGCTTTGGGCTGGCGACCGCCGTAACACCCGATATTCTGCTGATGGATGAATGGTTCATGGCCGGGGACGCGCATTTTCAGGCCATGGCGGAACAAAGGCTGACACGCCTAGTCAATGCGACCCAGATTGTCGTCATGACATCCCACGCGCTGGACGTGCTGGAAAAATGGTGCACCCGCATCCTCTGGCTGGAGGCCGGGCGGATTGTGCGTGATGGCCCCGCCCCTGCCGTACTTGCAGCCTACCGCGCCGCTGCCGAGGGGTGAGCGGGCGTTTTAAAAACAAGGCCGCCCCATCTGCCGCGCCTGTTCACAGGCGACAAAGACCGCCATCTTGTCAGGCGGGCATACCCCAGCCCTAAAGCAGTTTGGTCAGCTTGAGCACCAGCCAGGTGCCCACCATGATCAGAAAGCACAGGCCACCTGCCTCCACCGTGCCCCATGGTCCGTCTGTCAGGAACATGCCGCCGGTGTTCATACCGAAAAAGCCGGTTACAAAGGTGGCAGGCAGCATCAAGGTCGTGCCAACCGAGACGATATACAGCCGCCGGTTGGTCTCTTCCGTCTGGTTGGAGGTCAGCTCGTCCTGCAAGGAGCGCGCGCGGTCCTGCAAAGCCAGAAGATCGTCCAGTGCAGCATGAACCTGCCGGTGGGAGCGGTCGCGCAGGTCATCCTCTGCCCAGTCGGGCAGGTCAAACTCCTCATCGCTGAAAATACGGTCAACAGGGGCCAGAACACGCCGCAACTCGGTCGATCGCCGCCGCACAACACCCAGCAACCCGCTGACACGGCCCAGATCGGTATCCCGGTCGAGCATGAGCAGCACGTCTTCCGCACGGTCAAGCTGGTCGTCCAGACGGGCAAAGTCCCGGCGCAGGGTATCGGCAAATTCCAACAACGCCCTGTCCACCAGCATGGCGGGAGAGCGCGGTACAAACCCACGCCGTAGCTCGTGGTACACAACCCCAAGGGCCGGGATGGGGTGGCGGCGGGTTGTCAGCAGCAGATCCGGCTCCAGGGCAAACCGCCATGTGCTGACATTACGCTCATCATCGGGGGAGGTATCGTCAAAAGAGGGCAGCGCGCCAAAAACGATCTGCCCCACGCTTTCCAGACGGATGCCCCGCTCCATATTGGTCAGCCCCTGCCGCACGACCTCGGGAAAAAACGGCAGGGATTCAATCTGGGTGCGGGACAGCGTGTGCACGATATCAAAATGGAACCAGCCCCACCCTTCCTTGCCAGAAAATTCGGGGGGGAAGACGCCTGTGGTCAGGCGGTGCAGCACCACATCACGCTCAAGTTCGACAGGCTCCTGCCCCTGCTGGCAGAAAATGCCCCACACAAGCCCGTCACGCTGAAAGGTGCCGCCTTCTGAAACAATCTGGGACAGGGAGGGTGAGGTTTGGGCCATCGCAGCATTCCCCGTCGAAAGCATAGGCTGTGTTGGTCAAGCGGTAGCCGGGTCTCCAGGGGCTGCCTTGGCGTTTCTTACCATGGGCCAGCCCCATGCAAAAGGCCGCGAAACGCCATGCAAAAATGAAACTATGATGTCTAGCGTGCACCCGGACGAGCAGGCCGGGGTGTACGCGGCGCACCACCACGCCCGGCTGCCTTAAGCACGGGTGCTGCCGCCAGTTCTGCCTCCAGCTGGGTAATACGCTTACGCACGCTCTCACGCAGAGCGGGAGATGTATGGGCTTTCATGGCCGCCAGCGTTTCCTTAAGGTCACGCAACTGCCGCTGTTTTTCTTCCAGCGAGCGGCGGATTGGCTGATTGTCGGATAACTGTCCATGAACAGAACGCATTTTTAAACTCCATCATAAAATACACAGGGCACGCAGCAGGGGGCACACCCACACGCTGCGGCACATCCGGCTAATGTTCAGGCCCACCCCTGAGGCAAACAGCACACAGGGCCAACGCCCCATGCCAACCGGAAAAGGCAGGGGCGACACCACCACAAACAGCGTGGAGGAAAGACCGAAAGTTACGAAACGCGGTGCAGGATATCGCGCAAGGCCGACAGCAGCGCCGCGCATTGCGCGTCGGTGCCAACAGTGATGCGCAACCACTGGGCCGTACGGTCACCCTTGAGGTGCCTGACAATAATGGCACGCGCCCTCAACTGGGCGGCAAGCTCTGCCGCGTCATGCCCAGAATGACGAGTGTAAACAAAATTGGCCGCCGACGGCAAGACCGTGAAGCCAAGCCCCTCCAACCCCTGCGCCAGCACACCGCGCGCCTGCACGACAGCGGCCACAGCGCTGGTAAACCAGGCTTCATCCTCGACAGAGGCCAGCGCCCCGGCCTGGGCCAGCCGGTCCAACGGGTAGGAGTTAAAGCTGTCCTTGACGCGGGTCAGCCCTTCGATCAGCTCGGGCTGGCCAAAGGCAAACCCCACCCTCAACCCGGCCAGCGCACGGGACTTGGAGAATGTCTGCACCACCAGCAGGTTGGGGTAGTCACGCACAAGGGCTGCGGCACTCTCGGCCCCAAAGTCCACATAGGCTTCATCAACCAGCACCACACGGTCGGGGTGCAGGGCCAGCAGGCGGCGAATGTCCTCCAGCCCCAGTGCCGTGCCTGTCGGGGCGTTGGGGTTGGCAATCACAACACCACCGCACGGCCCGGCGTAGTCATCGACCACCAGCTTCATCCCCGCATCAAGCGGCACCAGACGGTATGGCAGGGCATACAGGCCACAATAGACCTTGTAGAAACTGTAGGTCACATCGGGGAACAGCACGGCCTCCCCGTGTGAGAAAAAAGCCTGAAAGGCGTGGGCCAGCACCTCGTCCGACCCGTTGCCCACAAAAACATGGTCCGCTGGCAGGCCCACGCGCGCGCCAAGAGCCGTACGCAGGGCCAGAGCCTCCGGGTCGGGGTACAGGCGCAGCGTGTCATCCGCCGCAGCCTTAATGGCGGCCAGGGCGCGAGGGGATGGGCCGCAGGGCAGTTCATTGGTGTTCAGCTTGACCAGATCAGCCAGCTTGGGCTGCTCACCCGGCACATACGGGGTCAGGCTGTGAACGAGGGGGCTCCAGAAACGGCTCATGGCGGGTACTATCCACAACAATGCAGGCCCGGAAACCGGACCGAGGAAAAATCGGATCACAAAGGGTTAGAAAAAATCCAGCGTGCCCCCGCGCCGGCACCATGGGCGGGGCACGCCCCAACGCCATGGCCACACGCAAACGGGCTGTCTGTCAGCCCTGGGCTGCGTGTCGGATATCCTGCGCCAGCGCCGTGTTGCCCTGTCGCTGGGCAAGATCAACCGCGCTCAGCCCTTCCCCATCACGCAGGGTGGGGCTGGCACCAGCCTCCAGCAGCAGGCGGGCCATGGGCTCGCGCCCGAACATGACCGCAAACATCAGCGGGGTGCGCCCCACGGCGTTGGGCACGTCCACACTGGCACCGGCATCCAGCAACTGGCGGGCCAGAGCGACATCACCCTTAAAAGCCACCCCGGCCAAGGCGGTTGCCCCTTTTTCGTCCTGCAGGTCGGGCTGGGCACCATGGGCCAGCAGCACGGCAGCGGCCTGTGCATGACCATTGTAGGTGGCCAGAATAAGCGGTGTGTATCCTTTTTCCGCCCTCAGGTTCGGGTCCATCCCTGCGGCAAGAAAGCGGGTCAGCAGGTCTGCATCCCCTTCCCGCGCGGCGTTCAGGAACAGTTCCTCCACCTGGGCGCGTGTGAAAGCCTGCGCGCCTTCCCCCGATACCGGAGCGGCCTGGTCCTGCACGGGCGGAGTCCGGGAAGACTCTTGTGTCATTTTTGACCTCCGGGGAAAAATTAATCTGTACACTACGACGGCGCACAGCATATCCCGCCCACGCCCATACCGCAAACACCGCGCGTACAGCCCCGCCAGAGCAGGCCCGCACGCACCATCTGACATAACACGCACGACAACGTCTTGCCGAAAAACCCGGAACCATGGGATTGTGCCCCCACTTGCCGGGCCCTTATCACGGCCCCCGATATGACATACGGGCTTTGCGGACAAAGCCCAGATGGAGGACAGGTCTGCATGCGCGTTTCTTTTCCCGCCCCTTGCCGCGCTCCTGCCGGAGCCGAAGCCGGTGGGGCCGCCAAGGCCGATGCCGTGTGTATCAACACAATCCGCACGCTGGTCATGGACGCGGTGCAGAAAGCCAATTCGGGCCACCCCGGTGCTGCCATGTCCATGGCACCCGTCGCCTATACGCTGTGGCAGGATGTCATGGCCTATGACCCGGCAGACCCGCTGTGGCCCAACCGCGACCGCTTTGTGCTGTCCATCGGCCATGCTTCCATGCTGCTGTACGCCCTGATCCATGTCACCGGTATCCGCGACGTGCGCGACGGCGTTGTGACAGACCAGCCCGCCCTGAGCGTGGAAGACCTGCGCCAGTTCCGCCAGTTTGGCTCGCGCACACCCGGCCACCCCGAATATGGCCACACCACCGGCGTGGAAACCACAACAGGCCCGCTGGGTGCTGGCTGCGCCACATCCGTTGGCATGGCCGTGGCCGAAAAATGGCTTGCCGCCCGCTACAACCGCCCCGGCTACACGCTGTTTGACCACACGGTGTACACCCTGTGTGGCGATGGCGACATGATGGAAGGCGTGACAAGCGAGGCCGCATCCCTTGCCGGGCATTACCAGCTTGGCAACCTGACATGGATCTATGACTCCAACCGGATCTCCATTGAAGGCTCGACCGATGTCGCCTTTACCGAGAACGTGGCCGAGCGTTTTGCCGCCTATGGCTGGCAGGTGCTGGAGCTCAAGGACGCCAACGACACCGCAACCCTGCGCGCCCTGCTGGCCCAGGCCAAGGCTGAAACCACCCGCCCGAGCCTGATTATTGCCCACTCTGTCATTGCCTGGGGTTCACCCAACAAGGCAGGCAAGGCCTCCGCCCATGGCGAGGCCCTGGGTGAGGCCGAAGTCCGCGCCACCAAGCAGGTTCTGGGCTGGCCCGAAGACAGCAGCTTTGAGGTACCCGACAGCGTGCTGCCGCATATCGCCGCGGGCCTGGGCGCACGGGGCAAGGCTGCCAATGCGGCATGGAAGGCGCTGCTGGCCCGCTACAACACCACCTACCCGACCGAAGGGGCGGAACTGGCTGCCATTTTTGCAGGCACCCTGCCCGAAGGGTGGGATGCCGATATCCCGACCTTCCCCACCAGTGACAAGGGTGATGCCTCCCGCTCCAGCTCTGGCACAGCGCTGAACGCCGTGGCAGGCCGCCTGCCGTGGCTGCTGGGTGGCTCGGCCGACCTTGCTCCCTCCACCAAAACCCTGCTCAAGGGGCAGGACAGCTTCCAGCCCCCGCGCTGGGGTGGGGACTACGCCGGACGCAACTTCCACTTTGGTGTGCGCGAGCATGCCATGGGGTCCATCGTCAACGGCATGGCGCTCTATGGTCTGCGCCCCTATGCAGCGGGCTTCCTCATCTTTTCCGACTACATGAAAGCCCCCATCCGCCTGTCCGCGCTGATGGGCCTGCCGGTAACTTACATCTTCACCCATGACTCGATCGGGGTGGGCGAGGATGGGCCGACCCACCAGCCGGTGGAACAGCTTGTGCAACTGCGTGCAACACCTGGGCTTGTGACCCTGCGCCCGGCTGACGCCAACGAGGTTGCCGAAGCATGGCGTGTGCTGATGGCCCGCAAAACCGGCCCCACGGCCCTGGCGCTGAGCCGCCAGAACCTGCCGACACTGGACCGCACCCACTACGCCCCCGCCAGCGGCTTGGCCCAGGGTGGCTATGTACTGGCCAGCAGCACACAGACCCCGCGTGTGATCCTGATTGCCTCGGGCAGTGAGATCGGGCTGGCTGTCGGTGCCTACGAAACCCTGACCGCCGAGGGCATTCCCGCCCGCGTGGTGTCCATGCCAAGCTGGGAACTGTTTGAAGCCCAGTCCAAAGACTACCGCGACAGCGTTCTGCCCCCCACCGTCACCGGCCGCGTGGTGGTGGAAGCCGCCTCGCCCATCGGCTGGGACCGCTACGCCGGACCCAGTGGGGACATTATCGCCATGGGTGGTTTTGGCGCCTCCGCCCCGGCCGGGCAGCTTGCCCGGCACTTCGGCTTTACGCCCGAGGCTGTTCTCGCCGCCGCACGCAGGCAGGCGGGCTAACCCCCGCCCCACCGCGAACAGGACAATACCCGGCCACATATCCGCCGCTTTATGCAGGCGCTATGTGGCCGAACGCATTCCAAGGATAGCACTATGACAGCCTCCGCCCCCACCGGTGCCAACCCTTTGCAGGCTCTTGCTGGCGCCCAACAATCCCCCTGGCTGGACTTTATCCGCCGCTCCTTTGTTGAAGATGGCTCCCTTGCAGCACTGGTGCACGCAGGCGATATCCGGGGTGTGACCTCCAACCCCGCCATTTTCCAGAAGGCCATTGGGGACGGCACGGAATACGATGCCCAGATGCGCGCCCTTCTGGCCAAAAGCACGCCAACCCCCGGCGCGCTGTATGAGCGCCTGGCCATTACCGACATCCAGGCCGCAGCCAAGGTGCTGGCCCCCGTGTATGAGCAGACACAGGGCACGGACGGTTTTGTAAGCCTTGAGGTGTCGCCCTATCTGGCGCGGGATGAACACGGCACGACGCAGGAAGCCGCACGCCTGTGGGCCGATGTTGCCGCCCCGAACCTGATGGTCAAAATCCCCGCCACACCGCAGAGCATTCCTGCCATCCGGCAGAGCATTGCGGCGGGTATCAATGTCAATGTCACGCTTATTTTCTCACTCGCGGCCTATCGGGACGTGGTGGAAGCCTGGCTGACCGGGCTGGAAGAGCTGCACGCCAAGGGCGGCAACCTGTCCCGCGTGGCGTCGGTAGCGTCCTTTTTTGTCAGCCGGATTGATGCCCGGATTGATAGCGCCATCGACCAGCGCACCAGTGCGGGGGATGCCCAGGCGGCAGCTCTGGCCACCCTGCGCGGCAAGGTCGCCATTGCCAACGCCAAGCTGGCCTATGCCTACTGGCAGGACATCATGCAAAGCCCGCGCTGGAAAGTGCTGGAAGCCGCCGGGGCACAGACCCAGCGCCTGCTGTGGGCCTCCACCGGCACCAAGGACAAAGCGTATAGCGATGTGCTGTACGTGGACAGCCTGATCGGCCCGCAGACCGTCAACACCCTGCCCCCGGCCACCATGGACGCCTTCCGCGACCACGGCACCGTGCGCGAGACCCTGACCGCAGGGCTGGATGACGCCCGCCATATTCTCGCAGAAACCCAGCGCCTTGGACTGGACCTGGACAGCGTGACCGACGCCCTGCTGGATGAAGGTGTGACCGCGTTTGAGGAAGCGTTTGATACGCTTCTGGCCTCGGTCGCTGCCAAGCAGGCCGCCCTGATGGGCGACAGCCTGACCGGGCTGAAAACCAGCCTGCCCGCCGACCTGTCCGCCGCCGTAACACAGGCGCAGGACGACTGGCGGCGCAATGGCACCATCCGCCGCCTCTGGGCGAAAGACGCCACCGTCTGGACAGGCGGCACCGAGGCCGACTGGCTGAACTGGCTGACCATTGTGGACGACCGCGCCGCCAATCTGGCGGAACTGGAGGCCTTTCAGACCGAAGTGCGTGCCCGTGGTTTTACCCAGGTTCTGCTCATGGGCATGGGGGGCTCCAGCCTTGGGCCGGAAGTGCTGGCCACAACCTTTGGCAAGCACGAGGGCTTTGGGCACCTCTACATCCTCGACAGCACGGACCCGCAGCAGGTTGCCGCGACCGAGAAGAAGCTCGATATCGCGCACACGCTGTTTATCGTGGCGTCCAAGTCGGGCAGCACGCTCGAACCCAGCATCATGCTGTCCTATTTCCACGATCTGGCCAAACGCACTCTGGGCGCACAGGCCGGGGCGCATTTTGTGGCCATTACCGACCCCGGCTCCAGCCTGGAAAAACTGGCGCAGGCGGAAGGGTTCTGGAAAATTTTCCACGGGGACCCAAAAATTGGCGGGCGCTATTCCGTCCTGTCCAATTTCGGCCTTGTCCCCGCAGCCGCTGCGGGTGTGCCGCTGCACCCCTTTGTTGCTGACGCCCTGCGCGGTGTGCGCCTGTGCGATGCCAGCGTGCCCCCCGCCGTTAACCGGGGTGTGCAGCTTGGCCTGATTCTGGGCACAGCAGCCCGCCTTGGCCGCGACAAGCTGACCATTCTGGCCACACCGGAAATCGCGGATTTCGGGGCATGGATGGAACAGCTCGTGGCCGAATCCACGGGCAAGAACGGTCTGGGCATTATCCCCATCGATAATGAAACACCGGGCAGCCTGCGCCATTATGGTGCAGACCGCCTGTTTGTTTACCTGCGTCTGGCCCCAGAACACCGCCATGAGCAGGACGAGGCCATCGCCACCCTGCGCGAGGCGGGACAGCCTGTGCTGACCATAACCCTGCACAACCGCCGCCAGATCGCGCAGGAGTTCTTCCATTGGGAAATGGCAACCGCCGTGGCCGGGGCCGTGCTGGGGATCCACCCCTTTGACCAGCAGGACGTGGAATTCAGCAAGATCGAAACCCGCAGGCTGACCGAAGCCTACGAAAAAACAGGCTCCCTGCCGCCCGAAGCCCCGTTTGCAAGCTTTGGTCCGCTGTCCTTTTTTGCCGACCCGGCCAATGCCGCCGCCACGCAGGGGGCGGATGCCGTGGCTGTCCTCAAGGCCCATTTTGCGCGGGTCCAGCCTTCGGACTACGTAGCCCTGCTGGCCTACCTGCCCCGCAACCGCGACACGCAGGAATGGATGCAGCACACACGGCTGCACCTGCGCGACGGGCTGAACTGCGCCACAGCGGCCGAGTTCGGGCCGCGCTTCCTCCACTCCACCGGGCAGGCGTACAAGGCTGGCCCCAATACGGGTGTTTTCCTCCAGATCACCGCCGATAACGCGCAGGACCTGCCCATACCGGGCACAAGCCTGACCTTCGGGCTGGTGGAAAGTGCCCAGGCCCGTGGGGATTTCAGCGTTCTGGCCGAGCGGGAGCGGCGCATTATCCGCGTGCATCTGCACGGTTCGCTGAAAGAAGGGCTTGCAGCCCTGGCCACCGCCCTGCATGACGCGCTGTAACACGCGCAATACAGGAGAGCACATCATGCGGATTGGCATTGTCGGACTGGGCCGGATGGGCGGCAACATTGCCGTCAGGCTGACACGCCACGGGCACGAGGTTGTGGTGCATGACCATGACCCCGCCGTGGTGGAAAAAACCGTTGCCCGGGCCGAAGCCGGGCGTGCGGTCGCCGCCACCAGCCTGGAAGACATGGTGGCCAAGCTGGCTGGCTCCAAGCGGGTGGTCTGGTCCATGCTGCCTGCGGGTGAGATTACCGAAACCACAGTCCAGACCCTGGGTGGCCTGCTGGGGCAGGGTGACATCATCATCGATGGTGGCAACACCTACTACAAGGACGACATCCGCCGTGCGGCCGAACTGGCGGCAAAGGGGATCGATTACCTTGATGTCGGCACCTCTGGCGGGGTGTGGGGGCTGGAGCGCGGCTACTGCATGATGTACGGCGGCAACCCCGACGCCGCTGCCTACCTGGACCCGATCCTGTCCGCGCTGGCCCCCGGCCAGGGCGACATCCCCCGCACGCGCGACCGTGACCGCGACGGGCTGGACCCCCGTGCCGAGCAGGGCTACCTGTACTGCGGCCCAGCCGGGTCGGGCCATTTTGTCAAAATGGTCCACAACGGGATCGAATACGGCATGATGCAGGCCTTTGCCGAAGGCTTTGATGTCATGCACCGCAAGGATTCCCCCCTTGTTGCCGAAGGTGAGCGCTTCTCCCTCAATCTGGCGGACATTGCCGAGGTGTGGCGCCGTGGCAGTGTTGTGTCCTCCTGGCTGCTGGACCTGACAGCCGAGGCCCTGGCCCGCAATGGGGACCTTGCCCCCTTCAGCGGTGAAGTCAGCGATTCGGGCGAAGGCCGCTGGACGATCGAAGCCGCGATTGAGGAAGCCGTGCCGGTGCCGGTCATGACCGCTGCCCTGTTCACACGTTTCCGTTCCCGCAGCGGCAACACCTTTGCTGAAAAGATACTCTCTGCCATGCGCTACGGCTTTGGTGGTCATATCGAAACCAAAGGCTGAAGGGTACGGCGGGATGACAGCACACACACAGGGTACCCCCCCGCAGGGGCAAAGCGCCATTACCGGCGCGCTCCACGTCTACCCCACGGGGGACGATCTTGTACGCGCGCTGGCAGACCGCCTGCTGGCTCTGGCGCTGGAAAAAGTGGCGCGTAAGGACGGTCCTTTCCGCATAGCCCTCAGCGGTGGTTCCACCCCGCAGCGGCTTTATGCGTTGATGGCCAGCCCGGCTTACGCCCAGCGTTTTCCGTGGCAACAGATGCAGTTTTTTGTGGGGGACGACCGCTTTGTGCCCCACGATCACGCCGACAGCAACGCAGGCATGTTCCGCCGCCTGCTGCTGTCACAGGTGCCTGTTCCTGAAAGCGCCATTTTCCTCATGCCTGACAGCGGCACCCCGCAGGACGCCGCCGCCAGTTACGAGGCCACATTGCGCGCCCAGTACGGCAGCACCACCCTGCACCCCGACAGGCCGCTGTTTGATGTCACACTGCTGGGGCTTGGCACCGACGGGCATACCGCCTCGCTCTTTCCCACCCAGCCGGTTCTGTCCGAGCGCACAGCCTGGGTTGCCCCCTGCACCCCCACAACGGCACCCCATACGCGCCTGACCCTGACATACCCGGCCCTGCACGCCAGCCAGCACATTATCTTCCTGGCCGAAGGTGCGGGCAAAGCCGATATTCTGGCCCAGGTCCGCACCACAGGGTCCCCCTACCCG
This sequence comes from Acetobacter vaccinii, assembly GCF_008365315.1. Lineage (NCBI taxonomy): Bacteria > Pseudomonadati > Pseudomonadota > Alphaproteobacteria > Acetobacterales > Acetobacteraceae > Acetobacter > Acetobacter vaccinii. The sequence continues at coordinate 1,449,146 of NZ_CP043506.1, read as the reverse complement.
GCCAGCGCCATTACCGCCATGGGCGATGTCTCATGGTTTGTGGACCAGGCGGCCGCCCCCTCCCACCCGCTAGACACCCATACAGCAACAGGACCCGACGCATGAGCAGCCTCCCCCCCGATCCGGCAGCCGCCTTCAAGCAGCAGGCCGCCATTCAGGCTGCGGCCCTCGTGCAGGACGGTATGGCCGTGGGCCTCGGCACCGGCTCCACCGCACGCTTTGTGGTGGCGGAACTGGGCCGCCGTGTGCGTGAGGAAGGGCTGCGGATCAACGCCATTCCCACCTCCATCGCCACCCGCACGCAGGCACAGGAAGAAGGCATCCCGCTGACAACCTTTGCCGAGCACCCGGAGCTGGACATTGCCATCGACGGGGCGGACGAAATCGAGCCCACCACCCTCAACCTGATCAAAGGGCTGGGCGGGGCACTGCTGTGGGAAAAAATCGTGGCGTCCATTGCGCGCCAGTTCGTGATTGTGGCTGACGCCAGCAAATATGTGGACCATCTGGGCATGCACTGCCCGCTGCCGGTTGAGGTTATTCCCTTCGGCTGGGAAAGTGCCGCCCACAGGCTGGACGCACTGGGGGCACAGACCACACCACGCCGTCTGCGCGATGGCTCCCTCTTCCTCACGGATGAGAAAAACCTGATCATCGACTGCCTGTTCCCGCCCATGACCAACCCCGATGCACTGGCGGCCGATATCCTGAACATTGTGGGCGTTGTGGAGCACGGGCTGTTCCTGCACATGGCCACCCAGACCATTACCGCCGGGCCGGACGGCGTAAAAGTTCTCACCCCCAAGCCCCGCTGAACCCATGCAGGCCGACACCCCGACCACCCTCCGGCCCGGCCTGCGCCCACGGCTGATTGTGGTCATGGGTGTCAGCGGCACTGGCAAAACCACCTTTGCCACCGCCTTGCATGAGGCACTGGGCTGGCCCTGGCAGGATGCCGACCCCCTGCACAGTGCCGCCAGCCGTGCCAAAATGGCGGCGGGAATCGCGCTGGATGATCAGGACCGTGCAGGCTGGCTGACCCGCTGCCACGACTGGCTGGCCAGACAGGCCGCACGGGGCGAGGGTGGGATTCTGGCCTGCTCCGCCCTAAAGCGCAGGTACCGCGACAGGCTGGGCCTTGGCCTGCCTGCACCGTGGCAGCCCATCATCATCCATCTCTGCGCCAGCCCTGCCCAACTGGCAGAACGGCTGACCCAACGCACCAACCATTTCATGCCTGCAAGCCTGTTGCCCAGCCAGCTTGCCACGCTGGAACCACCCCAGCCCGACGAACTGGCCTGGAGCTTTGACGCCACAGCCCCCGTGCAGGCAACACTCACCCATGTTCTGGCCCGCCTTGCCGCCCTGCCCGACACAGGGCAGGCTGGCAGCCAACCCACCCCACAGCAGGACATGGCAGCATGGGACATAATTACGCCCGCCCCCTGACCACAGGCCAGAAAATGGAACGCCTTCTAGAGCGTATCCCCCCGTCCTGGCGCATTGTGGTGGAGCGCACCGCTGGCGAGGCCACATGGCGTGCCCTGGCGCAGGCTCCAGGCCAGGATGGCCAGTGGAGCGACCCCGCCCCAGACCCGGCCAGCGCGCTGGAAGAGAGCTGGCGGCGTAACCGCACGGTCATAACCTGAGCTGAAAGCCCCCTCCGGCAGGGTACACCTACGCTCTGTCGTTGAAGCACAGCCCTGCATGCTGGTAAGGCAGGGGCATGACAGCCCTGCTGGAGCATCTGCGCGCCCACCACACCCCCACCCGCCTGCTGGCCGCCCTGCGCGCGCTGGTGCGGACGGATTCGCTGTGGCTGATCGTCCTGGCCATTATCACCGGCCTGCTGGCAGGGCTGGCCGTGGCGCTGATTACCTGGACTACTCTCTACGCCCACCAGTTGCTCTCACCGGGGGAGGAGCGCCTGTCCGGGCTGGTCGCCATTACCCCCTGGCGTGCCCTGTGCGTGCCCACGCTGGGCGGGCTGCTGCTGGGCCTGTGGCAGTTACGGCTAAGCCCACGCCACCGCCCGGTTGACCCTATTGAGGCCAATGCCCTGCATGGGGGGCGGATGTCCCTGCGTGACAGCCTTGTGGTCACGGGGCAGACGATTCTGTCCAACGGTTGCGGGGCATCACTGGGGCTGGAGGCCGGGTTCAGCCAGATTGCCGCAGCCTTTGGCGCACGCATCGGGCGGAACCTGCGACTGCACCGTGCCGATGTGCGCCTGCTGGTGGGCTGTGGCACGGCAGGGGCCATCGGGGCAGCGTTTGATGCCCCCCTGGCCGGGGCGTTTTACGCGTTCGAGCTTATTCTGGGGTCCTACACCTTCCCGCTGCTGGCCCCGGTCATGTGTGCAACCCTGTGCGGCTTGGCGGTGGTGCGGCTCTGCGGCGCAACCCTGCCCGAACTGGCGCTGACAACACCCGCGACTGTACCGCCACTGGCCTACCCGCTGCTGATTGCCCTGGGCTTTGCCGCAGCCATGACCGGCGTGGGGTTGATGAAGGGCGTGACCGTGGCCGAACGGCTGTTCCGGCAGGCTATCCGCCCCAACTGGCTGCGCCCGGCTGTGGGGGGGCTGCTGGTCGGGCTGCTGGCGCTGGTCTCGCCCTCGGTGCTGTCATCAGGGCATATTGCCATGCGCGAAGGGCTGGTGGCGCCGCCGGGGCTGCTGCTGGCACTGTGGCTGTTTGCGCTCAAGGCCATGGCGTCGAGCATTTCCATCGGAGCGGGTTTTCGGGGTGGGCTGTTTTTTGCCTCGCTCTATCTGGGGGTGCTGCTAGGGGCCGCTTTTGCCGGGGTTACTGCCCCCTTTGCGCCCCTGCCGGTAACACTCTGCACCATCGCGGGCATGTCGGCACTGGCCACCACCATTGTCGGCGGGCCGCTGACAACCATCCTGCTGGCGCTGGAAACCACAAAAAGCCCGACCATGACCGCCGCCGTAGCACTGGCGGCCATTGTGGCCTCGGTCACGACACGGCGGATCTTCGGCTACTCCTTTGCGACATGGCGCTTCCACCTGCGGGGGGAAAACATCCACTCCGGTGTGGATATTGGCTGGATGCGCAGCCTGACCGTGGCGCAGATGATGCGCCCGCAGGTGGATACCCTGCCAGAAACCCTGAGCGTGGAGCAGGCCCGCACCACCTTTGGCAAAACACCGCCCCGCCATGTCGTGCTGCTGGATGCACAGGGCCATTACAGGGGCATGGTAGAAAGCACGCGGCTGAACAGCGTGGACGCAAAGCCCGATGCTCCCCTGTCCTCATTGGCGGAAGCCATGCAGGAAGTGCTGGCACCGTCCTCCTGCATTTCGGAAGCGGTTGCGACGTTTGAGCGCATCAACTACCCCGCCCTGCCTGTTGTGGATGCCCAGCGCCATGTTGTGGGCCTGCTGAGCGAGCGCTATGTCCTGCGCCGCCATGCGGAGGAACTGGAGCGCACCCGCCGGGACCTTGCGGGGGAAAAATACACCCGCTGAGCCCTAGCACCCCGGCAGAACCATACGCCGCAGACTTTCTTCCGTCTGACATTGCGCAGCACCGCACCGCAGCCCCTGACTGACTGGTACCCAACCGGGGTCGCAGAGTGTTGAAATCAGCCTGACCGCGCTAGCAGTGTCGTGAACAGCCCGCCCCTTTCATACCGACCGGGGCGAGACCATAGTTCTTAGCATTGTGTTTACAGCATTGCGGCCATGTCATGACAGTTCAGCCCCCCCTGCCCACCACCATGCGGGCTATCACCTTTGCCGACCCCGGCGAGCCGGATGTCCTGCGCGTGGAAACCCTGACCCTGCCGCAACCCGGCCGGGGGGAAGTGCTGGTGCGGGTTATGGCAGCAGGCGTGAACCGCCCCGACATCATGCAGCGCAAGGGCCTGTACCCGCCACCGCCCGGTGCCTGCCCACGGCTGGGGCTGGAAATTGCGGGGGAAGTTGTCGCCTGTGGCTTACCGCAGGAGGGCACCACCATGCCCGCCATTGGCAGCCGTGTCTGCGCGCTGACAAACGGGGGCGGCTACGCGCAGTACTGTCTGGTGCCTGCGGGGCAATGCCTGCCCTGGCCCACCGGATACACCGCCGTGCAGGCCGCAGCCCTGCCTGAAACCTATTTTACAGTCTGGTCAAACCTGTTCATGCCCGCCATCCCCCCCGCTGGCACGCGGGTGCTGGTGCATGGGGGCACCAGCGGCATTGGCACAACGGCCATCCAGCTTGTCCATGCCCTGGGTGGCGAGGCCTATGCCACGGCAGGCACGGCGGAAAAATGCGCCCTGTGCGAAACACTGGGTGCCAGAGCCATCAATTACCGGGACGAGGATTTTCTGACCCGTATTCGGGAAATGACACACGACAAGGGGGTGAACATCATCCTCGACCTTGTGGGTGGGGCGTATTTCAACCGCAACCTCAAGTGCCTGGCCATGGATGGGCGGCTGGTCATCATCGCGCTTCAGGGTGGTGCCAAGGCGGAGCAGGCTGATCTGGCCCGGATCATGACCCGGCGGCTGACGGTAACAGGCAGCAGCCTGCGCCCGCGTGACAGCGCCAGCAAGGCCCGGATTGCCCAAGAGTTGCACACCCATGTCTGGCCCCTGCTGGACGCAGGCACCATTGCCCCGCTGATCCACGCCGTCTTCCCGCTGGAGGACGCAGCAACCGCCCACCAGACCATGGAAGACGGGGAACACAGCGGCAAAATCATCCTTCAGGTCAGCCCTGATTAGGCTGGCGACTGGCTGGGCTCACACGGCGCTGCCACAGGGTTTCGGCAATGCCGTAAACACTGACCAGCGCCCAGAAGGCCTCGATCAGAAACGCGGGCAGGTTAAAATCGTGCCAGAGGGAACTGATGATCAGGAAACAGCCCAGCAGGTTGACCAGCGGGTAAGACAGCCCGCGGGTGCTGATCATGCCCCTCATGTTCAGAAAATACAGCACCACGACAATGGCTGACCCCATATAGCCGAACACATCATACCAGTGCAGACCCGGAACCATCTGGTCATTCTCCCGCTTCTTGTTTTTCGTCCCCCCTCTTCGCCCGTGGGGACCAAAGGGGCAACCCTTCCCCGCCTGCCCCTACGCCACACTTGACCACACAGGCGAGTTCAAGGAATCCTGCGCCCGCATGGAGACCCTTCCTTCCCTTTCCGGCGTGGCCGGGCGGCTTGCCGCCATCCGCGCCCGCATGGCCAGCGCGGCAACCCGCGCCGGGCGTGACCCCTCCGCCGTGGCACTGGTCGCGGTGTCCAAGTTCCACCCCGCCAGCAGTGTGCTGGAGGCCATACAGGCTGGCCAGCATGTGTTTGGGGAAAACCGCGTGCAGGAAGCCGCCGCCAAGTTCCCCCCCCTTCAGGCTGCCACCCCGGCCGTGCAACTGCACCTGATCGGCGGACTGCAAACCAACAAGGCGCGCGAGGCCGTGCGCCTTGCCAGCATGATCGAAAGTCTGGACCGCCCCGCCCTGGCCGATGCGCTGGACCGGGCTGCCCAGGCCGAAGGCCGCCTGCCCGACCTGCTGATTGAGGTCAACACAGGCGACGAACCCCAAAAATACGGCGTCCCACGGGAGGAAGCCGACAGCTTTATCCGCGCCTGCCGCCAGCGCTTTGGGGCAAACGTGCGCGGGCTGATGTGTATCCCCCCCGCCGATGCAGACCCCGTGCCCCACTTTGCGCTACTGCGCGCCATGGCCCACACGCATGGGCTGTCCGTGCTGTCCATGGGCATGTCCGCCGACTTTGAGCAGGCCATTGCCCAGGGGGCCACCCATGTCCGGGTTGGCAGTGCCATCTTCGGCACACGGCCCGCCAGCGCCTGACACCTGCCGACCGCCCGGCCTGCCCATGGCCGGACACCGGTATACCTTGCCTTGGCCTGTGTTATCCCCCTATGCAGAGTCATCCCGAACGCCCCGCCCACGCTGTGGAGCCAGAAGCACAATGACTGACCCCGCCCCGACACCAGCCCCCCGGCCTGCCACCGGGCAGGACACAGCCAGCCCGCCCCATGCCGAGGCCAATGCGCCAGAACCACGGCATATTGCCGAGTTCGGGGCGGACCAGCCACAGCAGACCGTAGCCCCCGTGGGCTTTGCCGCCCTGCTGGGTGTGCTGGGCGTGGTGTATGGTGATATCGGCACAAGCCCGCTCTATGCCTTCCGCTCCACGGTGGAGGTTATTTCGGGCCACCATCAGGTTGCCCCGTGGGAGATCATGGGCGTTGCCAGCCTGATCTTCTGGACGCTGATCCTTGTGGTGACCGTTAAATACGTGCTGCTGATCATGCGGGCGGACTACAATGGCGAAGGTGGTATTCTGGCCATTATGTCGCTGGCCCAGCGGGTGACATCAAGCGCGCGCAACAGGCTCATCCTCGGGCTGGTTGGTATTGTGGGCACCTGCCTGTTTTTTGGAGATGGCATTATCACCCCCGCCATTTCGGTGCTATCCGCAATCGAGGGGGTGGAAGTCAGCGTTCCTGCCGCGCATGACGTGGTTATTCCCGTTGCCATTCTGGTCATTATCAGCCTGTTCAGTGTCCAGTGGATCGGCACCGGGCGGGTAGGCACCATTTTTGGCCCTGTCATGCTGCTCTGGTTCGGCACGCTGGGAGCATTGGGGGTGATCGAGATTATCCACCACCCCGCCATTCTGATGGCACTTTCCCCCACATATGCCGCAGAGTTTGTGTTCTACCACGGCACGCTGTCATTTCTGGCCCTTGGCTCGGTCGTGCTGTGCGTGACCGGGGCGGAAGCCCTTTATGCCGATATGGGGCATTTTGGCCGTGCACCCATCCGCTACGCCTGGCTGTTCTTTGTGCTGCCCATGCTGGTGCTGAACTATTTTGGGCAGGCTGCTCTGGTCATTGCCGACCCCAAGGCGCTGGCCAACCCCTTCTTCATGCTCTGCCCGCACTGGATGCGTGGCCCCATGGTGCTGCTGTCCACGCTGGCCACCGTCATTGCCAGTCAGGCTGGTATTTCGGGCGGGTTTTCCATCTGCCGCCAGTTGATCCAGCTTGGCTACATGCCCCGCCTGCGCGTGACCCACACCAACGCGGAGGAGGAAGGCCAGATCTATCTGCCCGACTTCAACCGCTTCCTGGCCGTGGGGGCTGTGCTGCTGGTGCTGGCCTTCCGCAGTTCCGACGCGCTGGCCTCGGCCTATGGTATTGCCGTGACTGGCACCTTTATCTGCACCTCCATTCTGGCCGTTGCGGTTTTTCAGCGGCACTTCAAATGGCCAACCTGGCAGGTGGCGCTGGTCTTTGGGTCATTCCTGCTGCTTGACGGCACCTTCTTTACCGCCAACGCCCTCAAGATCCCCGATGGCGGGTGGGTGCCCGTGCTGCTGGGTGCCGTGCTGACACTGATGATGACAACATGGAAAAAGGGCCGTGGCCTCATCATCACCCGGCAGCGGCAGGACAGCCTGCCCATGGGCAGCTTTATTGCTCGTCTGCCGCAATCGCGCACCATCCGCGTGCCGGGCATGGCTGTGTTCATGACCAGCACGCCCGACTTTGTACCCCCCTGCCTGCTGCATAACCTGCGCCACAACCGCATCCTGCACGACCACGTGCTGTTTGTGACGGTGCTGAACCTTGACCAGCCCGAAGCCGAGCGCGGCCACCGCGTTACGGTGGAAGAGCTGGCCCCCGACATCTACCGTGTGATCCTGCGCTACGGCTTTATGGAAATGCCCAACATCCCGCGCGCGCTGGAAGAACTGAAAGCCAATGGCGTCAACTTTGATGCCCTTCAGGCCTCCTACTTTACATCGCGCGAGTTGATTACCCGCTCCTCCGTGCCCAAGCTGTCCCGGTGGCGGCTGTCGCTGTTCATGTTCATGTTCCGCAACTCCACCTCCAGCATGGAATTTTTCCGTATCCCGCCTGATCGCGTTGTGGAACTGGGCGTAAAGGTTGCCATCTGACCTCGGCACTGTGCAGGGCGAACCTCTTGCCCTGTACATCCACTGGCCGTTCTGCCTGGCCAAATGCCCGTACTGCGACTTTAACTCCCATGTGCGCGACACCATCCCGCAGGCCCGCTTTGGCGCAGCCCTGCGGGCCGAACTGGCGCACGAAGCCGCACGGCTGGGCCGCAGGCGGCTGACATCCATTTTCTTTGGCGGCGGCACCCCCTCGCTCATGGCGCCCGATACTGTGGCCGCTCTGATTGCCGACGCCACAACCCTGTTTGACCCCGCCCCGGACCTTGAAATCACGCTGGAGGCCAACCCGACCAGTGTGGAGGCCGCACGGCTGGCACAGTTCCGTCAGGCAGGGGTCAATCGGGTGTCGCTGGGTATTCAGGCACTGGACGATGCAGCCCTGCGCTTTCTGGGCCGCGAACATTCCGCCACACAGGCCCGCGCCGCGCTGGAAAGTGCCCGCGCCCTGTTTGAGCGGATTACCTTTGACCTTATCTACGCCCGGCCAGAGCAGACACTGGCCGCCTGGCAGAGCGAGTTGCATACCGCGCTGGAACTGGCAGCGGACCATATCTCGCTCTACCAGTTGACCATAGAACCCGGCACCAAGTTTGAAGCCCTGTACCGGTCGCACAGCTTTACCCTGCCTGATGAGGATGAAGCCGCCGCCCTGTATGACGCCACCACCGCCATAACCGCCGCCCACGGCCTGCGGGCGTATGAGGTTTCCAACTATGCCCGCCCTGGCAGTGAGAGCCGCCATAACCTGACCTACTGGCGCTATGGCGACTATCTGGGCATTGGCCCCGGTGCGCATGGGCGGTTAAGCCTGTCCGACGGGCTTTACGCCACACGGCGGCACCGCGCGCCCGAACCTTGGGCCGCACTGGTAGAGCAGCACGGCACTGGCCAGACCAGCCAGGACGCGCTGGACCCCCGTGAACGCGCGCGGGAAATGCTGCTGATGGGCCTGCGGGTGGAAGAAGGCATCAACACCCACCGCTTTGCCGCCCGCACGGGGCTGACACTGGCACAGGCCGTCGACCCGACCATTCTGCACGCAGCCCTGGACGAGCAGTATCTGACCCAGACACCCGACACCCTGCGCGCCACCCCCGAGGGACGCCTGCGGCTGGAAGCCCTACTGGGTGCGTTAGTGCTCTGACACGCCACAGGCCCATGCGCCTGTGGGCCTTTGCAGAAAGCGCGACCTCGGCCATCCTTGCCAAATGCTGAACCTGATCAAACTGGTTGTCGGTGTTGCCTCGCTTGAAGACCTGGCAGCCCGGCAGACCTTACCCCAGAACATGCACGCACCTGCGGGGTCCACCGTGGCCCTGCCGGTTGTGCACACCCGCGCCTTTCCCCGTCAGGCGGAAGCATTGCTGGAGGGAGGCTCCCTCTACCGTGTGATCGGCGGGATGATCCTGTGCCGACAGGTGCTGGAAGCCATAGAGACACACACCCGGGCCGATGGCAGCACCGGGACACTGCTGTTTCTGTCCCCCACCATCATCCGTGTGCAGGCCCGCCCCATGCGGCCGTTCCAGGGCTGGCGCTATCTGACCCAGGCCGATGCCCCGCCTGACAGCGACAGCACCACCGCAGACCTGCCCGAAACCCTGCTGCGGGGCCTGAGCGAGTTTGGTCTGTAAGGAACCGGAAGGGCGTTTTGGTGGGGGCAGATAAAAAACTGAAAAAAATGGTTTTAGTCGCTTGACGCCCCCCGCGAACACCTATAGATAACCCCTCAACGACGCCTCTTGTCCCGTTCGTCTAGAGGCCTAGGACACCGCCCTTTCACGGCGGCAACACGGGTTCGAATCCCGTACGGGACGCCAACTACCGTTTAGGTAGTTCGCTTTAAAGCACACGGTATCCGATGTGCAGTCGTACTTCCAATGGAAAATATGCCAAGTTTAGATGTAGAGCCACAGTCTTCGGCTTTGCTGATGCCTCACGCTGTATGTTGTTCGCCTGCATGAACAATATGCAATGGCCCGCGCAGATTACTCCAAAACCCGATCAAAGCGCCCTGCATGCCACCTGCGCTCAAAAAAGCTTGCGAGTGACACAGCAGAACCTTCCTGCCCCCTTTGAATGACATTTCGTAAGGGCCTGCCCTCTTTCCGAGAGATGCCCCACAAGGGTGGACAGCCCTCGGTCAGATTCCAGAAACCGGCAAGGACCATCAGGCACTTCATTAAACCCCGATGGAGGTGGCAGAATACTCTCCTGCACTCCAGACCTTTCTTGGCCCAACGACAACCAATCGGAAACGATACTCAGGCTTTGACGTCCCCACGCAGCCATTTGGCAGGAGGCCGATCCCATTCGCTGAGAATGTACGCCACGGACCATAGCCCCGACTCTGGGGAAGATATGAACACTTACGCATCCCTGGAGAAATGGGCACAGGCACAGGCACAGGCACAGGCACAGGCACAGGCACAGGCACAGGCACAGGCACAGGCACAGGCACAGGCACAGGGCTGTCATCTAATGGAATGATTAAGCAAGCGGTCTCAACACAGGCCCTCCGGCAAGGGCGGGCCTGACTGGAGCCGATCAGGCGCGGCGGCGAACTTCGGAGCGGTCAGCCTGACCATGATGTTTGCGCGCACAGGTGCCGAACAGCCGGTCGATGAAAATGGCCGTCACGGCGTAATTGGTCTCGTGGTCGTGGTAATGGTGGCGCAGGTGGTGGATTTGGATCCGGCGCAGCAGGGCATTGGAAAAGCGCCACTGGTGCATGGCAAAATGCATGCCGTCATACAGCACATACCCGGCCACAAAGCCCAGAAAGAACGGGCGGCCCCAATCGTAGCCCATCACAAGGCAGAACAGCGTTTCCAGCACCACGGCCAGCGGCAGGCTGACAATCAGCGGCATCAGGTTGCGCAGCGGGTCACGCGGGTAATCATGATGGTTGCCGTGCATGATAAAGACAAAGCGCTGCCCTATCGCACTGCGGAACGCCATATGGAACAGATGGCGGTGCATGACATATTCAAAGAAAAACCAGACTGCCAAGCCGCAGGCCACCATGGCGACAGCGCGCACGGGGGGAATCGGCTGTATGACCAGATTGGCCGCCAAACCCGACAGGATAACCAGCCATGCCACCACAAATACCGGAAAAGGCATGTAGGTCAGGCATTCAAGCCAGCCGGAACGAAACAGTCTTACCCCTTTTTCCCGCAAGTTGTTTTACTCTTTCTTTCCAGATCAGGCGCGCCTGTCGTTGTTATTGCTGTTTTCCCCGCACGGTTCAATCCTAGACAGCGAGGATGTGCCAATTTCATCACCCATACCAGAAATCACATAGTACGATGAACCGCCAGCCCCTCAATCAGATGGTGCAGGGCGGCGGGTGTCATGTCCTGTTGGGGTACCCTGCTGGCTTTGCCCTCCGTAGCGGGAAATTCAACACAAACATAAGGCGTTGTGCGCTCCTGGGTCACACTGTTCACTCCTGGAATGGACGGGCGGTGGTCACCAAAAAATACCAGCAGGCTCTTCCGCCCCAGCCTGTCCAGTTCATCCACCAGCATACCCAGCATTGTGTCACTATTACGTAGATGCCGCAGATAATGCCCCAACGCCTCATCCGGCGCACCGGGCCATGGGGCGTGGTTTTCCATTGTCACGGCGTAAAGAAACAACGGCCCGGAGGCTGTGCGAATCCTGTCGATCATCCGTGCGGCCAGAGCTGTGTCCTCAGGGTAGGGTGTTGCACGGGTGGGCGTATGCTCGCCCATGCTGTCATCCACCACATCAAACCCGATCGTGGGCATCAGCCGGTCCCGGCCATAAAACGCCAGGCTGTGCGGGTGCATGAAAACACTCTGATACCCAGCCTGCCGCAACCGCCATGGCAGGGAAAACTGCTTATCATCCGCCGCGGTCAGAAAGGGATCATACTGGCGAAAGGCCAGTTCCTGCTCCTCCCGACCAAACAGCACGCCGTATTCGGTCCGCATGGTGTAGGCCCCAAACCCGCTGACCAGCAGCCCCCCGGCACTGCGCGCCCGCGCCTGGGCACGTTCCAGTTCCGGCAAGGCAACACCCCGTGCCTGCTCCTGCGCAAACATGCCCGGCAGAGCGAAGGACTCACACTGCACCACCACAACAACATCACGCGCAGCCGTGCCCGCAACAGCCATCGGGGGCTGGGGGGCTGCCTGCGCCTTCCAGCGCCGCCAGTACAGCACCAGCATGCCTGCAACACCCAGCCGCCAGACATCACGCCGCCAGTTGGGCACGGCAACCCAGCGGGCCAGCGGCAGGCGGGTATACACCGCAACAACAGCCACCACAGCCAAGGCCGCCACAAGTCGCAGCGCGTAATCCCAAGTAAAAAACCACCAGAACACACACGGCAGGGCCAGCAGCACCAGCGCACTGGCCACCCAGGCCGCAGGCGGCAGGGAGAAGATAAAAAACTTCGGGTTACGGACCAGTTCAGCCAGCGAAATAATATCCGTGAACAGAACAGGCTCGCCCAGAATGCGGTATTTCACGCGTGAGGCAAATGCCAGCCCGTAGGACAGCGCAACCGCGACAACGCACCCCAGAGCAGGCGCGCCATCCCCCGCCACCACGGCGGCATATAAGAACAAAGTATTAAGACAATACAGAAAGACCAGAGGCTTCGCCTCAATATCCCCTTTTTTTACTGGCATGGGCATCAGCAGGGATGGCAACGCAATAAAAACAGACAGGGCGTAAAATACCGTGAACTGGCCTAGCATCATCAGGAGAAAATTTCTTCCACACCGCAGCCCGCTGGGCGGCTCTGGCCTGTTCCCGCGTTGCCGCATGAAGGTTCAAGGTTTCTGTCAGGTCTTCCGCGCCAGTGTTCATCTTGTTAAGCGCGGGATGCCCCTGTATATACTCGATGCCATAGTATGCAAATGTGATGTCGTCCTTTTCTGTAGACGGGCTTATTACGCATACCCCGTAAAAACAGAACTCAACGTGTTGGGATGATGACGGCGCTTTCAAGGTATTCAGCGGGGCAGAGAGCACGGTGTTTCCTCGCCCCTCCCCCTTTCCGCGCCAGCATGCCCGCCCTTGCCACCCCGGCCCGCCCCGATGTGCTGCCCGATGCGGCAGAACGCGCCTTTGTGCGCGATACCATTGTGCAGGAACGGGTGGGCGGACAGTTCTGGGCCAAGGCACTGCCCCGCAGTTTTACGGCCGTTCTGTGCGTGCCCTCTGCCCTGCCGCTGGCCCAGGCACGCGCAGCACTGCACCCGTTGGCAGCCCGCCACCCGCGCCAGAACATCCTGCTGCTGCCCTCCCGCTTTGACCGGCAGAGCAAGCGTCTGGCCCGCAGACTGGGCCTTGCCTGTGCCGACGCCCACGTGCTGGACCCTCACGCTGTGCTGGACACGGTGCGCGACCTTTGCGCCCTCACCCCGGATGGCCCCCAGCACGACCTCTGCCTGCTGGCCGCACTGCGTGGCCTGACCGTCAGCATTACCTCCGGTCCTGCCGGGACAGCCCAGCCCCTGACCGAACAGGCAGCGCTGGACCATATCCTGAACGACACGCGCTATAGCTGCCCCTTTACCGGCCAGCCCACCACCTGCCGCGCCGTGCTGGATGTGCTGGTCTTATGGAAGCAGACCCTGCAAGCCAACCGTCAGGTTGGCGCGTGCATGGGCATGTCATTGTGGAAAAGGCCGCAGATTGCGGCCTTTCTGGCCAGCGCCCCCGGCCATCCTGCCTTTTTCCGCTCCATCCCCCGCGCCGTGGCGGCCTGCCGGGCTACGCGCAGGCCCGGTGTGGCCATATGGACAACCCGCATGCCCGCAGGGGTGGAGCAGCACCTTGCACAGGCCGGTCTGACCCTGCTGCGGGTGGAGGACGGGTTTATCCGCTCCATCGGCCTTGGCAGTGCGCTCCAGCCCCCGGCCTCCATTTTCCTTGACCGCCGTGGTGTCTATTACGACCCCGCCCAGCCCAGCGATCTGGAACATATCCTCGCCACCACGGTTTTTGACGACACCCTGCGGGCCCGTGCGCAAACGCTCATGGTGCGGCTGCGGGATGCTGGCATTTCCAAATACGGCAAGGGTGAGCCAGAACAGCCACGCCAGCGGGCGGCACGCTCCGGCCCTGTCATTCTTGTGCCCGGTCAGGTGGCGGATGACCTGTCTGTCCTGCGGGGTGGGGGGCAGATCCGCGACAATCTGGCCCTGCTGCGCGCTGTACGAGCCGCCCGGCCGGATGCCTATATTCTCTACCGCCCCCACCCGGATGTGGAGGCAGGCTACCGCAAAGGTGCCCTGCCCGACGCCGTAGTGCTGGAGACCGCGGATGAAATCAGCCGGGGCGGAGCCATTACCTCCGTGCTGATGCAGGTGGATGCCGTCCATACGCTGACATCCCTTGCCGGGTTTGAAGCACTGGTGCGCGGTATTCCCGTCACCACCTATGGCACACCTTTTTATGCTGGATGGGGCCTGACAACCGACCAGGCCCCCGTTCCCGCACGCCGGGGCCGCGCATTGACCCTGGCCGAGCTTGTGGCAGGCACCTTGCTGCTCTACCCCCGTTACCTTGACCCGGTGACACACCTGCCCTGCCCGGTTGAAATCCTGCTCGACCGTTTTGATCAGCCCGATGCCTGGAGGCAAACACGGTGGATGGCCCTGCGCCGTACCCAGATGGCCCTGCGCCAATCCCTTCCCTCACGCCTATTCACAAAAGCCCGCCATTTCATACGGACATGCACCGTTCCATGACCCAAGCCCCCCTTCCCCCACGCCCGGAGGAACGCCGCTTCCTTCTGCTACAAGGCCTGATGGGGCCTTTTTTTCAGCGCATTGGCACAGCCCTGCGTGAAAACGGCTACGGGGTCTGGAAGATCAACTTCAACGGTGGGGACTGCCTGTTCTGGCGCTTGCCCAACGCCATGTCCTTTACCGGCACGGATGATGAATGGCCGCTGTTCCTGCGCGAAAAAATCGAGAGCCTGGGCATTACCGACATCATGCTCTTTGGGGACTGCCGACCGCGCCACCGCCAGGCCATTGCCCTGTGCAAAAAACTCGGCACCCGGATTTACGTGTTTGAGGAAGGCTATATCCGCCCCGACTGGGTCACGCTGGAAATGGACGGGGTTAACGGCCATTCCACCCTGCCCCGCAATTCCGCATGGTATGTCGAGCAGGCCCGCCTGCTGCCCCCGCTGGCTCCGCACCAGACGGTGTCCTCCTCCTTCCCGCGCAGGGCGCTGGAGGCTGTGGCCTATAATGCCGCCGATATTCTGACCCGCAGGCATTTCCCCTACTGGCAGGACTACCGGCCCTGGGGCGCGTGGTATGAAGGTGTAAGCTGGCTGCGCAGGCTGGCGCGCAAAAAGACCGCCCGGGCCGAATCCCAGAAGGTGCTGGACTGGTTTGCCACCGGCAAGCTGCCCTACGTGCTCTTTCCCTTACAGTTGGATGCGGATTCCCAGATCCACCTGCATTCCAACTTCAATGGCATGACACCGGCCATTGCCATGGTCATGCAGTCCTTTGCCCTGCATGCCCCTGCCGACCTGTACCTGCTGGTCAAGGAACACCCGCTGGACAACGGGGTAAAGGACTGGAAAGCCATGATCACCCGTATTGCCACCCATCTGGGCATCGCCCAGCGGGTGCGCTACGTGGAATATGGTGAAATCAGCCACATGGTGCGCGATGCCCGCGGGGTTGTGACCGTCAACAGCACCACCGGCACGTTGGCTCTGGCGCAGAACGTGCCCGTCAAAGTGCTGGGCCGGGCTGTTTACAATATCGACCATGTTACAGACCAGCAGCCGCTGGATGACTTCTGGGCAAACCCCACGCCGCCCGACCCTGACACTCTTCACGCGTTCATGAAGGTGTTGATCGACCGTTGCCTTATTGAAGGCGGTTTCTTCTCGGAAGAAGGGCTGTCCACCCTTGTGGCGGGCACATTGCGCCGTGTCAGCAGTGTCAGGTCGGAACCCGATAACGTGGTCTTCCTGCCTTCGCATCTGGATAACTAGGAATTATCGACCCTCCGCTATGTCACGCACCCTGCTTTACATGGATATCTCCCGCCTGCTGTCGCGCGCGGGGCACGCCGTTCCTACCGGGATTGACCGGGTGGAATATGAATATGCCGCCCATGTGCATGCCCACTGGGCGGACAGGGTGGTGTTTGTCGCCTATGTGCCGCTGCGGGGTATCCGCGTTCTCAAACGCACGGCTGTCGCGCAGTTTCTGGCCCTGACGGCAGAGCTGTGGGACGGCAGGAAACAACCCCTGTCAAACCTGAAATGGCTGGCACGGCGTCTGCTGTCCGAAGCCGCTCTGGGCAGTGGCACGCCCCCCGCCCGCACAGGGGGCGAACGCCCGCTTTACCTGCTGCTGTCCCACCATCATCTGATGCGCACGGACACCATCAGCCAGTTTCTGCACCACACGGGCGCGGGCATGAGCGTGATGATCCACGATCTCATTCCCATGCAGTTTCCCGAATACAACCGCCCGGGCGAGGACGACCGCCACCGCCGCCGCATTGCCAGCGTGGCCAGGCTGGCGGACAGCATTACCGTGCCCTCCGGCCAGGTGGCCGCCGACCTGCGGCCGTTTGTACCCGCCCATGTGCCCATTGCCCCCATTGCCCACGGGCTGCATGTCTGGGGCCGGGGCACCGCAGCACCGCATGATGGCACGCAGATGCAGGATCCGTATTTTGTCTGCATCGGCACGATTGAGCCACGCAAGAACCACCTGCTGCTGCTGAACATCTGGCGCGAACTCAGCCAGACCCTTGGGGCCGCAACCCCACGGCTGCTGATTATCGGCCGCCGTGGGTGGGAGAATGAAAACATCATCGACATGCTCGACCGTTGCCCGGCCATTGCCAGCAGCGTGAGCGAAAAGAACGAACTGGACGACCGCGACGTTGCCCACCTGCTAGGCAACGCCCGCGCCCTGCTGTTTCCATCCTTTACCGAAGGGTTTGGCCTGCCCCTGCTGGAAGCTCTGGCCCTGGACACCCCCATTGTGTGCAGCGACCTGCCGGTCTTTCGTGAAATCGCAGGGGATGCCGCCCACTACCTGCATCCGCTGGACAGCCCCGGCTGGCAGGCTGCCATCCAGAATCTGGCCAGCACACCCACGCGGCAGAGCCTGTCGCAGTTACGCCCCACTGCCACACACCCGCCCGTGCAGGACTGGCCCCATCAGGTACGCCTTGGGCTGGACTTCGCGCTGGCGGAACACGCCCGCCGCCAGCAGGGCTAATCTGCCGCCGTCTAAACACCAAGGGCCGTGGGGGGAGAGGTTTCTCCCCCCAGTTGGCAGGTGCGGTGCGTGCGACAATGACCATTGCAAACAATAGTCGCCGCTAATCCGGCAAGCGCCACCCCGCCAAAAGCTACTCACGCATTGGGGCGGCGCTGCACGACTATGGCCCTATAGGCCCCACCTCCTGCCACACACTGTCCGGCTGCAAGGCTTGTGGGGAGCACACCATCCATGCCCCCTGCGGGGTGGAAAAAACCTGCCAGAGGGCCATAGTACGGGCATGACCACGACTCAGGGTGACCTGTTCCCGCAGCCGCTGCCCAAGGCTGATATTGCTGACGCGCTTTGGCAAAAACTGAGCCGATCAGCCTTTCGCAGCCGCTTTCATCTCAATGCACAGGACATGGCCTATCTGCGCGACAAGGGCCTGCCAGCCGTGCTGGAGCATGGGCGGGGCTTTATTAACCGCCGTCTGGCCCCCGCAGCCCCTACGCGCGATGGCCGACAGACACCCTGGAAAGGCCACCCGGTTTTTGTGGCCCAGCATGCCACCGGCACCTGCTGCCGCTCGTGTCTGGAAAAATGGCACAGCATGAGCAAAGGCACGGCCCTGACCGAGACCCAGCAGCAGTATGTGCTGGCGGTGCTGGCCGTCTGGCTGGAGCGCGAACTCCATGCCAGTGCCACCACGCCGCCAGTTCAGACCGACGGTGTAGGCTGACGGTCCATCAGAAGGGCTGTCACAGCTTTTTTGAACGGGCTGAAACCATCTGCCAGCCGCAGGCAGGCCTGCCGCATCTGGCGGAAAGGCGGGCCATCATGTGTGTACAGTGTTGCAATGCCATTCGTACCCGCAAACAACGGGGCTGTAGCCAAGCGGTGCTGGCGCTCAAAACGGCGCAGGCCGGAGGCATCACCCGCATCTCCCCCACGGGCCATAGCGGCAACAACGGACTGCACAAGGGTTTCCTGCCCTTTAAGGCCAAGGTTAAAACCATGCGCCGTAATGGGGTGCATACCCACCGCAGCATCCCCCACCAGCGCCATGCGGCGCGCTGTAAAGCGGTGCGCATACACGCCCTTGAGCGGATAGGCATGCCGGGTGCTGACAAGGCGCATTGCCCCCAGCCTGCCCCCCACACGGCGGGTGACTTCGGCATTAAAGGCATCACGCGGCATGGCCAGCATCTCGCGGATTTGCGCATCCGGCAACGTCAGCACCAGGGACGACGCCATGCCGTTGACCGGCAGCAGCGCAATAGTCTGGCCCTCGTCAAACCATTGCAGCGCGACGTTATGGTGGTGGGACTCATGGGCCATGCGGCAGACCAGCATGGTCCTGCCAAAGTCATGGACAATGGCCCCAATACCCGCCCTGCGCCGCGTGGGCGAAAACCGGCCATCCGCTGCTACAACCAGCCGGGCATGCAACTGGCCGCCGGAGTGATGCACCGCCGCGTAATCCTGCCCCTGACGGATGGTGCTGACCTCCGTGCGCGGCAGCAGGGTTATGCCGTCCTGCACGCTGGCAGCCGCAAACAGGGCGCGCCGGATAAGACTGTTGGAAACCAGCCAGCCCAGAGCCTCCACCCCATGCCCCTGCGTATCAAACCGCAGAGGATGGCGGAAACTGCCGGTTTCAATCCGTGCTTCCTTCAACGGGCATATGGCCACGGGGGGTATGAAATCCCACGCGCCCGCGTCTTGCAGGATGCGGACAGAGTGGTGGGTGAGCGCAATTTCACGCCCGTCAAAACCGGGTTCTTCCCAATTCCTCTGCTCGGCCCGTTCCAGCACGCTGACACGCAGGCCAGCACGCGCCATCAGCAGCGCTGTGGACAGGCCTACAGGCCCACCCCCGATAATGGCGACATCTGCATGCGTTACTGCTGTCATGGCTGCCTTACCCCCTATCTGCCGCAAAGGACAGCGGCCCCCCCTGCCAGTCGGCCATGACCGAGGTGGCATCGGGCCGGGGGTGGGCAGGCAGCGGTGTTTCCGGCGTGCCCACAAACACAAAACCGGCCAGCCTGTCAGGGGCGGCAAAGCCCAGTTCGGCAGCCAGAACGGGGTCCTGCGCCGGGGGGCCTGACACCCAGATGGCCCCAAAGCCCTGAGCGTGCAGGGCGTTCAGCAGGTTCATGACCCCGGCGGCGACCGTCATTTCCTGCTCCCACACCGGAATCTTGTGGTCAGGCCGCAGGCGCATGCCCAGCACAAGGGTCATGGGCATGGTAGAAAAACGCTGCCGCCGCTTGTCCTGCGCAGCCTGGGGGGCTGCCGGGTCCACCCGCAGCAGGCTGGCCACCACACGCTCGGCCAACTGGGCGCGGGCCTCACCCGTGACCACGCCATAGCGCCAAGGCCGCAGGTAGCCGTGGTCAGGCGCACGCAGGGCTGCGGCCACGCATTGCTCAAGCTGGGCAGCCGTAGGGGCTGGCTCGTGCAGGCGGTCGGTAGAAACGCGGGAAAGAAGCTGGTCCATGGCGTTCATGACAGAGTATTCCCCCAAGGGCTGGCAGGCTTGGGGCAAGCCCTGCCCGCCTGCCGTTGTGTTCAGATCGGGAAGGCCGGAAGCGCCTTGCCGCCCAGTAGATGCAGGTGAAAGTGCGGGACTTCCTGCCCGCTGTCGCGCCCGGCGTTGGTAATCAGCCGGTAGCCGTTTTCTTCCAGCCCCATGTGGCGGGCCACTTCCCCCGCGGCCTGCATAACGCCAGCAATTTCCTCCGCCGGGGCGGTGCTGCTGAAGTCCATGAAGGACACGTACGCATTGCGCGGAATAATCAGCACATGCACAGGGGCTTTGGGGGCGATGTCGTTAAACGCCAGCACCCAGTCGTTTTCAAAAACCTTGGCGCAGGGAATTTCGCCACGCAGAATCTTGGCAAAAATGTTCTGCGAGTCGTAGGGGCCTTTTCCGTTCACAACCATGGCGTTCACACTTTCTCGCTGTCTGCCGGGCGGGGCCGGGATGCCTTTTCGGCAATACCGCTTGTGCCTTCACGGCGGCGCAGTTCGGCCCAGACATCCTCAGGCGTGATCCCCGCATCTACCCACAGGACGATCAGGTGGTAAAGCACGTCGGCACTTTCCCCCACCAGCAGGGTGCGGCGGCCTGCCACGGCCTCGATCAGGCATTCCACCGCTTCTTCGCCAAACTTCTGGGCGATCTTGGATGTCCCGCGTGACAGCAGGCGGGCAGAATGGCTGACAGTCGGGTCGGTTCCCTTACGGCTTTGCACGACCTCATACAGCCGTTCCAGCACGCTGCTGTCAGCCGCCATGGCTGCGGCCTCGGCCACGGTGGCCCGTTCGGGCGTGTCCTGCGTGGCCTTGCCCTTGCGGGATTTGGGAGCCTTGGAGGGGACTTTCTTGATCATGGACATCAACCAACCTGAAAGGGAGCGGGAGAGGGCCGTACAGGCAAGCCAGCATCGGCCAGCGCCGCCTTGACCTGCGGAATGGAAAACTGGCCAAAGTGGAAGACACTGGCCGCCAGCAGGCCACTGGCCCCGGCGGCGGCCCCTTCCACAAAATGTTCAAGCGCGCCAACACCGCCCGAGGCCACAACGGGCAGGCGCACCGCCGCCGTAACCGAGCGCAGCAGCCCCAGGTCAAACCCGGAGCCGGTGCCGTCACGGTCCATGGAGGTCAGCAGGATTTCCCCCGCGCCCCGCTCGGCTACTTCCCGGCACCAGTCCAGCGCATCACGCCCGGTGGCTGTGCGGCCACCGTGAGTATACACCTCCCACCGGCCTGGGGCGGCCTGTCGCACGTCCACCGCCACAACCACACACTGGCTGCCAAATTTACGGGCGGCCTCATTCACCAGTTCGGGGCGGGAGACGGCAGCCGAGTTCATGGCGCATTTGTCAGCCCCGGCCAGCAGCAGGCGGCGCATGTCATCCGTCGTGCGCACGCCCCCGCCCACTGTCAGCGGCAGGAAAATACGCTCGGCCGTGCGGCTGACCACATCCAGAATGGTATCGCGGTTTTCATTACTGGCGGTGATGTCCAGAAAGGTCAGCTCGTCCGCGCCTGCGGCGTCATACACCGCAGCCTGTTCCACCGGGTCGCCCGCATCCCGCAGAGAGACAAAGTTGACCCCTTTGACAACCCGCCCGTTCTTGACATCCAGACAGGGGATAACCCGCAGCTTCAGCATGAGCTTAACACCCGCAAGGCTTCCGCCGGGGAGACACGGCCATCATACAGCGCCCGGCCGACAATCACTCCTTCGATCCCCGGTGCATCGCGGGCGGCGTCACGCAGGGCGGCCAGATGCTCCACCCCGCCCACGCCACCGCTGGCAATAACCGGCACCGACACCGCATTGGCCAGTGCCACTGTCTGGTCAATATCCAGCCCCTCGAGCATGCCGTCGCGGCTGATTTCGGTAAAGATAATGGCCGCAACCCCTGCGTCCTGCATCCGCAGGGCAAGGTCGGTTGCCTGCATGTCCGAGACCTCGGCCCAGCCTTCTGTCGCCACC
Organism: Acetobacter vaccinii; assembly: GCF_008365315.1. NCBI lineage: Bacteria > Pseudomonadati > Pseudomonadota > Alphaproteobacteria > Acetobacterales > Acetobacteraceae > Acetobacter > Acetobacter vaccinii. The sequence continues at coordinate 1,427,423 of NZ_CP043506.1, read as the reverse complement.
AGGCCAGAGCGGGCGTCGATCCCGGCGACAACCCGGCCGGGGAAGGCACGGCAGACCTCACGCACAAGGGCGGGGTTCTTGACCGCGACAGAGCCCAGAATGACGCGGGTAATGCCCGCCTCCAGCCAAGCCGCAATACCCTGCATGTCGCGCAGGCCACCGCCAAGCTGCACGGGCACATCTGCTGCCTCGACAATAGCGCGCACGGCCTGAGCATTCTCGGACTGGCCCGCGAAAGCGCCGTTCAGGTCCACCACATGCAGCCAGCGGAACCCGGCGTCCTGCCAGGCCTTGGCCTGGGCACCGGGGTTGTCGGAATAGACGGTGGCATCGTCCATTTCGCCCCGGCGCAGGCGCACGCAGGCACCGTCCTTAAGGTCGATTGCGGGATAGAGGGTCAGGGAGCGCGAAGGAATCGTCATGGCGTAAAACCGGCTTTATGGCTGGGTTCTGGGCTGGTCAGCCCGAAACGGCGGGGTGTCGTCCAGGTTCTTGGTAAAATACAGCCCCGGCAGAATACCATCGGCCGTACGGGCGTAAAACGGGTGCGACCCCCAGTGCAGAAACTCCGCCCGGCGGAACAGGCCTATGGCGGCATGGCGGTTTTCGGCCACATCCACATTCATGACCCGGAAGCCCATGTTGCGGGCGGCACTTTCCACTTCCTGCAACAAGAGCGCCCCCAGCCCCTTGCGACGCGCATAGGGGGCCACGAACAGGTGCGCCAGAGTCACACACATGGCCTGGAGCTCGTTATTGCGCGGGGCGCGGACAAGCTGCGCACAGCCGACAATAAGCCCCTGCTGGCGCACGGCAAACAGCATGCGCTCGGGCACCAGCAGCAGGCCACGGAAATACCGCTCCAGCACCTGCCGCCCCTGCGGCTGGACCCAGTCAAAGCCCCCACCGTCAAGGATGGCGGCATCAACAGCCTCACACAAAGCCTGAAGGTCGTCCTCATCCAGCGCAAGAATACGCTGAACGCGCGAGGTCTTGGGCATCAGAGCCGCTCTTCCGGTTGCCAGGACAGGAAATTGGCCAGAATCTTCAAGCCCACCGTCTGGCTTTTTTCCACGTGAAACTGTGTGCCAGCCACATTGCCACGGCAGACAATGGCCGGAATACTGCCCCCATAGTCCGTGGTCGCCACCAGCACATCAGGCGATGTCGGGCCGAGTGCGTAGGAATGTACAAAATACCCGTGCGGTGCTGGCCCCAGCCCCTGCACCAGCGGGTGGGCGGGAGCATGCAGGTCAAGCTCGTTCCAGCCCATCTGCGGCAGGCGCAGGCCCGGCGCATCCATGGGGATGATATCGCCCTCAATCCAGCCAAAGCCCTCTGTCACACCGTGTTCCAGCCCGCGCCGGGCCATAAGCTGCATGCCCACGCAAATGCCCAGAAACGGCGTGCCCGCCGCCGTGGCCTCCATAATGGCGTCTTTCAGCCCCGGCGTTGCGGCCAGACCCTGTGCACAGTCGGCAAAAGCACCCTGACCGGGCAGGATAATACGGTCCGCATGCCGCACGGCTGCCGCCTGGTTGGTAATAACCACCGACGCCGCCACGCCCGACAGTTCAGCCGCGCGGGCCACGGCCCGGGCGGCGGAGGCAAGGTTGCCGCCTTCATAGTCAACAACGGCGATAGAGAGAGGCTGGGCCACAAAAACCCCCTTGCTGGTCTGCACTGTGGAACACCGCCAACCCGCCACACAACACAGCAGGGACAGCAGCGTAAAAGACTGATCCGGCCCGGAGCGGGGCCACCCCGTCAGAGGGGAGAACGCCTAGCCCGCCCGGATTGCGCGCTGCACCTTACAGGACACCCTTGGTGGAGGGAATGGCCCCCGCAGCCCGTGGGTCGGCCTCTACCGCCATGCGCAGGGCGCGGGCCAGAGCCTTGAACCCGGCTTCGGCAATATGGTGGCAGTTGTGCCCGGCCTTCTGGTTCAGGTGCAGGGTCAGCATGGCGGACATGGCAAAGGCACGAAAAAACTCCTCCACCAGTTCTGTATCCAGCTCCCCGATCCGGTCGCGGGTAAAGGTAGCATTAAAGGTCAGGAACGGGCGGCCAGAAAGGTCGACCACGGCCTCACACAATGCTTCGTCCAGCGGGACCAGCGCATGGCCAAAACGGCGCACGCCGCGCTTGTCGCCCAAGGCCTGCCGCAGCGCCTGCCCAAGGGCAATGCCTGTATCCTCCACCGTATGGTGGCCATCAATATGCAGGTCACCACGCACGCTTACGTCCAGGTCAAACAGCGCATGCTTGGCAAGGGCTGTCAGCATATGGTCGAAAAAGCCGATCCCGGTTGCACTGCGGGCAACCCCCGACCCATCAAGGTTGAGGGTAATGGCGATATCGGTTTCGCTGGTCGTGCGCTGCACGGTGGCTTGGCGTGATACTGTCATGGGGCCAGCTTATAGCCCAAGACACAGGACAATGCCATTGCGGCCACCACCATGGGGTGTGTCAGTCCTGCGGCACGCTGTTTTCCAGCTCCGCCAGCCACAGGCGGGCGTTACCATCCGAGGGCGCACGCCAGTCCCCCCTGGGGGACAGGCTACCACCGGGCATGACCTTGGGCGCATTGGGCATGGCCGAACGCTTGAACTGGCTGAGCGCAAAAAAGCGCCGCAGGAACACCCCCAGCCAATGCCGGATTTCGGCCAGAGTATAGGCTTTTCTGTCCTGCGGCAGAAAGCCCGGGGGCCAGTCCCCCACAGTGGCGTCCCGCCAAGCGTGCTCGGCCATGTAGGCCACGCGGGACGGTGACAGGCCATGGCGCAGGATATGGTAGAGCGCAAAGTCGTGCAGGGCGTAGGGGCCGATGATGTCCTCCGTCCGCTGGCCACCCCCCTCCCCCGCAGGCACCAACTCGGGCGAGATTTCGGTCTCCAGCACGATCTGCAACACCTCACGCACAGGCGGGGGGAAATGGCCCGAGGCAATACACCAGCGGATAAGATGCTGGATCAGGGTCTTGGGCAGACCCGCGTTGACCCCGTAATGGGCCATCTGATCGCCCACACCGTAGGTGCACCAGCCTAGCGCGAGTTCCGACAGGTCGCCCGTGCCGATCACGATCCCGTTATGCTGGTTGGCCAGCCGGAACAGGAAGTCCGTCCGCAGCCCGGCCTGCACGTTCTCAAAGGTAATGTCATGCACGGGCTCCCCTCTGGCAAAGGGGTGATCCATTTCCTTCAGCATGACCTGCGCAGTGGGGCGGATATCAAGCGTCTGGGCATGAATACCCAGCCGCTCCATCAGGGCCACCGCACTGGCCAGTGTTTTCTCGGTCGTGCCAAAACCGGGCATGGTGTAGCCACGCACCGCCGTGCGCGGCCAGCCCAGCTCATCCGCCGCACGCACCGCCACAAGCAGCGCGTGTGTGGAGTCGAGCCCGCCGGAAACCCCGATGACCATGGCCCGCGCCCCACAGGTCAGCAGCCGCTGCCGCAGGGCCGATACCTGGATGGAAAAAGCCTCAAAACAATCCTGCTCCAACCGGGCCGGGTCGGCTGGAACAAACGGAAAGCGGGATACGGGCCGCAGCAGCCCAATGTCACGCCGGGTAGGGTTCAGGCTCAGGCTGATCCTGCGCCAGCCATCCTGCCCTGCCGCCTTCCCGCAGGCGGTAAACGAGCCCATGCTCAGCCGCTCCTGCCGCAGCAGGGTCAGGTCTATATCGGCCAGCAAAGCGCGGGCCCCTGTGGGAAAGCGCTCGCTCTGGGCCAGAAGCTGGCCGTTTTCAAAAATGGTTGTCTGGCCATCCCACGCCAGATCGGTGGTCGATTCGCCCTCACCGGCGGCGGCGTAAAGATAGGCCGCAACACAGCGTGCTGACTGCGACCGGCACAGCATGGCCCGTGTTTCGGCCTTGCCCACGGTAATATCGCTGGCCGACAGATTGGCCAGCACCGTGGCCCCCGCCATGGCCTGCTGGGTGGACGGCGGGGCAGGCACCCACAGGTCCTCGCACAGTTCCACACCAAGGCAGAAGCCCGGCAGATCCCGCGCCTCAAACAGCAGGTCCACGCCAAAGGGAATGTCACGCCCGCGCAGGGTCAGGGTTTCCCCCCGCACGGCAACGCCGGGGGTGAAATGCCGGAATTCGTAAAACTCGCGGTAGCCGGGCAGGTAGCTTTTGGGCACAGCCCCGACAATACGCCCCCGGTGCAGCACAACCGCGCAGTTATACAGCGCCGTGCCGTGCCGCAGCGGCGCACCTACCACCAGAATGGGGGTCATCTCCGCTGTGGCAGCTGCCAGATTTTCCAGCGCCAGTTCGACCGCATCCAGCAGCACATCCTGCCGGACAAGGTCTTCTATGGAGTAGCCACACAGCCCCAGTTCGGGGAACACACACACCACCGCGCCGTCGCGCCCGCATTGCGCCGCGACATCGCCTATCCTGCCCGCATTGGTGGCTGGGTCAGCCAGCGCCACAGGCACGGTGCAGACCGCAACACGGGCAAACCCCTGATGGTAAAGCGATCGGAATGAGGACGGAGCCATGGCGTTGCTTCCCTTGCTATCGGCCTGCTGCCAGATACCCCTGCTTAGCAGGGGACTGGAGTCCACGCCACGACAAGTCAGCCCTGCGGGGTATCACACCCCTTGTCGGGGGGCAGAACTCCCCCCTCAGGTCAGTGATCAGAACTCAAGACAGATCTTGCCAAAGTGGCGGTTGCTTTCCTGATAGCGGAAAGCGGCCACAAGATCGTCCAGCGCAAAGGCACGGTCCACCACGGGCTTGAGGCCACTGGCATTGATGCCCCTGATCATTTCAATCTGCTGGGCGCGACTGCCCACAAGCACGCCTTGCAGGCGAATCTGGCGCACAAGGGCTGGCACGAACTGGAATGTGGTCGCAACCCCGCCCAGAATACCAATAACCGCAATATGCCCCGCCACCCGCACGGCCTGCATGGACTGCTCCAGCGTGGCTGGGCCGCCCACTTCGATAATATGGTCAACACCCCGCCCACCTGTCAGCCGCAGTGCGGTCTCCCCCCACTGCGGGTCGGTGCGATAGTTGATAAGGTGGTCAGCCCCCAGCGCCTTCATCCGTTCCAGTTTTTCATCGCTGGAGGAGGTCGCAATCACCGTGGCACCGGCCAGCTTGGCAAATTGCAGGGCAAAGACCGAGACCCCGCCCGTGCCCTGCACCAGCACAGTCTCACCCGGCTGCAAGGGGCCGTCGGCAAACAGGGCGCGCCATGCTGTCAGCCCCGCCGTGGTCAGCGTTGCTGCCTGGGCGTGGGTGTAACCCACGGGCGCATGGGTGAAGGCGGTTGCGGCGGCAGTGACCTCCTGCCGGGCGTAACCATCCACCCCATCACCCGGCACGGTAGCAAAGCCCACAACTTCGGGCGTGCCCGCAAGCCATGTAGGAAAAAAGGTGCTGACAACCCTGTCCCCCACAGCAAACTCGCTCACGCCCGCACCCACAGCCAGCACTTCCCCCGCGCCGTCAGCCATGGGAATGCGCGGCTCGGTCGGCCCCCACATGCCGCTGACCACCGCATAGTCATGATAGTTCAGGGACGACGCATGCAGCCGCACCGTAATCTGCCCGGCCTGCGGGGCTGGTGTGGCGCGTTCCTCCATAACAACACGATCGAACCCACCGCCGGGCTGAACAACAACAACCTTGGACATACGCCACCTGCCTTGTGTGAAAACCTGCAACAACCCCCGGACGGGGGCACCATGCCTGCATGATACCAAAAGATACGCCCCAGCAGCAGCCTGCCCGGCCGCTGCGCCAGTAACGCAGCTTTTGCATGCCCCAAACTCCACTACCGGGGCCGCAACACCATGACCTACCAGCCTGTTTTGGTGGGAGGCATGAGTGGCCAGCCGCAGGGGCGCGAGCAAGGGTCGCAGTTTTCCGCCATTTTTTCCGCCTAGCCCCAGAAAAGATTAGAAAAATTGAATTTTTTGCATTTTTCCTCTTGCGCACATCCCGCATCACCCGTAGAAGAAGGCCATCCGATGCGGGCGTAGCTCAGGGGTAGAGCACAACCTTGCCAAGGTTGGGGTCGTGGGTTCGAATCCCATCGCCCGCTCCAGATTTCCTCCGGGATTTCTGAAGCGACACAAAAAGCCACCGCAAGGTGGCTTTTGTCGTTTTGGCCAATGGCTAAAACATCCAGCATTCGGACAACCAAACAAACATAACAGACGGCATGACAACACAGCGTCTGTGCCAGACAGTTGCGTGTTCAGTTCTCAGCACGTTGACCGCCTTAGCTGGCCCCACCCAGAACAGAACTGCGTGCTACTGGCAGCAAACCTGTCCACAATGAACCGGCTGGGAGAGGCTATAGCCCTACCCAAAAAGCCCGTTCACCTTTGGCTGCGCAATAACCCGGAAAACATAAGTCATAACCTATGCTTTCCGCGCCATTCCATTGGCAGCACCAACCGCCAGATACGCGCACCCGCCACTCAGGACCATGAATGAGATTCATGGTTTAATGAAATAAAATCATTTTTATTCACTCAACTGATCAGGCATAACAAGAACAACGCGTGACGATCCGCACAACAGAACTCTCTGATAGAGAAAATCATAAAGAAAATTGGACGTTTTTATAACGCCAATCCTTCTGCCATGATCTTCTCTCAAGAACAGGATGGCAAACCACCATGATCAAAGACTCTTCTTTTAAAATTAAGAGGATTTATTTTGATGAGACCTATCATCCCTCGGACAATACCCGCCTGACAACCAATTTTGCCAATCTGGCCCGTGGTGAAAACCGTCAGGAAAACCTGCGTAATGTCCTGAAGATGATTGATAATCGCTTCAATGATCTGGCACAGTGGGACAACCCGACGGGGGATCGCTATTCTGTTGAGATCGAGATTATTTCTGCCGAGATCGAGATTGAAAACGATAACAGCGCAGATACCTTCCCGCTGATCGAAATCCTGAACACCACGATTGTTGATAAAAAAACCAAGACACGTATTGAAGGTTCCGTCGGCAACAACTTCTCCTCTTACGTGCGTGATTATGATTTTAGCATTCTTTTGCTGGACTACAACAAAACCCAGCCCTCGTTTAACGCCCCCCATGACTTTGGCGACCTGCATGGTAATCTTTTCAAGAGCTTTCTGAACTCGACTGCCTATAAAACGGCATTCCAGAAACTCCCTGTGATCTGCCTGAGCGTTTCGACCAACAAGACCTATCACCGCACAGACAACCAGCACCCGATCCTGGGGGTTGAATATCAGCAGCACGAGTTTTCTCTCACAGACCAGTATTTTGCCAAAATGGGCATGCAGGTACGCTACTTCATGCCTGCACGAAGTGTTGCGCCGCTGGCATTCTACTTTTTTGGCGACCTGCTGGCCGATTATACAAGCCTGGAGCTGATCAGCGCCATCAGCACCATGGAGTCTTTTCAGAAAGTTTACCGTCCGGAAATCTACAATGCCAATTCCGCAGCGGCAAAAGACTATCAGCCCAGCCTGAAACATCAGGACTATTCGCTCACCCGGATTGTGTATGACCGGGAGGAACGGAGCCAGTTAGCCATTAAACAGGGCAGGTTTACACAAGAAAGCTTTATCGCGCCCTATCAGGACCGTCTTGAAGAATGGTCTGCCACATACGCTGCCTGAGACACAAAAAATACGAGGTTGTATCTTATGAAAACACTACTCCCTACATCAACGGCAGGCAGCCTGCCCAAACCCTCCTGGCTGGCACAGGCCGAGACCCTCTGGTCACCCTGGAAATTGCAGGATGCTGCCTTGATTGAAGGCAAGCAGGACGCCCTGCGCCTGTCGCTGGATGATCAAGACCGTGCAGGCATTGATATTGTCAGTGATGGTGAACAAACACGCCAGCACTTTGTAACAACCTTTATCGAACACCTAAGCGGCGTTGACTTTGAAAGCCGCCAGACCGTTAAAATTCGTAATCGTTATGATGCCAGCGTGCCCACAGTTGTCGGCGCTGTCTCACGCGAAAAACCCGTTTTTGTAGAAGACGCCAAGTTTTTACGCGGCCTTACCAAAAAACCGATCAAATGGGCGCTCCCCGGCCCCATGACCATGATCGACACACTGTATGACGCACACTACAAAAGCCGCGAGAAACTGGCCTGGGAATTTGCCAAAATTCTCAATCAGGAAGCCAGAGAACTGGAAGCCGCAGGCGTTGACATCATCCAGTTTGACGAACCCGCCTTTAATGTCTTTTTTGATGAAGTGAATGACTGGGGCATTGCAACATTGGAAAAAGCCATTGAAGGGCTAAAATGCGAAACGGCTGTCCATATCTGCTATGGTTATGGGATCAAGGCCAATATCGACTGGAAAAACTCTCTGGGGTCCGAATGGCGGCAGTATGAGGAAATTTTCCCCAAGCTGCAAAAGTCCAATATTGACCTGATCTCACTGGAATGCCAGCACTCGCGCGTGCCGATGGATCTGATTGAACTGATCCGCGGCAAAAAAGTGATGGTTGGCGCTATTGATGTTGCAACCCACACGGTTGAAACGCCAGAAGACGTTGCCAATACCCTGCGTCAGGCACTGCGGTTTGTTGATGCTGACAAGCTCTACCCCTGCACCAATTGCGGCATGGCCCCCTTGCCGCGCCATGTGGCACGGGGCAAGCTGCAGGCCTTGAGCGCAGGCGCTGCCATCATCCGCAAGGAACTGTCTGCCCAAGGGTAAGACCACACAACAACAGGCCTTGCCTGGCGGCTTACCCCGCCGCCGGGCAGTCTGTCGTCCTGCTGGCTTTAAAAGTCTGTTTTCCCCGCACAGATAGGGCGCACACCAAGAATATGCGCGATGGTGTGAGCAGGCTCGGGGGCGTTGAGGGTCGAGATATGGAACTCATTAACCCCATATCCCTGCAAAATGCGCACCTGTTCCGCCATGACAACACAGGCAAGAGTGCGGCGTAACTCCCGGTTGTTTTGTGTGCCTTCAAACAAACGGGTCAGCCACGCGGGCACATCCACCCCACATGCGGCGGAAAAGCGTGCCACCTGAGTATAATTGGTAACCGGCATCAGGCCCGGCACAATCGGCGCGGTCACACCTGCGGCATGGCAACGGTCCAGAAAACGCACATAAAGTATGGGGTCAAAAAAATACTGCGTAATGGCGCGGGTAGCTCCGGCGTCAAACTTGCATTTGAGGTTATCCAGATCAGCCGCAGCACTCATAGCCGCAGGATGTGTCTCTGGGTACGCCGCTACTGAAATTTCAAAATCCGCAATCCGGCGTAGCCCTGCCACAAGGTCACTGGCATAGGCATAACCACCCGGATGGGGGGTGTATGCCTGCCCGGCTGGTGGGTCACCCCGCAGAGCCACAATATGCCTGACACCCGCCTGCCAGTAATTACGGGCCATCTCATCCACAGCCTCACGCGGTGCGCCAACACAGGTCAGATGGGCGGCAGGGGCCAGAGTGGTCTCCCGCTTCAGACGCATTACCGTATCCTGGGTGGAGGTGCGTGTTGTGCCCCCGACCCCATATGTGACCGAGACAAAACGGGGTGAAAGAGGCTCCAGACGGCGGATACACTGCCACAGCCGCTGCTCCTGCGCCTTTGTCCGTGATGGAACGAACTCGAACGAGAGCGCTGGCCCTGCGCCCTCATGCTGCGGCGTGGTGCCATACCGTTCTGTCAGGAGGCAGGATTGTGGGGCTGGAAACATCTCAGCCACTACAGGAAAAGCTTTGTGTAAGACAGTAGTTTTCTACCATGCAATGACCCGGAGGCATACGCCCCCGACACCACACAGAGCGTGCGGCAAGGCCATGCCTAGTCATACCGGGCGAACAGAACAGGCTGGTCCTGATCATGGAGAAATCTCCAATATAATTGTCATGATTTCTCATAATAGGCTTTCTAAAAAATGATCGGAAATGATATGTTTTTATGATTATATAAATTCCATGCATTGATGGAGCCCATGATGAGCATTTTAGAGCGCAGTCATCTGAAGATCATTCAGGAAGTCGCGCGTGAGGGCTCCCTAACTGCCGCCGGGCTGCGCCTGCATCTGACCCAGCCTGCACTCAGCCATGCCATTCGCAAAATTGAAAGCCAGTTAGGGGTCAAAGTCTGGCGGCGGGAAGGACGCTCCCTGGTACTGACCCAGGCTGGAGAGTGGCTGCTGCTGCTGGCCAACAGGCTGCTCCCGCAGTTTGAACTGGCCGAAAAACGGCTGGAACAGTTTGGCAATGGCGAGCGCGGCACGCTGCGTATCGGAATGGAATGTCACCCCTGCTACCAGTGGCTTTTAAAAGTTGTATCGCCCTATCTGGAACGCTGGCCCAAGGTTGATGTCGATGTACGGCAGAAGTTTCAGTTCGGCGGGATCGGGGCGTTATTCAGTAACGAGATTGATATCCTAGTCACACCCGACCCGCTGTATAAGCCAGAACTGACATTTACGCCGGTTTTTGACTATGAACTGGTGCTGGTTGTCGGCCCCCAGCACCCTTTGCGGCACCTGAAGTTTGTCACACCGGAACAACTCTCTGGTGAAACACTGATTACCTACCCTGTACCTTCCGAACGGCTTGATATCTATACCCAGTTCTTTCAACCTGCGGGCATTGCCCCACGGCAGCAAAAGCAGATCGAAACCACCGATATCATGCTGGTCATGGTCGCCCATGGCAGGGGGGTTGCGGCACTCCCCCGCTGGCTGGTGGACGAATACGCCACACGTTTTGAGCTTTACCCACTCAGACTTGGCAAAAATGGCATTGCAAAGCAGATTTTTCTGGGACGGCGAGAAACTGATGAAGACATTCAGTATTTGCGTGATTTTATAGAATTCGCTGCCTCACCACGCGAGAATTCCTAGCACAACTTTAAAAAACACCTCTCGATTTTAAACAAGCAGCCCTGCTTGCCCAGAAGACAAACATCCGTGCTGAATATCCTTACCCAGCACGGAAGCCTGCCGATAGATCACCCTGTTCAGGCAGGCTGCGCCAGCAACTGCTGCACAACATGGTGCACACTCTCCCGCCACTGGGGCAGGCGCACACCAAAAACGCGGTACAGCTTGTCAGTATTCATGCGGGAGTCAGCAGGCCGGTGGGCCGGAGTTGGCCAGTCCTCGGTACGGATGGCAGTCACTTCGGGCATGGCCTGCCCATAAGCCACGGCGTCCTGCAAGGCGGCCACGGCAAGGTCGTGCCATGTAGCATCGCCCGTGCCACAGGCGTGGTAGATGCCTGCGTAGTCTTCCTTCCAGCCGCCCGCTTCAATCGTGCCCAGAATGGACAGAATGGCGCTGGCCAGGTCTTCCGCACTGGTGGGGTTGCCCTGCTGGTCGCCCACAACGCGCAGGCTCGGGTTCTTGGCCCCTGCATTCAGCATGGTACGCACAAAATTGCGCCCATAAGCCGAATAGACCCACGATGTCCGCAGGATAATGCTCTGCGGGCAGGCTGCCAGCACTGCGGCCTCTCCCTCCGCCTTGGTGCGACCATACACCGTCCGGGGGGAAATGGGGTCTGTCTCCAGATAGGGTGCGCCTTTGTCACCGCTGAAAACATAGTCGGTCGAGACATGTATAAAGGGGATGCCACGCGCCGCGCACAGTTCAGCCAGCCGCTGGGGGCCTGCGGTATTGGCACGGGCTGCGGCTTCGGCCTCACTTTCCGCAAGGTCCACAGCGGTCCATGCGGCGGCGTTCACAACGGCACAGGGTGCAACCTCTGCCACGGCGGCATCCAGTGTTTCCAGGCGGTCAAAATCCAGAACCGGCCTGCCAACCCGATGGATACGCGGCCCACCCAGATGCGCCAGAGACAGGGCCAGTTGCCCCTCCCCTCCGATCACCAGAACAGGCTTGCCCTGCGCGGACAGTGTCGTCATCCCCATTATTCCCTGTCTATACGGGGCGGGGCTTTCGCGCTGGAAAGCTGTGTCCTGCCCACCTGATTTCAAGCAAAAGCGTTATCCGGGGTGGGGCAATTGTCCCTTATGGGCCGCACCCACCCCGCATGGTCTGCCGCGTATGCCGCAGACCGGGGCAAAGGGGGCTTACGACGCAGCCGCACCCAGCCGCTGGCCGGTATAGCGGCGGGCCCGAATACCCTCCCACCAGTTCCGGTTGTCCAGATACCACTGCACGGTACGACGGATGCCGCTTTCAAACGTATGTTCCGCCTTCCAGCCCAGTGCCTGCTCGGCGTGGGAGGGGTCGATTTCGTAACGGAAATCATGCCCGGGACGGTCCGTCACAAAGCGGATCAGGCGCTCACGCGGGCCTGCAGCGTCGGGCACCAGCTCATCCAGCACGGAGCAGATGGCACGCACCACCTCAATATTGCTGCGCGGCTGGCGGGCACCAATGGCGTAGGTCTCGCCCGGCTGGCCCTGTTCCACCGCCTTGACCAGTGCTACGGCGTGGTCATCCACAAACAGCCAGTCACGCACGTTCTCACCCGTGCCATAAACCGGCAATTCCTTGCCCTCGATGGCGTTGATCGTCACCAGCGGGATCAGCTTTTCGGGGAAGTGCCACACACCGTAGTTGTTGGTGGTGTTGGTCACAAAGGTCGGCAGACCATAGGTATGGTACCAGGCCCGCACAAAATGGTCGGACGCCGCCTTGCTGGCAGAATACGGGCTGCGCGGGTCGTAGGGAGTGCTTTCGTTAAACGGCGGATCGCCCATTTCCAGCGCACCGAACACTTCATCGGTGGAAATATGATGGAAGCGGAACGCCTTCTGCCCCGCCTTGTCCAGCCCCAGCCAGTAACGACGGGCGGCATCCAGCAAGGAGCAGGTGCCCACAACGTTGGTCTGGACAAACACGCCCGGCCCGTCGATGGAGCGGTCTACGTGGCTTTCTGCTGCCAGATGCATGACCGCATCGGGCTGGAAGGAGGCAAACAGGGCATCCAGCGCCGGAGTGTCAAGAATATTGGTCTGGGAAAATTTGTAGCGGCTGCTGGCGGCGGCCCCTTCCACCGTTTCGGGGGAGGCCGCATAGGTCATGCAGTCCACGTTCAGAACAGTATGTTCGGTATCCCGAATGATATGGCGGACCACGGCGGAGCCGATAAAACCGCAGCCCCCTGTTAATAAAATACGCATTATTGTCTCTGAACTTGTGAATAAGTGGGTCTTTCCATAGCATAGAACCACAGAATGAAAAAATTATGTCCAGCACAGGACTTACGCCCATCTGTGCCTCCTGCTGCCCTGTCAGAGCCAGGTGGGAGCCAGAAAACGGTCGGTCAGATAGTTCATGAAAACATTAACCCTGGCCGAACGCAGCGGGCTGGGTGGTGTCACAAGGTACAGCGCAATGGAGGCCACCTGCCAGTCGGGCAGAATAACCTCAACCTCCCCCGCCATCAGGGCGCTATGGACCATAAAGGCCGGAAACAGGCCGTAGCCCAGGCCCTCACGCAGGACGGGTAAAAAGGCCTCGGCATTGTTTGAGCGCATGCGCGCTGCCTGCGACAGCACAAAATCCTCCCCTGTCTGCCCGTGCTGAAAGCGCAGGGTGCCGGGGGCTGCGGTGTTGGTGTACACAAACCCCTTGCGCCCCACCAGATCACGCGGGTGCTGGGGCCGCCCGACCTCTGCCAGCCAGAACGGGGCGGCCACAAGCAGCAGCCTGACCGGACATAGCTTGCGCGCGCGCAGCGAGGAATCCGCCAGCGATGCAATTCTGAGCGCAAGATCAAACCCGTCGGCCACCAGGTCCACCGCCGTGTCGCTAAAATCCGCCAGAATGTCGATCCCGGGATACTGGCGGAGGAAGGCGGGCAGCAAAGGGGCCACATGATGCACGCCAAAGCACATCGGGGCCGCCAGACGGATCGGGCCGGACAGGCGGGCTGTGCCTTCCATGGCTTCGGTCTCCGCCGACTGGGCAGCCCCCAGCATACGGCTGGCGTGGCCCAGCAAAGCGCGCCCCTCCTCCGTCAGCGACAACTGGCGCGATGTCCGGTTGAACAGGGCGACACCCAATGTCTGCTCCAGCCGCGACACGGCCTTGGACACGGTAGGCCGGGACAGTTGCACCTCGTCCGCCGCACGGGCGAAGGAGCCACATTCCGCCACCTTTGCAAAAATGGCCCATCCTTCAAAATCCGGTAGCCGCATGGACATGCCCTGTTACCTTTCCTGCCCTTAAACATCACAAATGGAAACAATAGATTTCCACCAATTCTGTTTTATACCACATATGCCCGCGTTAGGGTTTTCCCAGACAGTCTCCATCAGGGAAACAACAGCATGATCACCCTTCGCCCTTTTACCGCCCTTGGCCATGCCGACCACGGCTGGCTGGACGCCCGGCACCACTTTTCCTTCGCGGATTATTACGACCCCGCCCATGTCCACTGGGGGGCGCTGCGGGTCTGGAATGACGACACAATCGCCCCCGGCAAGGGGTTTGGCGCTCACCCGCACAAGGATATGGAAATTATTACCTATGTGCGTGACGGCGCGATTACCCACCAGGACAGCATGGGCAACATCGGCCGGACCCTGGCCGGTGATGTGCAGGTGATGTCGGCTGGGACAGGTATTGTCCACAGCGAGTTCAACAAGGAAAGCGACACAACCCGTATTTTCCAGATCTGGCTTCTGCCCGACCGGCGCGGCCATGCTCCGTCCTGGGGCACGCACGCATTCCCCGGTGCTGATCGGGCGGGGCAGTTTGTCACGCTGGCTTCGGGTTTTGAGGCCGATACGGATGCCCTGCGTATTCACTCCAACAGCCGCGTTGTCGGGGCGACCCTCAAGAAAGGGCAGACCGTGGAGTACCCGCTGGGCGCGCAACGCCTGGGCTATCTGGTTCCGGCCAAAGGGGCCGTGCTGATAGAAGGGCAACGTGTGGGGGAACGGGATGGCGCAGCACTGTCACAGACCGAAATCCTGAGTGTCCACGCGCTGGAGGACAGTGAGATCGTTCTGGTTGATACTCTCCCGGTCTAAGCGGGATGGGGCTGCGGCCCCAAAGCCGGTGGGTATGACCACGTCACACCCACCAACCCCGCTGGCAACGGTTATCGCGCCAGCAGGGCCAAGGCTGCCTCTTAGTGAGAGGCTTCGCCGTCGGGCAGGGTGTAGGCAATGACATAGTCACCCACATCCGGCGAGTGGCTCATGCCACCTGCGGAAATGACCACATATTCCTTACCCGTACGGGGCGAACGGTAAATGAGCGGTGCAGCAGGTGCACCCACTGGCAGGCGTGCCTTCCAGACTTCCTCACCCGTCAGGGAGTTCAGAGCGCGCAGGTAGTAGTCCTGCGTACCGGAGAAGAACACCAGACCAGATGCTGTCGCCGTGGGGCCACCCAGTGTGGGCAGACCAAGCGGCACCGGCATACGGGTTTTCATACCCATGGGGCCAGTATCCTGCACCGTGCCAAGCGGCACCTGCCACAGCACTTTCTTGGTGTGCAGGTCGATGGCGTTCATGGTCCCGAACGGCGGTGTGTTGCACGGAATTTCCAGCGGGGACTGCAGGATATCAATGCGCACCCCACGGTAAGGACCAGCAACCTGCGGGCGCAGCGTGCCCATGAAGCCGGGGACCTCATCCATCGAGATCTTGTATTTGCCAGCATTGGCTGCGTTCACCAGCATCATACGCAGGGGGATGCGCATGTCGTTGACAAACATCAGGCCGCGGGCTTCGTCGATGGACACACCGCCCCAGTTCATGCCGCCCAGAAGGCTGGGATATTCGATATACGGCTTTTCACCCGGCGGGGTGAAGGCGCCTTCATACACCGAGTCCTTGAACATGATACGGCAGTACAGCTGGTCAAAGGTGCTGATGCCCCACATGGAGCGTTCCGTCAGCGGGTCGGCCCCGATCAGCGGCATGCCAACCGAGAACGGCTGCGTGGGGGACAGACGTTCACCCTGGGCAGCAGGCTGCGTTGCAACCGGCTTTTCCTGCACATCGGCCACGGGCTCACCCGTGCGGCGGTCCACAACAAAGATGTTGCCAGTCTTTGTGGTCTGGATCAGTGCGGGAACAACTTCGCCCTTGGCGTTTGTCACATCATACAGCACAGGCTGGGACGGCAGGTCATAGTCCCACACGTCATGATGGACGGTCTGGAAGACCCACTTGGTTTTACCGGTCGAGGCATCGACCGCAACAATGGCTGCACCGAACTTGTCCTTCACCGCGTCGCGGTCACCACCCCAGTAGTCAGGCGGGCCGTTGCCGGTGGGCAGATAGACCAGGTTCAGCTCACGGTCATAGGTCGGAATAGTCCAGACGTTGGGGGTTTCCAACGTGTAGTCTTTCTGCGGGTCGGCTGCGTTGGCGTTGTCCGGGTCGCCCACATCCCATGCCCAGGCCAGCGCCCCGGTGCGTACGTCGTAAGCGCGCACAACGCCAGAGGGTTCGCCATGCACAATGTCACGCACCCAGCCACCAATAACAGCCGTATGCCCCATGACAACAGGGACAGAGGTGGGGTGGTAACGCTTGCCGTTTTCCGTCGGTCCCATGCGGGGCTTGAGGTCAACAAAGCCGTCGGTGCCAAAACGCGGGCAGGTCTTGCCGGTATGGGCATCCAGAGCAAAGAAGCGCGCATCAACACTGGATACCAGAATGCTCTGGCGGCACGGTGCCTGCGGGTCTGCTGCCTTTTCCTCGGCCGTCAGGGTGGGGTCTTTGTCAACGTCGTAATACCCAACGCCACGGCATGTCACATGCTCGGCGGTGTGGGCGTGCGGGTCAAACTTCCACAGCGGCTTGCCGGTATCAACATCCAGCGCCGTAATCAGGTCTTCGGGCGTGCAGGAATACAGCACGTTGCCAACCTGCTGGGGCGTGTTTTCGTCAACACCCGCGCCGGGGCCAGACACGCGCCGCCCGGTGCGATAGGTCCAGGCGACCTTCAGCTTACCGACGTTTTCAGGTGTGATCTGGGTATAGGGCACATAGCGGGTGCCGTGCTCGTTACGGGCGTAATAGGCCCAGTCATCCGGCACGTCAGCCTTGGCAACAGTTTCCGGCTTTGTGGCGTCGTACGGGTTACGCACCTGCCCGTGGGGCACAAAGGCCTCGGCCAGTGTGGCCAGCAGCGCGCCTGTCAGCCCAAGCCCGCCAATAACACTGCCACGGCGCACGCCGCGCGACAGCGCAGGCAGGGTTGCAGCAGCCCACAGGCCCAGAGCAAACAGAATTGCCGGGACAACCAGACGCGGCAGCAGCGCCCAGAAGCCGAATTCCGGCGTGTCAAACAGCGCCCACACAAAGGTGGCGGCAAAAATAGCCACGGAAACCACAAAAGACAGGGTTTTCCGGAGCGCGAAAAGAACGGCTACAAGCGCGTACGCCAGACCAGCCAGAAGGTAGTACAGCGATCCACCCAGCATAGCCAGCTTGATACCGCCATAAATAAGGGCCAGGCCCACAACAGCGGTAACAAGAGCAACAAGAAGCCGGTAGGCGTCCTTAAGCCCCCGTCTTTCGGGTATTGGTATAGTTTCACTCATACCTGTGACTCCATAAACGTCGGTTCTGCGCTGCGTTGTTGAACACTTGTTACAACACCGCAAGCCTTACGCCGCATTATGGCCACAAATCCACCCTGTAACGCACCATAAAAACTATGTGCGCACACGCACAGTCATGGGTACCACCACCTGCCCCACCCACAACAGGCTTTAGGCGTAACTGCTGACAACAGAAGAAAGTTTACAGGACTACGCCAACCCATCTGCTGCCCACCGCTGGGGCCCCTGCCCGCTCCATGATGGCATGCGCGACTGGCAGTAGGCGCTGCCCTGTCATGCAGTTAATGCAACCCGGTCGCAGGTACCGTGCGCTCATCCTGACAATGCGACCACAAAAAGAGGCACACCTAAAATCAAACGAATATTGCGCTTTCTTTGTTATAACAAAGACAATACATCTGAACCGGCTACTCTTGTCCGCAGACTCAACCCCGCAACCCGGAGACGATCCCAGGCCCCCTGCGCACCATTTTGCAGGCGCGGTTTGCAAAACGCGGCACTGCATAACAGCCCCACCACTATGGGTTGCAAATACTGATTTACACGTGACATTTGCAAACAGGCGGATGTTTACAACCTTAACAGAACCCGCCGTGCGGTACCCCGCAGGAGCCTATAATTTAAGGCCAAAACGCGGGCCGATCCATGTCATTAACAAATAGAGCACGACAGTCAGACAGCAGCCTGATGTCAACGCTATCCAGAAGCTGACACCCCGCCGCAGCAGGAAGGGGATCAGCAAAAACATGGGCAGTGATGGCAGCACATACCAGAATGTTGCCGCCGCATGGTCGGCCATGTTGACCGGGTCTGGCCTTTCACGCCAGAGCCAGAGCATGCCCAGCACGGACAGTAGCGGCAGGGAGGCCACAAGAGCCCCTACACCGGGAAAACGCCGTGCCAGCGTGGAGATAATAGCAATCAGCACACCCGAAAGGGCGGATTTGAACACAAAATACAGCATAGCCTGACACAACCGCCCAGCTTACCGGCCACCACAGCAGCAGCGCGGCCTACAACGGGCCTGACAAAAGCATTTCCTGGCCACTGCGTCCACACGCCTCCTGATGGATGTTTACAACGTTCAGAACGCAGGAATGCTCCAGCCTGCTTTGCGACAGGCTGGAGCATGCACATTACTTCATAAACACCCTTGGAACCGCGTTTGTTTTATCAGAAATCAGCCTGGATGGAGCCAAAATACTGGCGCGGCGCCCCCAGCACGACCGACTGATAATCCCCCTGCATGGGAAAGCCGTTCTGCCCCATGGTGGCAATATAGTGCTCGTTGGTAATGTTATAGACATTGAAAACGAGCGAGGCATTTTTGATAATCCCCGCCGCCGTGCCGCGGTTAAGCAGCGGTGTCAGGTCATAGCGCACGCCAACGTTGGTCAGCCAGTAGGACGGAACTTTCTCATCCCCTGTGTAGCTGAGGTTACGTTGCCCGATAAACTGCGTATCAGCATGGAGTTCCGCATCACGCCACCTGTAGGACAACTGCCCCTTGTACATCAGCCGTGGGTATGCCACGACCTGCTGGCCCTTGACCGGGTAGGTGATAATGCCCGCCGTTGTGGTGGATGTCACATTGTCGGAATAGGTTGCGTGGTCATAGCTGATGCTGCTGGCCAGTTGCAGCCCCTTGACGGGCCGCAGCACAAAGCCTGCATCCACACCATTCATGGTCACACCACCCACATTGCGGATGGCCGTATAGGGGTTGTTAGGGCTACCGCTTGAAATCTGCTGCAACCTGTTAGAAAAATCTGTGTGATAAGCGTAAACATTCCCGCTTATGAAGTGGGAATTATAGCGGTAGCCAATGGCGTAGTTCCAATCCGTTTCCGATGTCAGATTGCCGACCGAGGCATTAAAGGCCGCCTGGGTTGTTGCAAAGGGCGAGGCCCCGCCATTATACCCCGCCACGGGCAGAACCTTGACGTTGTTGGCAATGTCAAAATACAGCTGGTGCCCCGGCAGGAAGCTCCACTCCCCACTGATATGCGGCAGAAACGGCTTGCTGGTGGTAATGCCAGACCCGCCGACAATGGCGTTTGTTCTTGTATAGGTCTCCCAGTTTGCAACCTCGCTGACACGCGTGTTGTTCAGGACCGAGCGAAAGCCAAAATGCAGCGCCACATTGGACAGCGGGTGATACGTGTCCTGCAAATAGGCCACAAACGTGTTGGTGTTAAACACCTGCTTGTATTCTGTCTGGTAAGGGGATGTCAGGTTCATGCCATCAATGGGGTTGGCCGCACCCGACAGAACATCCTCCAGCAAGGGTTCTTCATACGCTCTTTTATCTGCGGTGAATTTTGTATTTTCGTACCAGATCCCGCCATTAATTTCGTTATGGGCAATGTTGTATGTCAGGGATGACAGCAGACCAAAGCGGTTGGTGCTGGGCATGGTTGCCTGTTCCACAAACGGCGCACCGTTGGGGGAGGCAATCAACGGGCTGGTCACAGTCCCGACCTCCCACGAGCGATGGCCATAGAAGGTGGAACTCCAACGCAGGCGGCTTGTCAGGGCCAGGTCTGCGTTAACCCCGCCAAAATACTGCCGCTGGTTGCCTGCTCCATCATAAAAGGATGCGTTATAGGGGTTGGACAGTTTCTGATAGGCAGCAGGCACAGCCCCGCCGGGCAGTCCTTTGGAGGCCAGGGCCAGGCGGTATGCGGTTTCATACCCGTTGGGTGTGCCTGCAAGATTATCAATATAGTATCCGCCGTGGCGGAACATGTTCATATTGTAATCCTGATAATTCTGCATCTGCTCATCAGCATAGTTGAAAAATGCTGTCAGCTTGCTGTGCTCTCCAATGGGGTGCAGCAGCTTGGCATTGATCTGCTGCATAAACTGGTCCTGCCCGCCGCGCCATTTATCCGTGTCATTGCGCATATAGGACACATAAAAACGGGTGCCCTGCTGGTTAAGGTCACCACTGTCGGCCCGCACAAACGTGTGGAACATGGAGTTGCTGCCAAAGGTCTGCCGCACCGTGCCCCCCGCCTTGTGCGAAGGATCGCGCGAGACAAACTGTACTGTGCCACCCAGGTTGCTGGTGCTGGCTGCCCCTTCCGACCCGGCCGAGGCAGAGACTTCCATACGGGCGATATTTTCAGAGGAAATCGCAGCCGATGGGCTCAGCCCGTTGGAATTGCTCCAGAACTGGTTGCCAAGTGGCATGCCGTCCAGTGTCATGCCAATCTGTGTCTGGTCAAACCCATGCATCAGAAAAGACTGGCCCCACAGGTTAAGCCCCTGCGGGTCGGCTGAATTGTACATCACGCCAGGCAGGGTTGTCAGGGCTTTGAGGGCATTTGTGCCAGGCACATAATTGGCAATGGTGGCGGCTGTCACGGGAGTAACCACCCAGTTGGCCTGCCGCTGGGCCTGCACACCAACATTTTCGACCGATGTTGCCTCCACGGCCTCGGATGGGGCTTTTTTCCTGCTGTTCGCACTGCCCTGCCCTGCGACTGCGGCCACTGGCTGGCCCGCCTGCGCCACCTTGTGGGAAGTCTGCCCAGGCTGGACCACCTGGGTAGACTGAGCATGCGCCAGACGGTCCACCCCGAGCATGGAATACACAGCAAGGGCTGTTGTGGTGGCAAGCTGCCGTGCTCTTCTCGATTTCACTTCCAGGGACTCCCGCGCGAAAACAACGATTATAATTCGTTGTTAATCATAGTTTTTAACGAAACTTTTAAGTGTATGACCCTAGCTAATGCGCGCACAACCCACGAGTCAATGCGATATTTTAATCATATCAATAATTAAGCCACTTGCATGATTAGTACAAATATGTCGAAATACGAATAGAACACGTTGTTCTGGCTCGTGTGGTGCTCTTCCCGCTGTGACCGCAAAACAGGTGACACAGCAAAGAGTCTTCCCAACCGAGCAGGACGGTCGGAAACCCATGTGTCAGGACAATACTCATGTTGAAACAGAATCGATCCCCAGAGCAGGACCGGAGTGCCACCCTGTGGGGAGAAACCACGCACAGAGGGTACGAAACCGCCATTGACGGCCATACCGCCCTGCTGGAGCGTATTCGCCAGCAGTCCCTTAAAGCCGAGGTGGAGCGTATTTTACCCTTCGAGGCCCTGCGCGCCCTCAAGGACAATGGCTTTACCGCCTTCCGGGTCCCCACCCGTTTTGGGGGGCTTGGGCGTTCCATCTCCGAGCTGTTTACCGCGGTGATCGATCTAGCAACGGCTGACTCCAACGTCGCCCAGGCCCTGCGTGCCCATTTTGGCTTTAGCGAACACCTGCTTTACGAAAAACCCTCCCCCTATACTGAGTTGTGGTTTGAACGGCTGGGCAAAGGGCAGACCGCCGGGGCTGCTGCGGCCGAAAAAGGGACCGAACGCGAACGCTTTGCCACAACCCTGTCCAACAAGGACGGGCGCTGGGTCATCAACGGCACCAAATATTTTACCACCGGCTCGCTCTATGCCGACTGGCTGACGGTAACTGGCTCCACAGAGGATGGACAGACCGTCAAATGCCTGGCCTCACGCACCGACGCCGGGCTGGACATTGTGGATGACTGGGACGGCGTAGGCCAGCGCCTGACCGCCAGCGGCACGGCCCACTTCCGCGATGTTCTGGTTCAGGACGATATCCTGCGTTATGGTAACACGGAGTTTCCGTATTCACAGGCATTTTTCCAGCTTTACCACCTGGCAACAGTGGCGGGCATAACCCAGGCCGCGGCTCTGGATATTGCTGCGGCGGTCAAAAACCGCAAACGCGGTTTTAGCCACGCCAACCACGACCTGCCTGCCCACGACCCGCAAATTCTTGAAATTGTCGGCCATGTTGGCGCAGCCGCCCACGCTGCGCGCTCCATTGTGCGGCATGCGGCCGACGCCCTGCAAACCGCAGTGGAAAGCCGTGAGACTGAACGCGGCCCCCATACTGTCAAAGCGGAACTGGAAGTCTGGCAGGCGCAGGAAATCATTTTCCCGCTGACACTCAATGCAACCTCCCTGCTGTTTGACGCTCTGGGTGGCACCGCCACAGTCCGCAGCGCCGGGCTTGACCGTTACTGGCGCAATATCCGCACCATTGGCTGCCATAACCCCCGCGTTTACCGCACCCGTGTGGTGGGCGACTACCTGGTCAATGGCGAACTCCCCCCCGGCCAGTGGCGGGTTGGCACTGTCTGAACACACAGCCCCACCACGATCAGGACAGGAGAAAAGTCATGCCCGGCAAAGCAAAAAACAAAGCACCTATCATCCTCAATGCATTCAGCATGGCCACGGTCTCGCACCTTAACTACGGGCTGTGGCGCCACCCCAGGGACCATACCCACAACTACACCAGCGTTGCCTACTGGGTGGAGCTGGCCCGATCGCTTGAGCGCTCCGGGTTTGACTGCCTGTTTATTGCCGATGCTCTGGGGCTGATTGATGTGTATGGCCACAGCCCCGAAGCCTCGCTCCGCCATGGTATTCAGTCCCCCCTGATCGACCCGCTGCTGCTGGTGTCGGCCATGGCTGCGGCAACGCAGCGGCTTGGCTTTGGCATTACGCTGTCCACCACCTACGAACAGCCATATCTGGCAGCCCGCAAGTTCAGCACTCTTGACCATCTGACACAGGGCCGCATTGGCTGGAATGTTGTCACATCCCAGCAGGACAGTGCTGCGCGCAACCTCGGCCTGGGCCAGCAGGTGGCCCATGACAAACGCTATGATGTTGCCGACGAGTTTTTGGAAGTCACCTACAAGCTCTGGCAGGCCTCGTGGGAGAGTGATGCGGTTGTCCGCAACACCACTCTTGAGAACAGCGTTTATACAGACCCCGCAAAGGTCCACCCCATCAAACACAAAGGCACCTATTTTACCGTGCCTGACGGGCATGTGGTAGAACCCAGCCCCCAGCGTGTGCCCGTTATTCTACAGGCAGGCACATCGGCCCGCGGGTCGGACTTTGCCGCCCGCCATGCCGAGGTGGTGTTTGTGGTTGGGGCCGGGGCCAGTGGCGTGCGCGAAAACGTGCGCCGTATCCGGGCGCAGGCCGCGCAGTATGGGCGCAACCCCGATGCCATCAAGTTCATTACCGCTGTCGCCGTTGTCACCGCTGAAACCGATAAAGAAGCGCTGAAGAAGTTTGAAGACTATTACAACTATTATGACCCCGTAGGCTCCATCATCCACTACTCCTCCATGACCGGGGTGGACTTTGCCAAGACCGAGCGGGCCGATGTGCTGCACTATCAGCCCACCGAGGCCAGCCAGTCTGTTCTCAGCCAGTTTGACCCTGCTGTCAGCGGGCGGCAGTGGACGCTTGAGCAGGCCGCCAACCCGGAAAAGAACTTTGGCCGGGCCCGCACCTTCATCGGGTCTCCCAGCACTGTTGCTGACGGGCTTGAACTCTGGCTGGAGGAAACGGAAACAGACGGCATTAATCTGATCCAGCTCGTCAATCCCGAGAGTTTTGAGGACTTCGGCCGACTGGTCGTGCCAGAACTCCGGCAACGTGGGCGCATCCGCCCCGAAGGGGGCGCCACCTTGCGGGAAAAACTCTTTCCCGAACAGGGCAGCCCCTACCCCCCGCAAGACCACCCTGCCGCACGCCATGCGTTTGCCCAGCGCGTACCTGCCTGAAGAAAGGAGCCGCGGTCATGCTAGGCCAGCTTGCCATCCCTAACAAAACGCCGCGTGACTTCGCCTTCCAATACATCGGGCTGCTGCTGTTCATGATCGGGGACGGGGTGGAGGTTGGCTACCTCTCCCCCTTTCTGGTTCAATGCGGGCTTAGCGAGCATCAGGCCGCACTCGTCTTTACCCTGTATGGGGTCGCGGCTGCCATATCGGCCTGGACCGCGGGGCTTCTGTGCGACGCCATAGGCTGCCGCAAGGTAGTTATTGCGGGCATTGCCTTGTGGACTATCCCGCAGATCCTGTTCCTGTCCGTTGCGGTGCCTGCCCATTCGACCTGGGGTATTTTGCTGACATACAGCATACGCGGTCTGGGCTACCCGCTGCTGGCCTATGGGATCCTCACCCTTGTGGTCAAGGAAGTCCGTCAGGAACAACGCGGTCTGGCGTCTGGTATTTTCTGGTTCTGCTTTACCTGCGGCCTGCCCACACTGGGGACTGTCGTGGCGTCCTTTGCGCTGCCTGTCTTTGGGGACTACCGGACATTCTGGCTGGCGCTGGTCATTGTTGTGGCCGGTGGGGGGCTGGCCCTTGTCTCGCTGGATAATGAAAAAGCCTACCGCCCGACACAACAGCCGCCCGAACGCCTGACACCCGCAACCCTTGGGCAGATCTGCCGGGCCAATCCTTCGCTCCTGCTGGTCTGTGTTGTCCGGGCCATCAACTCGGCGGCAACCCATGGCATTCTTGTCTTCATGCCGTTCTATTTCGTGCAGGCCCTTGGGCTTTCAAACGACCTGTGGATACGGTTTTTAGAAACAATTTTTGCCAGCAATATTGTTTTCAATGTCTTCTTTGGGGCCATCAGTGACCGCCTGTCCTGGCGCGGCACCATCCTGTGGGCGGGGGGCATTGGCAGCAGTGTGGTCAGTGTCATGCTGTACTGGGTGCCTGCCCTGTACGGGCACAGCCACCCATGGGCTGTATATGCCACGGCCATTCTGTTCGGCCTGACGCTGGCCGGTTATGTGCCGCTATCCGCGCTGGCCCCATCCCTGCTGCCCGAACGCAAAGGGCTGGCCATGTCGTTTCTGAACTTTGGGGCCGGGTGCAGTGTCTGGCTTGGGCCGCTGGTTGTGTATGCCTTTGAACCGTTTTTTGGGGTCTCTGGCGTTCTCTATATTTACGCGGGCCTGTTTTTCCTCAGCGGTATTCTGGTGTCGTGGATCAAAATTCCACCCCAGACGGGCACTGTGCCGCAGAACCACCCTGACCCCTCCCAACTTTCTCTCGCACAGCTATAAACTCATAAGGAAAACCGGCTTATGTCCGAAACAGTCTCCCAAAGCCGCCTGTCGGTGGAAAAGGTCGGAGCCCGGCTGGGTGCAATCATCCACGGGATCGACGCCAAGCAAGAGCTGAATGAGGAAGAAAAACGCTTTCTGAATACCGAGCTTGCCAAAAACAAGGTCATCTTCCTCAAAAAACAGTTTCTGGACGATGACCAGCACGAACGCTTCAGCCAGGTGTTTGGCAAGCCGATCCTGCACCCCACCATTGCCGCGCCCGAAGGCACAAACTACACCTTCGAGCTCAAATCCCGCTATGGGCGCTCCACCGATTCATGGCACACGGATGTCACCTTTGTGCCGGATTACCCCAAGGCCTCCATCCTGCGTGCGCTGCATATTCCGCCCTACGGGGGGGCCACCATCTGGGCCAATACCGCAACAGCGTACGACGCCCTGCCACAGCCCCTGAAAAACCTGGCGGATACGGCCTGGGCCATCCATTCCAATGACTACGACACCAATTATTATAAATATGACGCCAGACAGTCGGAGATCGCTGACTTCCGGGCCGAGTTCATTTCCCGCATTTACGAGACCAAACACCCGGTTGTCCGTGTCCACCCTGAAACAGGGGAAAGGAGCCTTGTGCTGGGGCACTTTGTCGTTGGTCTGGACGGTTTTTCCACACGGGAGTCCAACGCTTTGGTCGATATTTTCCAAAGCTACATTACCGAGCTGGAAAACACCCTGACCTGGCGATGGGATGAGGGCGACATTGCCATCTGGGACAACCGCGCCACGCAGCACTACGCCCCCGCCGATTTTGACCAGCACCAAAGGCAGCTACGCCGCATTACCGTCCAGGGGGATGTGCCTGTCAGTGTGGATGGCCGCACCAGCCACTACCTGCGCCAACCCTGACCAGCCCCTGTGGTGCCTGCCCTGCGGGCACCACAGCCACCGCACTCACTCTACCGTCTGTAGCCGGTCGCTCTTGCCCATCAGGCTTTGGGTCAGGCGCCGGACTTCTGCCGTCAGCTTTGCCAGTTCGGCAACAGGCTGGCCCGCCTGCTGGACCAGTGTGGCCGCAAGGCAGCGCGCATCCTGCTCCAGCGCCGCCCCCCTGGGGCTGACGCTGACAATCACCTGTCGCTCGTCCTGAGGGTTGCGCTCGCGCTGGACAAGGGCTGCGGCTTCCAGCCGTTTGACCAGCGGTGTGACCGTGCTGGACTCCAGCGCCAGTCGCTCCGCAATGGCGCCGATTGACTGACCCCCCTTTTCCCACAGCACATTCATGACCAGATATTGCGGGTATGTCAGTCCCAGCCGCTCCAGCACCGGGCGATACACGCGGTTAATGGCAATGTTGGCGGAATAGATTGCATAACAAAGATGTGCATCCAGCGGCAGGGCTTCGGGCAAGGCGTCCAAGGTTGGTCTCCATCGGGGGCTTCCCTTTATCACGACAGTTCCTATCGTGATAAGGACCAGACTTTACAGATGGTGTTTCATCCCCTAGCATAAATATATCGCGGTAACATTTATCGCGATATATAAATGGAGGGTATTATGAGCATTCTCTACCGTGCTGAAGCAACTGCCACCGGCGGGCGCACCGGGTCTGCAAAATCAAGCGACGGACGCCTGGCCGTCACCCTCGACACCCCCAAGGAGCTGGGCGGCAACGGTGGCGATGGCACAAACCCCGAACAGCTTTTTGCCGCCGGGTATTCAGCCTGCTTTCTCAGCGCCCTCAAGCATGTTGCCGGTCTGAAGAAGGTGAAATTGCCTGAAACCACAACCGTAACCGCCACAGTCGGCATTGGCCCGCGTGAGGACGGCAAGGGGTTCGGGCTGGATATTGCCCTGCGTGTGAGCGTGCCCGACATTGCGCCAGACGTGGCCGAAGCTCTGGTGGCTGAGGCGGATATTGTCTGCCCGTATTCGCACCTGGCGCATCATGGTGCGAAGGTTCACCTCAGCATTGCCTGAACGGACTCGGCAGCACAGGCCATGCACCCGCATGGCTGACCGCTGTGATGTTTGTAATTTTTGAGGAAAATGGCGGACCCGAAAGGATTCGAACCTTCGACCTTTGCCTTCGGAGGGCAACGCTCTATCCAGCTGAGCTACGGGTCCACGCGCCATTCCCTAACGCAAAGCCGGGGCGTTGCCAAGAGTTTATCTGTTGTCTGCACCCACCAGTGTATCCAGCCGGGCAGGCAGGAACCATGGGAACTGCCAATGCCCCGGCCATGCCTCCCCCCGGCCCTGCGCCAGCCAGGCACTGGCGGCACTATCCCCGCCAGATGGCAAAAACCAGTCTGGCTGGGTTATCCAGGCCACCAGATCACGCTCGACCAGGGCACGGCCTTTGTCACGCAGCAGCAGGTGGTAGCCACCGGGCACCAGGTCGCGCCTGCCTGCGGGGCCAAGGCTGCGCCAGACCTGCCCCATGGCCTCTGGCGGCACAAGCTGGTCGTGCCCACCATACACACACAAAACCGGCCCATGCAGCCGGGGTGCGGCGCGGGCGGCCTCATCCATCAGTTGCACCAGCCCACGCAGGGTGCCCAGCCGGGTGCCACGCAGGCTCAGCGGGTCATAATACAGCCTGATGAGGGCTGCGATGTTGTTGCTGGCCACAACATGCACCGGCAGTTCACGCCCCGTCAC
Source organism: Acetobacter vaccinii (assembly GCF_008365315.1). Classification (NCBI taxonomy): domain Bacteria; kingdom Pseudomonadati; phylum Pseudomonadota; class Alphaproteobacteria; order Acetobacterales; family Acetobacteraceae; genus Acetobacter; species Acetobacter vaccinii. The sequence goes on along the minus strand of NZ_CP043506.1, from coordinate 1,399,313 downwards.
CACGCTATCGGGCGACAGACCGGCTAGAATATCCAGCGGCACGGTTGCCCCCAGACCAAGCCGCCAGACTGCCGGAGCCAGTAAAATGGTGCCTGCCACATGCGGGGCATCGGGCTGTGCCATCAGCACCATCAGCACGGCACCCCCCATGCTTTCACCCGCCAGATAAAGCGGCACGCCCGGATTTTCTCGCGCCAGCACGGCCACTTCCTCCCGCACATCGGCGGTCATGCGCTGGCTACCCGCCCAGTGCCCGCGCCCGGGGGCCGCACCAAAGCCACGCTGGTCAGGGGCCACCACGGTAATACCCTGTGCTGCCAGGACCGGGCCTGGATATTCCCAGGCATCACGGCTGTCATTAAACCCGTGCAGGGCCAACAGCACGGCACGGGGCCGTCCCGGCGCAGCCCAGACACGGGCAGGCAGCACCGCGCCATCCGCCATGACAAAGTGCCGGTCCGGGGGCACAAGCCGCCCTGCGGCCTGAAAACGCGCTGGTGCTGGGGGGGCGGGCGGCAGTTGAGTGGTGCAGGCGGCAAGCCCGCACGCCAGCATGGCAGCCATGGCCCGGCCCAGCCGTGCAACCCGCTTCACGCGCATGGGAAAAAATGAAAGGTGTAAAACCACATCAGGATGCGTATCATCCCCCAAACATTCATGCCATAGCGGCCAAACCGCGCAGAGGACAAACCCCATGGTGCCCACACTTGTGCAGCCTGCCAACCCCATTCCCCGCCCCCGGCTGGGCCATGTTGAAACCATTGTGGTGGACAGGCGCAAAATTGCCTGTGACGGCGGGCTTGGTCGGTTGGGGCACCCGCGCGTGTGGCTGAAAATTGGTGGCCATCAGGCTGTCTGCCCCTATTGCTCACGCCTGTTTGTGCTGCAACCCTCCGCCGGGGCGGACCACGAACACTGAACACAGCCCCCACCCAACCGCCACCCCCAGCAATGACCAGCCCTGCGGCATGACCGGCCCCAGCCCGCCCCCCTTGGGCCATAGCCCCATACCTGCCCGCCAGCGGGCGGCCCTGTGGCTCTATGCCGTTGCTGTGGCCATGCTGCTCTGGGTTGCCTGTGCGCCCCGGAGCCATGCGGGTGAAAGCCTGCCCATACGCACCGGGCATGCCATCGCCAGCCTGTTGACCTATTCCAACACGGCCATGCCCAACGCACCGTTACGCGTGGGGCTGCGGCTCCAGCTTGACAGGGGCTGGCATACCTACTGGCGCAACCCTGGCGATGCGGGCGACCCTGCAACCATAACCGTAACCGCCAGTGGCGCGCTGGCTGGCACAACACAGACAATCCTGTGGCCCACCCCCACCCGTATCCGTGAAGGATCGCTTATTTCCTACGCCTATACGGGGGACACGCTGTTGCCCCTGCTGCTGCCTCTGGCCGCCGCAGCCCCCAACCCGGCGGAAGGGGGGCTGACCACCCTGAACGCCCACGCAAGCTGGCTGGTCTGCGCCCAGTCCTGCGTGCCAGAGGAGGCCGACTTTACCCTCGATATCAAAACCGGCCCCCAGCAGCCCTCCATTCAGGCACCGCTGTTTGACACGGTGGCCCGGTTTTCACCCCATCCCTCCCCCTACCCTGCCACCATCAGCCCCACTGGCACGCTGACCCTGCTGGGGCCGGAACTTGGGCCCCATGCCGTCATGGATGCGTGGTTTCTGCCCCAGGACCGGGGGCAGATTACCGAGGCCACCCCACAAGCGCCCACCATCCGCCAGGGTCGTGTGATCCTGCACCTGCACCCCGCAGCCGACTTCCCACAGGGCAAGGCGCTGGACGGGCTGGTTGTTCTCAAAGACCCGGCTGGCTCGGAGGAAGCCCTGAGCATTCATGCCCAGCCGGTCGCCGCCACGCCGGAAGACACTTTCTCGACCGCGGGATTCGCCAAGCTGCTGGCCTTCGGGTTCGTGGGCGGGCTGCTGCTGAACCTCATGCCCTGCGTGTTTCCCATTCTGGCCATGAAGGCACTGGCTCTTGTCCGCCTTGGCGGGGCCGAACTGCGGACACAGCGCCATGCAGCCCTTGGCTATGGCGGCGGTGTGCTGGCCGGTTTTGTGCTGCTGGGCGGGCTGATCATGGGGCTGCGCTTTGTTGGGGACGGCATAGGCTGGGGGTTTCAGCTTCAGTCCCCGCTGTTTGTCGCCATGGTGTGCTGGCTGCTGTTTGGCATGGCGCTGAACCTGCTCGATGTTTTTACCTTTACCGGCCCGGCCCTCAGCCTGCCCACACACCGCAGCGGGCCCTGGCATGACATCCTGACCGGGCTGCTGGCGGTGGTCGTCGCCAGCCCCTGCACCGGCCCCTTTATGGGGGTGGCCATGGCAGGGGCTCTGTCAGGCCCGCCGGTTGCGGGGCTGGCCATATTTGCCGCCCTGGGGGCTGGCCTTGCCGCCCCCTTTGTCGTGCTGGCCTATGCCCCCAGACTTGCCGCCGCCCTGCCCCGGCCGGGGGCATGGATGGTGTATGTACGCCAGTTTCTGGCCTTTCCGCTTCTGGGCAGTTGTGTATGGCTCCTATGGGTAGCAACGCTGGAAGGTTCAGGGGCGACAACCCTGCTTGTTGCCTCTGGCCTGCTGCTGCTGGGGCTGGCGGCATGGCTGTATGGGCTGGCGCAGCGGCTACAGGCCACCCAGGGCAATAGCCGGGGCAACACCACCCTGCGGGGGCTGGCGCTGCTGGTCATGCTGGGGGCGTTCAGCCTGCTGCCGGCCCTGCGCCACCAGTCCGCCCCGCCTGTGGCCAGTCTGGGTGGCATGGCGCAGCACGCCGGAGTGGAAGCTTTTTCCCAATCCCGGCTGGAAGCCCTGCATAATGCGGGCAAACCTGTCTTTATCGACATGACAGCCGCATGGTGCATTACCTGCCTGATCAACGAGCGTGTAGCGCTGGACACCCCCGCCACACAGGCCGCCTTTGCCCGCGACGGCGTAACTCTGCTGCGCGGCGACTGGACACGGCATGACCCCGCCATAACCACCTTCCTGCGCCAGCACGGGCGCGATGGTGTGCCGTTTTATCTGTTTGTTCCTGCCCATGGTGCGGAGGTCACGCTGCCGCAGTTGCTCACCCCGGCTCTGGTCATACAGGCCATAACCCCACCCACACTGGACAGGGAGCCTTAATCCTCCCCAATGGCGAAACCGCCAGAGGAAAAGACCTGATAGCAGGTGGAGGATGAAAACGACCCCAGCACGGTATCCTTACCCTGGGTGGACAGATCCGTACCCCGTGAGCAGGCAGGCAGGGTGACGAACTGATAGTTCTTGTGCGTCATGCACAGCTCATACACCTGCCGCCGGGCAGGGGCGTTGACATCAATCGTGTAAACCTGCCCCCCGGTTACCTGCCCGCCAGTCTGGCGGCAGACGGTGCGTGCGCCAAACTGGTTGCACAATGTCTGCTCGGGCACGGTATAGGCGGGCATGGACTGGGTGCTCATGCTCTGCGGCACCCGTTGCGAGGCTGCGACCTCGCAATCAGCATGATCATTTTCCAGATGGGCGAAATCAATCCCGGCCTTGTAGGGGAAGTTGCGGATTGGCTCGCCCCGGCCCGGCTGGTCAAACGACCCCGACTGGTCGGACGACGACGACGGGCGCAAAGGGGCGGTACACCCCGCAAGCCCTACCAGCAGCACCCCCATGAGGGCTGTTGTCACACGCACAGGCACGGCTGTTTCCCGCTTATTAAAGTACGCCACAAAGCCCGGTGGTGCGCCCCCCGGCACCTGACTCAGTGATGGACGGAGTGCGAGAACAGGTTGACCACCAGCACCCCCGCCACAATCAGCACGATACCAAGCAGGGCGGGTACGTCCAGTGTCTGCCTGAACACCACCAGCCCCACAAGCGCGCTCAACACAACCCCGGCCCCAGCCCACAGGGCGTAGATAACCCCCACAGGCATGGTCTTGAGCGGTATGGACAGGCAGTAAAACGCAACACCATACGCCACAAGGCTGATGGCCGCAGGCACCCAGCGGGCAAACCCCTGCGATGCCGCAAGGCAGGTGGTGCCCACCATTTCAGACACAATGGACAGGGCCAGAAACACCATAGGCTTGTGCAGCATGGTCGGGGCAGCCTTCTACTTTACGGGGCGATTGTTTCCAGCCCGCCCATGTAGGGGCGCAGGACCTCTGGCACGGTAATGGAGCCGTCCTCGTTCTGTCCGTTTTCCATCACTGCGATCAACGTGCGGCCTACTGCCAGCCCGGACCCGTTGAGCGTATGCACAAACTGCGGGGCAGCACCGGCCTGCGGGCGGAAGCGGGCGTTCATCCTGCGGGCCTGGAAGTCGTGCGTGTTGGAGCAGGACGAAATTTCGCGCCAGGCCCCCTGACCGGGCAGCCAGGCCTCCAGATCGTAAGTCCGGGCCGCGCCAAAGCCTGTGTCGCCCGCGCACAGCAGAACCCGCCGGTAGGGAATACCCAGCCGTTCAAGCACCGTTTCGGCACAGCGGGTCATGCGCTCGTGCTCGGCTGCACTCTCCTCGGGAGTGGTGACAGACACCATTTCCACTTTTTCAAACTGGTGCTGGCGCAGCATCCCGCGCACATCACGCCCGGCGGCCCCGGCCTCGCTGCGGAAGCACTGGCTCAGCGCCGTCATCCGCAGGGGCAGCACGGCACCGTCCAGAATCTCACCACTGACAGAGGCTGTCAGCGGCACCTCGGCGGTGGGGATCAGCCAGCGGCCATCTTCCGTGCGAAAGGACTGGTCGGCAAATTTGGGCAGTTTGTCGGTGCCATACATGGCGTCATCATTGACCAGCACCGGCACCAGTGTTTCCTCATAGGCATGCTCGGTCACATGCAGGTCCAGCATGAACTGGCCCAGTGCGCGCTCCAGCCGTGCCAGGGCACCGCGCAGCACCACAAAACGCGCGCCGGACAGGCGGGAGGCCGTGGCAAAATCCATCATGCCCAGGGTTTCCCCCAGTTCAAAATGCTGGCGCGGCGTAAAGCTGAAGTCTCGCGGGGTGCCCCAGACATGCTGCACCACATTGCCGCTTTCATCCGCGCCATCGGGCACGGTGGCGTCCAGCCTGTTGGGCAGGTTGGCCAGCAGGGCCGTGCTCTGGGTTTCCAGCGCGTTGACGGCCTCTTCCAGTGCTTCCATTTCGGCGCGCAGGGCAATGCCTTCCGCCTCAAGGGCGGCGGTGTCACCGCCAGTCCGCTTCAACTGCCCCACATCACGCGCCAGCGCCTTGCGGCGGGCCTGACGCTCCTGCAGGGTGGTCTGGGCCTGTCGGCGCTGCTCGTCCCAGGCCAGCAACTGCTCCGCCACGGGCGGCAGGCCACGGCGTGCCAGGTCTGCGTCGAATGCAGCGGGGTCAGCCCGCAGGGCGCGAATGTCGTGCATGGGTCAGGGAGCCTCCTGCTCTGGTGTCGTCTCGTCTTCGGTCTGGCGGGTGAGCCGTGCCGGTTCAACCAGCCGGGCGCACAGGATCGACACCTCGTACAGCAGCACAAGCGGCACGGCCAGACCCACCTGGGTAATCACATCGGGCGGCATCAGAATAGCCGCCACCACAAACGCCCCGACAATGGCGTAGCGCCGCACCCGGCGCAGCATGGCCGAGGTAACAATGCCCGCCCGGGCCAGCAGGGTCAGCACCACCGGCAGTTCAAACGCCACACCAAAGGCCATGATCAGCTTCATCACCAGTGTCAGATATTCCGACACCTTGGCCTGAAGTTCGATCTGTACCCCTGTGCCCGCCCCCAGTGTCTGAAAGGACAGGAAGAACCGCCACGCAATGGGGAAGATAAAGTAATAGGCCAGCGCGGCCCCGGCCACAAACAGCACCGGTGTTGCCACCAGAAACGGTGCAAACGCCCGCTTTTCGGACCGGTACAGGCCGGGGGCAATAAAAATCCACGCCTGAATGGCGATCATGGGAAAGGACAGAAAGGCCGCCCCGAACAGCGCCACACGGATGTAGGTAAAAAATGCCTCATACAACGCCGTGTAGATCAGGTGCGGCTGCTCGCCCTGCTGGCGCATGATGTCGCCCAGCGGCTGTGCCAGAAACAGGTAGATAGCCTGCGCGTAATGGTAGCACAGGGCAAAACACAGGATAAAGGTCAGCCCCGACCACAGCAGCCTGCGCCGCAGCTCCAGCAGATGGTCCAGCAGGGACATGGGCTGGTCGTGAATGGGGTCTTCGCCCCCCTGTGTGTTCTCGCTCATTTCAGCCTGTCTGCCTGTCATGCCGCCGGGTCGTGCCCGGCCCCCGGCAACCGCCCCGGCGCTACCGCGCGCTGGCCATGCACAACACGCACCGGCGGCAGAATGGCGGGCGGGTTCAGCCGGTCGCGTTCGTTAAGAATTCGGCGCACAATGCCCGGTGGAAGTTCCAGCGGGGCGGCCTGCACCTCGGCTTCGGACACGTTGGAAGTTTCATCCTCGTAGGACGCCACGCTGTCCACCCAGGGGGTGCTGGCTATGGGGGGGGCTGCATCCAGCGCACGCGGGCCTGCGGGCAGCGGATAGTCCACCAGCGGTGCAGGGGGGGCGACGGCACGGGCCAGACTGCCATCGGAGTCCAGCACTTTCATCAGGCTGCCGCGCACGTTCAGGTTCTTGAGGTCCCGCACATCGCCCAGATCGGCCTCACGCACCATCTCATCCAGATGGGACTGAAACTCTCCGGCCATGCGGCGTGCTTTCTTGATACCGCCTGACACCGCACGAATAGCCACGGGCAGGTCCTTGGGGCCAATGACCACCAGTGCGACCGCACCAATCAGCGCGATTTCAGACCAGGCGAAATCAAACATGCACAACCCCGCTCCTGCCCGCCCGTGCCCCGGACCCGGACACGACCATCCCCGTGTCTATCATGCCGGTTCGGGAGGGGAAACCGCATCGACTGCGGCACCATCCCCCTCGTCCGGCGCGCTGGGGGCCTGCCCTGCGGGGCGCACTTCCGCCGGGGCCGTGGTGCCGAATACGATTTCCGCCTGTTCCTGCGCGCGGGCACTGGCGGTTTCTGGCACCTCCACCAGCAGTTCCTCCCGCCGGGGCAGGTCGGAGAGGGCGCGCAGGCCAAAGCAGCGCAAAAAATCAGGCGTGGTACCCCACAGCACAGGCCGCCCCGGCACTTCTTTACGGCCACGCGGGGCAATCAGCCCGGCTTCGATCAAGGTATCCAGCACGGTCTGGCCAAGGCTGACGCCTCGTATTTCCTCCACCTCAACACGGGTGCAGGGCTGGTGGTAGGCAATAATGGCCAGGGTTTCCATCACCGCGCGGGGCAGACGGCGGGGCTTTTCCAGCACACGGGTCAGCATCGGGGCCAGATCGGGTGCGGTGCGGAACTGCCAGCCCCCGGCGACCTCCACCGGGCGTACGCCACTGGTGGCATAGCGCTGTTCCAGCCCGCGCAGGACTGCGGCCACAAACGCCCCCAGGTCGTCCTGCCCACCGGGCATGAACTGCCGGGCCTCCAGCAATTCGGCCAGCCTGCGTGGGCTGACAGGATCAGCCGAGGCAAAAATGAACGCCTCGGCCAGCCGCAGAGCTTCCTCCGGCACCACAGGGTCGGTCGCCGTCGGGGGTGCGCCCTTGGTCTCATCCATAGTCATGATGTTCATGCGCCCCCTTCCTCTTCCTGTCCGTCTGTCTCGTCCATGCCGGTATCCTCCCGGTCGTGCGGGCGCAGGAGGATACGGCCAAATATTTCGTCCTGCCGGAGTTCCAGCCTGCCTGCGCGGGCCAGTTCCAGCCCGGCCAGCAAGGTGCCCGCCAGAGCCGCACGGCGCTGGCGCACCGCCACATCGCCCTCCGCCTGTTCCGGCAGCACCTCGGGCATGAAGGAATCCAGCGCGTTCCAGCCCCCTGTCGGCAGTTGCCCCAGCAGGCGGGTCAGCCGGGTCAGCGCGTCACGCACGCTCCAGAAGCGGATGGGCCTGGGCGCATAGACACGCTTGCGCGCCCCACGGCGCATGACCGCCATATAGGCGCGCATCAACTGCGGCATGTCCAGCGCCAGGCCGGAACGGTCAACCTCGGTCAGGTTTTCGGCCTGACCACGGGCAAACACATCACGCCCCAGACGGGGCCGCAGTTCCAGCCAGCGGGAAAGCTGGCCCATGCGGGCCAGCTCCATCAGCCGTTCCTGCAGGAGTTCGGCAGCCTCCTCCCCCTCCACGGCCAGTTCATCATCAGGGGGCAGCAGCAGGCGTGATTTCAGCCATGCCAGCCATGCCGCCATGACAAGCCAGTCCGCCGCCAGTTCCAGCCTGACCTGGCGGGCCTGATCCAGCACGGCCAGATACTGCTCCACCAGTTGCAGGATGGAAATACGTGCGAGGTCCACCTTCTGCGCCCGTGCGAGGTCAAGCAGCAGGTCCATCGGCCCTTCGAACCCCTCCAGCCGTAGCAGGGGCACGCGGGGGCCGTGGCCGTCCTCCAGTGTGGACGGGTCAGGCCCGGGTCCAGCATCCATAAGTCTGTCGCCTAATGGTTACTGGCGGGCGACCATGCAGGCCATGCCACGCTCGCGCACCTCGCCACAGAATGTGCGGGCATCAGCCACCGACGCAAAGCCTGTCACGCGCAGGCGGTAGAAGGTGGCGTTATTGCGCTCGGTACGGATGATGGCGGGTGTCTTGTCCCCGAACAGTGTGGCGTAATGGGCTTTCAGGTGGCTCCATTCCTTGTTGGCGTCCTCCGCACTTTGCAGCGCGGCAAGCTGAACCTGATAGCGCCCGCCCTTGGCAGCAGGGGCCGCACTGGCTGTAGCCTCCGGCCGGGTTGACCGGGCCGGAGTAGCCGGAGCTGGGGCCGGGCGTGCGGCAGCCGCGGGTTTGGCTGCCTCTTCAGCCACCGGGCTGGCGGGCTGGCTTGTGGGGGCAGCAGCGGCAGCACTATCGCCTTCCTCCTCCGCACCGGGGGCGTTGGCGTCCTCCTCCGCTGCCGGGGCTGCGGGCGCATTGGGGCTGGGGGCAGCACCCGGCGTGGGGGTCGCACCCGTAGCCGGGGGTGGCACCACAGCGGGGGCTGCGCCATCTGGCGTGCCGGGGGTAGCCGGGGCCGCCGAGGGGGCCGCAGCCGTGCCGGGGGCCGGGGTGTTGGCTCCATATTTTGCCGCCAGAGCGGCCGGGTCAGGCTTTTCAGGCGCTGGTACGGGCTGGGTATGCTGGCCTTCTGCCTCGTCCCCCATGCCGGGGGCATCAAGCTGCATGCCGCCGGGGTCTACCGGCCGGGTGCGGACGGGCACCGACGGCGGCCCCATGACAGGAATACCCTGCTGGCGGTGGCCCAGCAGCGCCCAGCCACCAATACCCAGCACCAGCAGACCACCCAGGCCCGCCGCCCCGTAAGCCAGGCGGCGTGTGCCCGAATCACTGCCCAGAAAACGGGTGATCAGCCCAGGCTGATCTTTTTCCGGGCGGACGGGGGTGTCTTCATAATCCATGCTCATCCGCTCCCGCGCGCGGCTGATCCGGTCATCCGTCGCGCTGGCTGTCTGACCATCATCACGCATCAGCGCATTTCCTCTACAGGGTCCACACCCATGACACCAAGGCCGGAACGGATAACCGTTGCCGTTGCTGCCACAAGCGCCAGACGGGCACGCGTTGCCTCCACCGCATCAGGCTGGAGGAAGCGCAGGGAGGCATCGTCCCGCCCGCGGTTCCACAATGCGTGGAAGTCGCCCGCCACATCGGCAAGATAGAAGGCCACACGGTGCGGCTCACGCGCAAGGGCTGCGGCTTCCACCATACGGGGCCATTCGGCCAGGCGGCGCACCAATGCCATTTCAGCATCCGAGGTCAGGCTGTCCAGCTCTGCCGTGGCCAGAGCCTCGTCCCCGATCTGGCCATACACAGCCTCTGCCGCCGCAGAGCGCAGGACAGAACGGCAGCGGGCATGGGCATACTGCACGTAAAAGACCGGGTTATCCCTCTGCTGGGCCACCACGAGGTCGAGGTCGAACTCCATCTGCGCATCGCTCTTGCGGGTCAGCATGGTAAAGCGCACGGCGTCACGCCCGACCTCGTCCAACAGGTCACGCAGGGTCACGAATGTGCCTGCCCGCTTGGACATCTTGACCGGCTGGCCGTCCCGCATGACATGCACGATCTGGCACAGCACCACTTCCAGCGGCACGGCATCGTCCGTCAGCGCCCGCACGGCCGCCTTCATGCGTTTGACATAACCGCCGTGGTCAGCGCCCCACACGTCAATCAGCACCTGACCGCCACGGGCCACCTTGTCGGCATGGCAGCCAATGTCGTTGGCGAAGTAGGTATTGGTGCCATCGGACTTACGCAGCGGGCGGTCAACATCGTCCCCAAAGCTGGTGGAACGGAACAGAAGCTGCTCACGCTCCTCCCAATCCTCGGGCAGTTTGCCTTTGGGGGGCTCCAGCACGCCTTCGTACAGCAGGCCCTGGCCTTCCAGCCTGGCAATGGCGGCATCCGTTACCCCACGGGCCAGCAGTTCGGCCTCGGAGGTAAAGACATCATGGTGCACGCCCAGCAGTTCCAGATCCTCACGGATGGCGGTCAGCATATGGGCGACGGCAAAGCCGCGCACGGTTTCCAGCCATGTGACCTCGGGCGCGGGGCGGGCAGTACCGTCATCAGCGATCTCGGCCAGTTCCCCCTTATAGCGGGCCATCAACTCGGCCCCAACGGGGATGAGGTAGTCCCCCATATACTGCAACCCACCGGGCGCAAGGGCGGAAAAATCCTCCTGCGTCAGGCTGGTGCCCAGAGCCTGAAGGTAACGCCAGTACACAGCCCAGGCCAGTGCCCGCACCTGTGTGCCTGCATCGTTGATGTAAAATTCCTTCGTGACATCAAACCCGGCCTTGGACATCAGACGGGACAGGGCATCACCCACCACCGCGCCACGGCAATGGCCGACATGCATCGGCCCCGTGGGGTTGGCTGACACATATTCAATATTCACACTGGTGCCTGCCCCCAGTGTGGACGTGCCATAGGCCTCGCCCGCACGCAGGACAACGGGCAGCATGCCGCGCAGCACCGCAGGCTGGAGGGTAATGTTGACAAACCCCGGCCCGGCGGCGGCAACGGCGGCAATGCCGTCCACCTTGGACAGGGCGGCTACCAGATCGGCTGCAATATCAGCAGGTTTGCGCCGTGCTGCCTTGGACAGCAGCAGGGCGGCGTTGGTGGCCATGTCCCCGTGGGCGGGGTCACGCGTGGGGGTCAGTTCCACACGGGCCAGTGTCTCTTCCGGCACGTCGGGCAGCAGGCTCCGCACGGTGGCGAGCACATGATGACGATAACGCTGGAACACACAGTCTGACATGAAACACTCAATCCCATAAGAGTAAGGCGCTGAAGAGGCGTTATCAGCCTGCAACCGAGAGGTCCGTCAACCGCCTATGTTCCTGCATGGCGTAACGGTCGGTCATGGAAGCCACATAATCGGCCACCGTGCGGTGCAGGCCGGCCTCGTCCCCCTGTGGAATGGCACGCTGCCAGTCGGCTGGCAAAAGTGTCGGCGACTCCGTCAGAATCGTAAATAGCTCCCCCGTGACATGGCGGGCCTTGTGGGTCATGCGGTTGACCTTCCAATGCCGGTAGAGACGGGCGAACAGGAATTTACGAATCCCCTTATTGGCCTCGTGCATGCTCTCGCTAAAGGCCACAACGGGCGCGGAGGCGGCCCGAATATCCTCCACACTCCGTGGTGCCAGATCAGCCAGGCGCTGGCGGGTGCAGCGCAGCACGTCGGAGACCAGAGCATGAATGACCCGGCGCACCATTTCGTGGCGGATACGCCGCAGGGTGCGCGGGTCGGAGGCAGGCATATCCACCGCCAGCGCCCTTGCCTCGGCCAGCGCGCCGCCAACCAGAGGCACATCCTGCAAATCATCCAAAGACAGCAGGCCCGCCTTAACGCCGTCGTCCAGATCATGCCCGTGGTAGGCAATGTCATCCGCCAGCGCCGCCACCTGTGCCTCGGCCGAGGCATAGGTGCCCAGATCGAGGGGGAACAGCGCATCCATTTCCGCCAGCCGGAGCGAGGGCCGCCGCACCGGGCCGTTGTGCTTGGCCAGCCCTTCCAGCGTTTCCCATGTCAGGTTCAGCCCATCAAAGGCCATATAGCGCCGCTCCAGCAGCATGACCTGCCGCAGCGCCTGGGCGTTATGGTCAAACCCGCCCCAGGGTTGCATCTGGGCTGCCAGCGCATCCTCCCCCGCGTGGCCGAACGGGGTGTGGCCCAGATCATGCGCCAGCGCCACGGCCTCGGTCAGGTCCTCGTCAAGCTGGAGGTAGCGCGCCATGGACCGCGCCACCTGTGCAACCTCAAGAGAATGGGTCAGCCGGGTGCGGAAAAAATCACCCTCATGGTTGATGAAAACCTGCGTCTTGTATTGCAGCCGCCGGAAGCCGGAGGAATGTACCACCCTGTCCCTGTCGCGCTGCCAGGGGGACCGGGTCAGAGACGTGGGCTCGTCATACAGGCGGCGGCCACGGCCTTCCCCCGGCTGAACGGCATAGGGCACAAGTGGCGGGCGATCGGCGGGCTGGAGCATGGGGCATGGTCCTCTTGCTGGGCATGGGCGCGGCCCGCCCGTCCGGCGGGGTGCGTCCGTGCTGGCCCGTATCCTAGGCCATGGTGGTAAAGTTGACCATCCGGTGCTGCTTTACCCCTTCAAACCGGGCCGCGGGCGGACTATCTAATCAGACATGACACAGCCAGCCCCCCTCTTTTCCGTTTCGGACAGCGCCGCAGCCCGCATTGCCAGCGTGATCGCTCGCAAGCAGGCCGAAGCAACCGCCAGCACACCAGCCCCCGTGGCCCTGCGCGTGGCCGTGGAGGCCGGGGGCTGCAACGGTTTCCAATACCGTTTCATTCTGGTCGGCCCGACCGAAATTGCCGGGGACGACACCCGAATCGAACGGGGAGACGCCGTGGTGGTGGTGGACCCCGCAAGCCTGGACCTGCTGGCCGATGCCGAGCTGGACTTTGCTGACAAGCTGATGGGGGCTCATTTTTCTGTCCGCAACCCCAATGCGGCCTCGTCCTGCGGCTGCGGCACCAGCTTTTCCCTCGCATGAAAATCGCGACATGGAATGTCAATTCCGTCCGCCAGCGCCAGCAGCTGGTGGCGGACTGGCTTGAGCGCGTCCGCCCCGATGTGCTGATGATGCAGGAAATCAAATGCGAAACGGCGCAGTTTCCCGCCGATGTGTTTGAGGCTCTGGGCTATGCCAGCGTGGCTGTGGGGCAGAAAAGCTATAATGGCGTGGCCACTCTGGTGCGCGGCCCGTTTGAAACCACAACCACCACCCTGCCCGGCTTTACCGACCCAGCGGCGCGCTATGTGGAAGTCCGCACCCAGGGGCTGGTGCTGGGCAACCTGTACCTGCCCAACGGCAATTCCGGCGGGGAGGCAGGCTATGCCACCAAGCTGGAATTTCTGGACGCGCTGACAGCCCGCGCCCAAAGCCTGCTGGCCACCGACACCGACTTTGTGCTGGCGGGGGACTACAACATCTGCCCCACGGCGGAGGACTGCGCCCCCGGCGCACTGGGGCCGGAGGACGCACTGGTGCGCCCGCAAAGCCGTGCCGCCTGGCGTCGTCTGGTCTGGCTGGGGCTGACCGATGCCCTGCGCGCCCTGCACCCCACAGGCACGGCCTATACCTTCTGGGACTATCAGGCCCGCGCGTGGGACCGGGACAACGGGTTACGAATCGACCACATGCTATTGTCCCCCCGTGTGGCGCAGCGCCTGACGCAGGCCACACCCGACCGGGCCGAGCGCGCCATGGAGCGCCCGTCCGACCATGTGCCGCTGATTGTCACGCTGGATAGCCCCGATGTCACCGAGAGTTCACAGTAACGTGAGCAGGGGCCTGCCATGCCGGTCATTTTACCACCGGGGGCTTGCACAAGCCCGGTTTTTGGCCAAACTGAAGGATGCGACCGCGTGTATGCACCCCATCCGGTATGGCACGCATACACGCCTTTGATGTTAAAACCCTGAATGATGAAGGAGCAAAGCCATGGCTTGGACTGCACCGAAAGTGTCTGAAATCCCCCTGGGCGCAGAAATCAACAGCTACGTCTGCGGTCAGAAGAAATAAGGTCGGACCTTTTCCGAACCCTGTTTCAGCCGCCAGTCGGGGGGAAGCACCCTTCCCCATGGCTGGCGGCTTTTCTCTGACTGGAAAGGGCGCATGCTCGATATCGTCGTTCTAGGCGCCGCGGCTGGCGGTGGTTTCCCACAGTGGAACTCCAACGCCCCGGCATGCAGGCGCGCCCGCGCGGGCGACCCCACAGCCCCGGCCCGCACCCAGGCCTCCATCGCTGTCAGCGGAGATGGCGTCTCCTGGTATGTTCTCAATGCCTCGCCCGATCTGCGTACCCAGATCAACCAGACCCCCGATCTGTACCCGCGTGACGGCCTGCGCTCGACCCCCATTGCCGGAGTTGTCCTGACCAGTGGTGAAATTGACGCCATTACCGGCCTGCTGACCCTGCGTGAGCGCCAGCCCTTTGCGCTGTATGCCACGCCCTCGGTCCTGGGCCAGTTGGACGCCAACCCCATTTTTACCGCGCTGGACCCCACCCTTGTGCCGCGCCATGCGCTCACACTGGGGCAGCCCCTTGCCCTCAAGCCTGCGGGCTTTAGCATCACGCCCTTTACGGTGCCCGGCAAGGTGCCGCTGTACGCGGAAAAAGGCAGCAACCCGGCCGAGATTGTCACCAATGGTGAAAACATCGGGCTGGAAATAACCGACGGCAAGGCCCGCGTGCTGTATGTGCCCGGCTGTGCGCGCATGTCGGACGACCTGCGCCACAAGCTGGAAGGGGCGGATGCCGTCTTCTTCGACGGGACCCTGTGGACGGATGATGAAATGGTCCGCGCCGGGCTGGGCAGCAAGACTGGCCACCGCATGGGCCACATGTCGGTAGCGGACGAGCCCGATGGCACCATAGCCACCTTCCGCACCATCCCCACGGGCCGCAAGATCCTGATCCACATCAACAATTCCAACCCTGTTCTTCTGTCGGACTCGCCCGAGCGCGCACAGGCCGAACTGGCAGGGTGGGAAGTCGCCTACGATGGCATGAAGGTCACGCTATGACAGACCGTATCCTTACCGCTGATGAGCTGGAAGCCGCCCTGCGCGCCATTGGTGCCGAGCGCTACCACAACCTGCACCCCTTCCACCGCGCCCTGCACGCCGGGCTGCTGACCAAGGGGCAGGTGCAGGCCTGGGCGCTGAACCGCTATTATTATCAGGCCAGTATTCCGGCCAAGGATGCCTCGCTCCTCGCCCGTCTGCCCACGGCCGAACTGCGCCGTGAATGGCGCCGCAGGCTGGAAGACCACGACGGCACCGAGCCCGGCACAGGCGGCATTGCCCGCTGGCTGAAGCTGACGGCAGGGCTGGGGCTGGACAACGGCTATGTGGAATCGCTCGATGGCCTGCTGCCCACAACCCGCTTTGCGGTGGATGCCTATGTCCGCTTTGTGCGTGAACGCTCCATTCTCGAAGCCATTGCCTCGTCCCTGACCGAGCTGTTCTCTCCCACCATCATCAGCGAACGCGTGGTGGGCATGCTGGGCAACTACAGCTTTATTACCGAGGAAACCCTGGCCTACTTCCAGCCCCGGCTGACCCAGGCCCCGCGTGATTCCGCCTTTGCCCTGGCCTATGTGCGCGAACATGCCCGCACTGCCGAGCAGCAGAGCGCCGTGCTGGCGGCCCTGCGCTTTAAGTGCGATGTGCTGTGGAGCATGCTGGACGCGCTGGACTATGCCTATGTCACACCCGGCAACATTCCCCCAGGGGCTTTCCGCCCCGAGAGCCAGGCATGACCACGGGCGCCCCCCCCGCGCCCATGACAGAAACCAGTGTGCCACGTTTTGCGCGTGGCACACGGCTACAGTACGACCGGGTGCGCCAGACATGGTTTATCCAGGCCCCCGAGCGCGCCTTTCAGGCCGATGCCATTGCGGCCGAAGTGCTGCAACGGGTTGACGGCACCCGCACACTGGCCGCTATCATAGACGAGTTGGCCCAGACTTTTGCGGCCCCGCGTGATATCATCACCCGCGATGTTCTGGCCCTTGTGCATGAATTAGCTGAAAAACAGGTTCTTCTGGCGGCATGACAGCCCCCCCACCCCCTATGAGCCTGCTGGCGGAGCTTACACACCGCTGCCCGCTCCAGTGTCCTTACTGCTCCAACCCGCTGGCGCTGGAACCCCGCGCGCGGGAGTTGGAGACAGCCGACTGGCTGCGCGTGCTGGACGAGGCCGCAGCCATGGGGGTGTTGCAGGTTCATTTTTCCGGCGGGGAGCCCATGGCCCGGCCAGACCTGCCGCAGCTTGTCGCCCATGCCGCCAAAATTGGCCTGTATTCCAACCTGATTACATCAGGCGTGCTGCTTAACCCCACCACACTGGGGCAACTGGCGCAGGCCGGGCTGGACCATATCCAGTTGTCCTTCCAGGACGCACAGGCTGATGAGGGCGACAGGATTGCCCACATGGCAGGCTCCCATGCCCGCAAGCTGGAGGCCGCCCGCCTGATTGTGGCCGAAGGTCTGCCGCTGACGATCAACTTTGTCATCCACCGCCAGAACTGCGCGCGTGTGCCCGCCATGCTGGCCTTGGCAGAAGAGCTGGGCGCACGCCGGGTGGAAATTGCCCATACCCAGTATTACGGCTGGGGCCTGATGAACCGGGACGCCCTGCTGCCCGACCGCGCCCAGCTTGAAGCAACGGAACACGCCGTAGCCGAGGCCCGCACCCGCCTTGCCGGGCGCATGACCATCGATTTTGTGACCCCCGATTACTACGCGGACAAGCCCAAGCCCTGCATGGGGGGCTGGGGGCAACGCTTTTTGAATGTCGCGCCCTCGGGCCGGGTGCTGCCGTGCCATGCGGCAGAGACCATCCCCAACGTGGCCTTCCCCACTGTGACGGAAGCCTCTCTGTCCGATATCTGGGAAAAAGCGCCCCTGTTTACCATGTTCCGTGGCACGGACTGGATGCCCGACCCGTGCCGGTCCTGCGCGTTCAAGGAGGAAGACTGGGGCGGCTGCCGCTGTCAGGCTCTGGCCCTGGCTGGCCGGGCCGATGTGGCGGACCCCGTGTGCCATCAGGCGCATGACCATGGCCTGATCAGCCAGGCCATTGCGGATCGCCCACAAACGCCACCCCCCTTCCGTTACCGCCGGTATGGGGGTGCCTGAGTAGCCCGAGCCCCTATAAACCATGGAGCAGGAGCCTGCGGCCCCTGCCGGGTTTGAAGCTGCTGCCTATTCGTGCAGGCCGGGGGCTTCGCGCCCGGTGCGGGCCACGTATTCCGTATAGCCGCCGTCGTAACGGTGCAGGCCCTGGGGGGTCAGTTCCAGCACCCTGTTGGACAGGGCGGCCAGAAAATGCCGGTCATGCGACACAAACAGCATGGTGCCGTCATAATCCGCCAGAGCCGTAATCAGCATTTCCTTGGTGGCGATGTCCAGATGGTTGGTCGGTTCGTCCAGCACCAGAAAGTTCGGCGGATCATACAGCATCAGCGCCATGACAAGCCGGGCTTTCTCACCCCCTGAGAGCACGCGGCACTGTTTGTCCACATCATCACCCGAGAAACCAAAGCCACCGGCCAGTGCGCGCAACGACCCTTGGCCCGCCAGCGGGAACGTATGTTCCAGCGTTTCAAAAATTGTGCGCTCACCGTCCAGCAGGTCCATGGCGTGCTGGGCAAAATACCCCATGCGGACACTGCCCCCCAGAGTGACCGTACCGGCATCGGGCGTGGTGGTTCCCGTCACCAGCTTGAGCAGGGTTGATTTACCCGCGCCGTTCACCCCCAGCACGCAGCAGCGTTCCTGCCGCCGGATCAGCAGGTCCAGCCCTTTGTAGATCACGCGGCTGCCATAGCTTTTGTCCACCCCGCGCAGGGTGGCCACGGCATCCCCCGAGCGTGGGGCCTGCGGGAAGGTAAAGGACAGGGCCTGACGGCGCTTGGGCGGTTCTACCCGGTCGATCTTATCCAGTTTTTTGACGCGGCTCTGCACCTGCGCCGCGTGCGAGGCGCGGGCCTTGAAGCGCTCAATAAACGCCACTTCCTTGGCCAGCATGGCCTGCTGGCGTTCAAACTGAGCCTGCTGCTGCTTTTCGTTCAGGGCGCGCTGCTGTTCGTAAAACTCGTAGTCGCCCGAAAAGGAGGTCAGAACCCCGCCATCAATCTCGATCACCTTGTTGATGATCCGGTTCATGAAGGCACGGTCGTGCGATGTCATGAGCAATGCGCCATCATAGCCTGACAGAAACTGCTCCAGCCAGATCAGGCTTTCCAGGTCCAGATGGTTGCTTGGTTCGTCCAGCAGCATCACATCAGGCTTCATCAGCAGGATGCGAGCCAGAGCCACGCGCATTTTCCACCCGCCGGACAGACGCCCAACATCGCCATCCATCATTTCCTGGCTAAAGCCAAGCCCGTGCAGCACCTCACGCGCGCGGCCATCCAGCGCGTAACCGCCCAATTCCTCAAAGCGGGCCTGCACCTCGCCAAAGCGTTCCAGAATGGTGTCCAGCTCATCAAACCGTTCGGGGTCGGCCATGGCGGTTTCCAGCTCCGCCAGTTCCGCCCCGACAACCGACACCGGCCCGGCCCCATCCATGACCTCGGCAACCGCACTGCGGCCGCTCATTTCCCCCACGTCCTGATTGAAAAAACCCACCGTAATGCCACGGTCGGTCAGAACATGGCCTTCATCAGGCTCTTCCTGCCCGGTAATCAGCCGGAACAGGGTTGTCTTGCCTGCACCATTGGGGCCGACCAGACCGATTTTTTCACCCTTTTGCAGGGCGGCCGAAGCCTCGATAAAAATGACCCGGTGGCCATTATGCTTGCTGATGGTATCAAGACGGATCATGAGGCCTCGGGGGCTGGAAGGGGACAAGGGCTGGCGCTGCCGCCGCCCCTTATTACGCAGCCCGCCCCCCCAGTAAACCACCAAGGCCTGCCCAGAGCAGCAACCCCGCCCCGGCCCCGCAGACTGGCCTGAAGCCACGCGGGCAGGGCGCGCTGTGTCATTCCTCTTGCAGTTGCGAAAAATTCGCATTCGTCTATGCTCGGCAGCATGGCACGCCTCCCCCACCCTGGTAACCCACCCCGGCAGGTGGATGCGTATACGACCCATTATGGTCGGCTGCTGGTGTATGCCCGCAAGCTGACCGGCGACCGCAATACCGCCGAAGACCTGGTGCAGGAGGCCTGGTGCCTGCTGGAGCGGCACCAGCCCGACAGTGTGGACTCGCCCTTCCGCTACCTGCGCAGCGTTGTCCATAACCTCTTTGTCAGCCACCTGCGGCGCAGAAAGCGTGAGGCGGAAGTGGATGTACCCCCCGATACGCTCAGCGAGACCATAGCCGCCGACCAGCCCACCCCTGAGGAGGCCGTGATCTCCCGGCTGGAAATGGAGCGTCTGGCCACCATTATCGACACCATGCCCCCCCGGCAGGCCATGGCGTTACGGCTGTATCATTTTGAAAACCGCAAACTGCGTGAAATTGCGGCCGAACTTGGGGTGTCCATTTCCTTCGCGCAGGCTCTGATTGCAAAAGGTCTGGCAACCTGTGCTGAAGAGCTTGACCGCACCGGGCCACGCTGAAAGACTGCCCGCATATGCCCTGCCTGACACTCTTTTCTGGCCCGTCCCTGCCCGCCATGCGCCGCACGCCAGCCCCATACGCCCCCACCCTCCCCTGCGGCCCATTACCCGGCTGGGCCTGACAGACAATGGCTGATCCCACACTCCCCCGGCAGGATGCGGCTGTCTGGCTTGTTCTGCTACGGGACGACCCTGATGATGCTGCCTTGCAGGAGCGTTTTCAGACCTGGCTGAAGGCTGACCCGCTGCATGCCCAGGCCTGGGCCAGTGTCAACCGCGCCGCCACAACGCTGGCGCACATGGGGGGCAGCCCCCAAAGCCAGCAAGCACCCCAACCAGACCCCCGCCGCGTACGGCCCCGCCTGCGTACACTATGGCCTGTGCCTCTTGGGCTGGCCGCCGCCTGTGCCTGCCTGTTTGTTGCCAGCCCGGACCTGCTGCTGCGCTGGCAGGCCGACCAGTACACCACCGTGGGTGAGACACGGACCATAACCCTGCCCGACGGCACAGCCATAACCCTGGCCCCCCGCACGGCCGTGAGCATACAGACCAAGGACCAAGCCCGGATGGTCACGCTGTTGGAGGGGGAGGCCCTGTTCAAGGTCAGGCATGATCCCGCCCATCCGTTTGCTGTGATGGCCGGGGGGGTCAAGGCGACTGATATTGGCACGGTGTTTGATGTCCTGCTGTCCGCACAGGGTACCACCGTTGCCGTGCGCGAAGGGGCAAGCCAGGTACAGGCCGCCGATGGCACAACAGCCCCGCAGGACCTTGGCCCCGGCAACTGGGTGAGCATTGAGGGCACAACCACTACACGCGGCACCCGCAAACCCGACACCATAGGCCTGTGGAGTGACGGACTGCTGATGGCCGATGCCATGCCCCTGTCCACTCTGATCGCCCGCATACGCCCCTGGCAGACCGGGGCCATTGTATTGCTGGACCCAGCGCTGGGCCAGCAGACAGTCAGCGGTGTGTATGACCTGCGCCAGCCCACCAGAGCGCTGGCCCTTGCGGTGCGCCAGCACGGGGGGCGGGTTCGCCAGTTCTCGCGCTGGCTGACGGTTATCTCGCGGTCCTGACAGCGGGGTTTTTCTGCCCTCTCGAAAAAAAATTATCACCCGGACAGGAAAACCCGCCACTGGGAGCGTCTTGGTCTCATGCAATTGCGAGACACTCGCATGCCAGACCCAGAGCAGGACCGCCTTCCACCATGCACCCAGCCCCCCCTTGCCGCAGCACCCGGCCAACCACGCTGCGTATTGTCTGCCTTGCCACCGCCCTGACAGCCGCCCCGCCCCTGCTGGCCCGCCCCGCCGCAGCCCAGCAGGCTGCGCAGGTGTTCCATATCGCCCCCGGTCCTCTGTCCGATGTGTTGCTGGCTTTTAGCAGGCAGACCCATGTGCAGGTTGCCGCAGGCGGGGCACGCCTTGGCAATTATCACTCACCCGGCGTGTCGGGGCGGATGGATGCCCCCTCTGCCCTGTCAAAACTGCTGGCAGGCAGCGGGCTGAGCTTTCATGCAGCCGGGGCCGGTGACTACGAACTGGTGCCCACACCCGCCGCCGCCCCAACCCCCACGACCCTGCCCGCCCCCGCCCATGTGGCAACGCCTGTCGGCACTCTTGAATCCCCCCATGGGGAAAGCATTGTCATCCAGGGCGATGTGATCGGCAGTGCCAACCGCTCCGCCGTGCGGCATTACGCAGGCAGCCGGACGGTTATCAGCAATGCCGAATTGCGCGGCAATGCCGTGCGCTCGCTCGATGACGCGCTGCAACGCATCCCTAGTGTGAAAATCTTTGACGAAACCGGCACAGGTGCCCTGCCCCAGATCCAGCTTCGTGGCCTTTACGAAAGCCGCAGTGGCCGTGTGCAGGTGCTGGAGGATGGTATCCCGCTGGCTCTGGCCCCCTATGGGCAGACCAGTATTTCCATGTTCCCCATGACCATGGACATGGTTGACCATATTGACGTTGTGCGTGGCGGCGCGGCCCTGCAATACGGCCCCAACAACATGGGCGGTGTCATCAACATCGCCAGCAGGCCCATTCCACAAAAATGGACCACAACAATTGGCGAGCGGCTGCAAATTGCGGGCAATAACGGCCATGTGCTGACCAATACCGATTTTAGCACCGGCGGGCACCTGAGCCAGCGCTTTGCCATGCAACTGGATGCCAATTTCCAGAACGGTCAGCAGTTCCGCGACAGCCACAGCTCGGTCAACGTGCGTAACCTGCGCCTGCGCGCCCAGTACGACATAACGGATAACGACCGCCTGCGCGCCGACTTTGCCGATTATGAAGCCGACATCGACATGCCCGGTGCCCTGTCCCCGGCGGATTACAAGAAAAACCCTTTCCAGAGCACCCGGCCTTACGATTCCATGACAGGCGACACCTACCGGGGCAGCCTTGTTGCACAGCATGACATCCACCACTGGCGGGGTATTACCGGCGGGCAGGCCACGCTGACCTTTTTTGCCGACCAGGCCAGCCGGTCCTTTACCAACGGTATGCGCCTGTCCTCGGCCGAGACATGGCGCTCCGACCTGCCAGCCCAGCGGATGCAGAACTCCCCGCGTGACTTCACGGTCTATGGCGTGCAGCCCCAGATGACCCTGCGCACCAAAACCTGGGGGGTTACGCATGAATTCACCTTCGGGGCGCGCTATGTCAGCGAGGACATTCACTACATGGTCAACCGCAAGTCCCTGCCCTCCGGGCCGTGGACATCCTTCCGGGACTGGCAGTTCAACAACCAGGCGTGGGCGACCTTTGTCAGCGACAAAATGGGTTTTCTCGACAACCGCCTGACACTGACACCGGGCTTTCGGTTTGAGCACGTGGACCAGAGCTACGTGAACAAAGCCACAGGCCAGAAGGAAGGCAATGGCACGCGCGACATCCTACCCGGTGTCACGCTGGGCTACAGCATTGGAAAAACGGGTTATGTCTTCTTTGACGTGCAGAAATCCATGCGGCCTGCCCAGTCAACCCAGATCATTTACGGCAACCGCCTGAACACCGAAAAAGCCTGGAACTACGAAGTCGGGGGACGCTGGTTCCCCAATCGCCAGACCACGCTTGGCCTGACATTCTACCGGATCGATTTTGGCAACCAGATCGAATATGACAGCACCATCATCAGCCCCAGCCTTGGCACGCCGGGGTCGTATATCAACCTTGGAGCAACCCGTTACCAGGGGCTGGAGTTTTCTGGCGACTGGGCTTTGAAGAACCTGCCCAACCTGTCCTTCAACGCCGCGTATTCCTTCCTTGATGCCCGCCAGTTGAACGGCGCTTATCAGGGCAATGTGGTGCCCTATACCTCCAAACACCAGCTTTCGGGCGGGGCGACGTATCAGTGGGGGCAGACGCGCTTTAACATCAACGGCTTCTGGTTCTCCCGCTCTTACACCGATGCCGCCAATACCAAGCGCGAAAACGCAACCGGCTCGGTCGGGCGTGTGCCGGGTTATGTTGTCTTCAACGCTCAGGTCAGCCACACCATCGCCCTGCGCAACGACGGCACAAAACTGGACCTGTCTTTTGCTATCATGAACTTTGGGGACGAACGCTATTACTTCCGCGGTATGGATACCAGCCCCTGGGGGCGTGAGGTCGCCCCCGGCCGCACGTTCCAGATCGGCACAAAAGTAACGTTCTGACCTGCCTTTACGCCCCGGCTTGTCATAGCCGGGGCCTGCCCGCTTAATGCGCCAGCTTGAGGGTAACCACCCCTGCGATAATCAGGGCCACACCCAAAAACCGGGCGGCTGTCAGGGGGTCACCATAAAGGTAGACACCCATACCAAAGGTGCCCACAGCCCCGATCCCTGTCCAGACCGCATAGGCCGTGCCCAGTGGGATCTGCTTTTGCGCCAGCCAGAGCAGCGTGCCACTTACCCCCAGAAAGAACAGGGCCATGGCAATGCCCGCCAGCCGTGTTGCGGGCACCTGCGACAGCTTAAGCCCGACTGGCCAGCCAACCTCGAACACCCCTGCCAGTACAAGATAGACCCACGCCATGACCACGCACCCTCCCCCGGCTGGCGGACAGACCCGCTGCCCTGATGTGGGGCCGAGTATAGGGAGAAGGCTCTTTTTGTTTCAATAAAGAAACATTATAGTGGTCGGTGCCATCCATAGACGTGGCAAAACCTACAAAATCTTCAGATGCGTCTTTTCTCAAACAGATTAGACAGTCATCACCTTTTTGAAAAAAGGCGATACCCAAAAAGCTTTTGCTCCTGTTTTAAACAGGCGTTACGCCGCAACCTTACGGTGCCTGCGCGGGGGATTGCGCTTGCGCCACCAGATCAACACCCCTGTCACCGACAGCAGGCACACCGCCAACCCGGACACGCAGATCACAATCCGCCCGAAAAGGCCCAGCAGCCTGCCACTATGCCATGGGAACTGAAGCTGCATGACAATGTTCCCGACCGCCCCCATGCCCGGTATTTCTCCACGGGTAATGGAGCCCGTATGCAGGTCAACCGTAACCTGCGGGCTACCCAGCCCTGCCACCTCATGCCCGCTGGCGCTGAACTGGTAAAATGTTGCCGTCGATCCATCCGCCGCCAGCAAAACACCTGCGGGGCGGGGGCTCTCACCATAGGCGCGCACAAAGGCAATGGCGGTCTCTTCCGCCTGATCCAGCGTCAAACCGTGTGGAAACCGGCCTCCGGGCGGGGCTGTCAGGGCTGGGCGCACGGGCAACAGGGTGGAAACAACGGGTGTAAAAACCTGGTCATTCAACGTCAGCGCCACACCGCTGACAGCCAGCCCCAGCAGCACAATCCAGAGCCAGAGCGACACGGCCCGGTGCAGGTCAAACACCACGCGGATAAACGCCCGACCGAACGACACCCCCCAGGCTGGCGCCCAGCGTACCCAAAACGCAGGCTGCCACACCCTGTTTTGCAAAGGAAAGGTCAGCACAAGGCCCACAAGGCAATCCACAGTCCACAGGATTGCGCAAAGG
Source organism: Acetobacter vaccinii (assembly GCF_008365315.1). Classification (NCBI taxonomy): domain Bacteria; kingdom Pseudomonadati; phylum Pseudomonadota; class Alphaproteobacteria; order Acetobacterales; family Acetobacteraceae; genus Acetobacter; species Acetobacter vaccinii. Next base: position 1,374,664 of record NZ_CP043506.1, on the reverse strand, counting down.
CCCAGAAAAACGATGCCAAACCGCCCCAGCGCCAGCGAATAATGCACCCTGTATAAAAACGACATGACCACACGCCGGTTAAAGCAGCAGCCTTCTGTTTCCCGCTCGCCCTGAATATGGCCATTGGAGGGGTCCAGAAACAGCTCGTCAGCAGGCGCCCCTTCGTTGGACGTAAACGCGCGGACAGACTGCCCGGCCTCGGGCCGGTAGAGCAGAGCGTTAACCTGTGCGGCCGGGCGCTGGGCCTGAAGGCGCGCCAGCAGGACAGAAGGCGGCAGATGCCTGTCTGGGTGCGCTGCGTGGAACAGGTCGGGGTTGAGCGAGGCGTCAATCTCGTCCTGAAAAGTGCACAGGCTGCCTGTCAGACCAAGCACGCACAGGACAACCGCCAGAAACAGGCCGGTATAGCGGTGCATGCGGACAAGGGCCGGGCGCACGGTTTTCAGGGTCAGGGCAACCATTCCCGCTGGCTTGCCATGCCGTTTGGAATGGAGCAACAAGAAATTGAGAGTCATTCTCATATTTGTCGTAGCAGGCAGAATATAGCCCGCACAGCAGGCCCGCCCCATGCCGGTCTCACCCCGACAACAGCCCCACCCGCAACACAGGGGCGGCCCGGTGGGGCAGCGCCCTGCCCGCCCTCAGGGCCGCCGGAACGGCAGGGTGATGCCCTTGGCGCGTGCGCCCTTCCAGCGGAGCAGAGTGGGACCGCTGACCAGCATGATCCCACCCAGTATCAGCACTGCCCCGGCCAGAAAGGCATGGGTCAGAGGCTCATGTAGAAAAACCGCCCCAAAGGTAATGCCAAACAGCGGGGTCATGAACGACAGAACACTCAGCCGCGAGGCCAGATAAGTCCGCAGCAGGGAGAACCAGACCATGAAGCTGACAAAGGTGATACCGATTGTCTGAAACCCCATATCCGCCACCACGCGGGTATCCACATGGACAGCCCCCTGCCCCAACCCAAGAGCCATCGGCACCAGCAGGCAGAAAGCACCCCCCAACTGCCAGAACAGGGTGACAGCCGCTGGCGCATCCGACAGGCTGGAAAACCTGACAACAAGCGTCGTCAGCCCCCAGGACGCCCCCGCCAGCACGCCAAGAAAATCCCCCACCCACACGAGCGAGGACACAGCGCCACCCCCGGCCCCACGCCCCATGAAGGACACCACAATGCCCCCAAACGCCAAAGCTATGCCCCACCACTGCATACGGGCCAGGCGTTCCTCCGGCAGTCTGAAATGCAGGCCAAGGGCTGTGAAAATAGGCGCTGTGTACAGGAAGATGGACATATGCGCGGCACTGGTAAAGCGCAGCCCCTGCCCGGCAAAAAAGTATTCCAGCGCAAACAGCGCCCCAACCGCACAGCCCGCAGGCACGGACACCGCCCACAACGCCGACACCTGCCTGCGCCACGCCAGCAGCCCCGCCACCAGCACAGCCGCCAGCCCCGACCGCAGACCGATCTGCATAATGGGGGAAATATCTGCCGCAATGGCTTTTATAAGCACCTGCTGCATGCCCCAGGTCGCGCACAGGGCAAGCATGAGCAGGCCTGCCGTGGCATCAACATCCTTACGACTGGCCATCGCGGTCGGCTCCTTTTCAGCACGCCCCAAAGCGGGCCGTGGCCGCGCATTTATGCCCAGCCTGCGGGCTTTGACAATACGTCAGCACCTGCTGTCAAAAAGCCTGTGCCCCATAAAAAAACCCCTCCGCCAGGGAGGGGTTTTCAAGAACCGGCAGCAAGACCCACAGGTTACTTTTTGTTGGCTTTGAAGATGCCGCTGGCAAACTCCCAGCAGCGCCCGGCATCACGGATCACGCGGCCGATAAAGGGCGGCGTTGTGGGCCGCAGCAGGCGCGGGTCATAGCCGGAAAAGCGCCGGGCGTCCTCGGTCAGGCACAGTTCCATGAAGTCGGGCAGGGTGATCTGCACATTGGTGACTTCTTTGGTGCCGGTCACCGTAAAGTTATTGTCCTGGGTGTGTTCCTGCCCCTTGTCGTCCACCGTGCGGACAAGGCTCAGACGCTCATAGGCCAGGAACGCCCAGACCGCCCACACCTTGAGTTCAAAATACGGACGGCGCCACCAGGGCATGACAGCACGGTACCAGGCCAGCCAGTTGGCAAACAGCAGGATATGGCGACATTCCTCCTGCATGATCGGCTCAAACGTGTCGGTCAGTTCAGGCGGGAAAAAGCCAGACCGCTTGGCCAGCTCAAACATGCCAAACGCAAAGAAGCTGTCCACACATTCCGAAAAGCCGGTGACCATATAGGCCCACTCGACATCGCGCGGCTCAATATACGGAGGCTCCGGCGCCATGGGGATGTTGTAGGCGGCCACCATCTTGGACAGCACTTCCTTGTGCCGGTTTTCCTCCCACGCATTGCGGGAGATGGCATCCTTGATGTCGGGGTCCTTGACCAGGCTGGCATAGGCGGCCATGCGCAGGCGCGCCTTGCCTTCGGTCTGGACCGCAATATCCCAGATCGGCAGCGACACGATCTTGTGCAGCGTTTCGGGGTCCAGCTTCGGCCAGTCGATCACGGACGGCTTGTAGGGGTTGAACGTATCGCGGAACATGGCAGCAAGTGCGCGCTTGTGCGCGTCCGACCCGGGGCGCAGTGGCCCCTGCTCGGGGCTCATCCAATGCCGGGCGCGATAGTCAGCCTCGACCACAGCCTGCGCGTTGGGCGGCGCGGGCAGATCGTCCATGCTGTCGGGAAGTTTGGAATAGATATCGCTCAGAGAACCCATATGAGGCACCTGTCTCCTGGGGACCGTCCACCTGTACAGGAAGGTCCGGCCAGCATGGCCAGACCCCGCGAACTGGTCCGATGACCTGAAACAGACCACCCCCACCCCACAGTGCCCCGCAGGATGGGCGGCAGTACTGTGCCGGACTTAATGCAGATCGGAAAACTGGGAAATGATCTTGGTCACTAAACCGTAATCAATCGCTTCCTGCGCCGACATCCAGTAGTTGCGGTCGGTGTCCTTGGCCACTTTCTCGTAGCTGTGGCCGGTCTCATGCGCGAAAATACGGTTAAGCCGTTCGCGCATCTTGATGATTTCACGCGCTTCGATGTCGATATCGGTTGCCGGGCCACGCACGCCGCCCATCGGCTGGTGCAGCAGAAAGCGCGTGTTGGGCAGACAGAATCGACGGTCCTTGTGGCCAGCCGCAAAAATAAGCGCCCCAGCAGACGCCACCCACCCGGTGCCGATCATGTTGACCGGTGCAATCGAATCGACAAAGCGGATCATGTCATGGATGGTGTCGCCACTTTCCACATGCCCGCCGGGGGAATTGACGTACACATCAATCGGCTTGTCGGACTCACCGGCCAGAGCCAGCAGGCGGCCTGTTACGTCGCGCGCCATCTTGTCGTTCACACCGCCGAAGATCAGCACCTTACGCTGCTTGAACAGCTTGTGCTCCAGTTCTCCATGCGGGGCACCGGGGGCCTTTTCGTCCTTTTCAGGGGTTTCGGGGCTTTCCGGCGCGTCCGGTTCATCATCCAGCCTGATGGCGTTTTGGAAGGAAATACCCGGCATTGCTGTCTCCGCACATTGTTCCGTGTCTGTGTTCATGCCGCTATCCTGCGCCGCTGCAACGTGCCTGCCAAGGGGCAATCATGCTGTGGCTCGCCAGCGCGGCGCGAAAGAGGTAAGGTGAAAGCCATTTCCTGCCAAGCGCATCCGGGGAGCACCCACCAGACCATGCCGCAGCCACACCCTTGCCGGACACGCACCGGGTCCGGGCCTTTACCCGCGCGCACCACAGGCCTCCGCCGCCTGCGCGCCGCACTGGTGGCAGGGGGCATGGTCGCACTGGGCGGGTGCAACCATCAGGACGCCGTGGACAGCACCTTTGACTGGGTCCACAAAATGCGCGGCGGCGTTATTGCCACCCAGCGCCCCCCGGCCCCTGGCCGCTATGACCCGTACCCCCATGTGGGGCTGACCCCCACAGACCCGCCGGATGTTACATCCCCCCAGGCCCGCGCCCTGCTGACCCAGCGGCTGCTGCGCGACCGGAACCTGACGTACCGTACCGTTGCGGCCAACGGCAGCCTTATCCCCGACATACCGCCCCCGCCGGGTGGAACCGCCCCAAAGGCTGAACTACCCACAGGGGCCAGCGGTGCCGTGCTGGACGCGGCCGAAGCCCCCCCGCGGCCACAACAGGCCCAGAGCAGCCGCCCCCAGCCGGACACCACCACCCCCAGCACGGCTGACAGCCCCGATGGGGAAATTGCCCTCCCCACCGTGCGTGACGACAAGGGAGCCGCAGGCCCGCAGGTACTGCCCGCCATACCGGCAGCCCCACCGCCGCCACCCCAGATTGCCGGGGTGGCCACGCCTGCTGACACCCCCACGGCCAGCACACGCACACCCAATTATGACCTTGCGGACGTCAAAGGCACGGGCTTCCACTTCCTGCCCGATTCCGACCAGCTTTCCAGCGGGCAGGACGCCGCTTTGGCCAAACTGGTGGACAAAACCCCCAAAGGCCCCTTCTACATCCGCGGGTTTGGCAACGCGACAGCGCTGGATGCCGTCAACCAGACCGATGCCGTGCGCCTTGGGCTGCTACGGGCCTCTCGCCTGGCACAGCTCCTTGTCGCCCATGGGGTGCCCGCCACAGCCCTGCATGTCCGGGGCGATGCCTTTGGCACAGGGGCGCGGGTTTCCACCACGCCCTGATACGGGCTGGCCCAAACAGGCAGACACGCTCCAGGAGTTATCTGCCACTGGCCGCGCGGCCCCAAGCCACCCCGCCAGACTGGCAAAGCCCCGCCAACGCGCCCATGGGCCTTGCCCACCCGCCACCACCACACGGCAGGCGGGTTAATTTAGCGCCTGCGGGGTGTTGGCCTGTCGCATTTTGCCGACTACTATGCCTGTCCCACAACAACAATGGGGTCACAACCCCATAGCCAGAGCACCACACCTCCATGACCGAAGAGTTCCATCGCATCCGCCGCCTGCCGCCCTATGTCTTTGCCTCGGTAAATCAGGCCAAGGCCGCGGCCCGCGCGCGGGGCGAGGACATTATCGACCTTGGCATGGGCAACCCCGACACCCCCACCCCGCCGCATATTGTCAGCAAGCTGGTGGAAACCATTGCCGACCCGCGCACCCACCGCTACTCGGTCAGCAAGGGCATTCCGGGGCTGCGCAAGGCCGTGGCCGGGTATTACGAGCGCCGCTTTAACGTTACGCTCAACCCGGAAAAGGAAGTCATCGTCACCCTGGGCTCCAAGGAAGGGCTGGCCAATCTGGCCTCGGCCATTACCAGCCCGGGCGACACCATTCTGGTGCCCAACCCGTCCTACCCCATTCACCAGTTCGGCTTCATTATCGCCGGGGCGAGCGTGCGCTCCATCCCCGCCACACCGGACGAGGACATGCTGCGCGCTCTGGACCGCGCCGTACGTCACTCGGTGCCCAAGCCCACGGCGCTGATTGTCAACTTCCCGTCCAACCCGACCGCGTATCTGGCCGACCTTGATTTTTACAAGGAACTGGTGGCCTTCGCCCGGCGTGAGAATATCTGGATCCTGTCCGACCTTGCCTATGCCGAAATCTATTTTGGCGACAAGGTGCCCCCCTCCATTCTGGCCGTGCCCGGGGCGCGTGACATCGCGGTGGAGTTTACATCGCTGTCCAAGACATACTCCATGGCAGGCTGGCGCGTGGGCTTTGCGGCAGGGAACGAACGGCTGGTGTCCGCCCTGACACGCATCAAGTCCTATCTGGATTACGGGGCGTTTACCCCCATCCAGGTGGCCGCCGTAACCGCGCTGAACGGCCCGCAGGACTGCGTGGCCGACCTGCGCGCCCTGTACAAGGACCGCCGCGATGTGCTGATCCGTGGCCTGCATGCCGCAGGCTGGGACGTGCCCTCGCCCGAAGGGTCAATGTTCGCCTGGGCACCCATTCCCGAACCCTTCCGCGAGATGGGCAGCGTAGCGTTTTCCAAACTACTGCTGGAGGAAGCTGGCGTAGCCGTGGCCCCCGGCCTTGGCTTTGGTGAATATGGTGACAGCCACGTCCGTATCGGGCTGGTGGAAAACACCCACCGCCTGCGTCAGGCCCTGCGCTCCATCCGGGGCTTCCTCGGCGCGCATGGCATTTCGCCCTCCTCTTCCCCGTCCGCTAAAAAGCCGGAGCCTGTAACACCGTGACATCCCCTTCCTCCTCCTCCCCCCTCCGTCTTGGTATTGCCGGTCTTGGCACGGTTGGCGCGGGTGTCATCCGGCTGCTGCACGCCAATGCGGACCTGCTGCACGCCCGCACCGGCCGTACGATTGAGGTCGTAGCCGTCAGCGCGCGCGACCGCACGCGTGACCGTGGGGTCGATGTGTCGGGCCTGCGCTGGTACGACAACGCCCTCGATCTGGTCAGCGACCCGGATGTGGATGTGGTGGTGGAACTGATCGGCGGGGCCGAAGGACCAGCCCGCGCCCTGGTGGAAGCGGCACTGAAGGCTGGCAAGCCGGTTGTCACGGCCAACAAGGCGCTGGTGGCCCTGCATGGTTCCGCCCTGGCCAGGCTGAGTGCCGACAACGCTGCCCCGCTGCTGTTTGAGGCCGCTGTGGCAGGCGGTATCCCCGCCATTAAAACCGTGCGCGAAGGACTGGCCGCTGACAGGCTGCTGCGCGTTGGCGGTATTCTCAACGGCACCTGCAACTATATCCTGACCGTCATGCGGGAAACCGGACAGGACTTTGCCAGCGTGCTCAAGGACGCCCAGGACCTGGGCTATGCCGAGGCCGACCCCACGACCGATGTGGACGGGCTGGATGCTGCCCACAAGCTGACCATTCTGGCCGGTCTGGCCTTTGGCCGCCCCGTGGCCTTTGACTCTGTGCATGTTGAGGGCATCCGCCACATCGGCGCGGACGATCTGGCCTTTGCCCGCCAGCTTGGCTACCGCATCAAGCTGCTGGGCCTTGCCCGCATGACAGACGATGGCCTGCAGGCCCGCGTTACCCCCTGCCTTGTGCCCCAGCATGCACCGCTGGCGCAGGTGGATGGCGTGTTCAACGCCGTTGTGGCGGAAGGTGAGTTTGTTGGCCGCATCATGGTCGAAGGCCGTGGTGCCGGAGCCGGGCCGACCGCCAGCGCCGTCACCGCCGACCTGGTGGACCTTGCCCGTGGTCAGGCCATCACCCTGTGGGGCGTACAGTCCGGCACGGTAGAACCCGTGCGCGCCTGCCCCATATCCGTCGGGGAAGCCGCCTTTTACCTGCGCCTGCGGGTAGAGGACCGCCCCGGCGTTATTGCCGACATTACCGCTGTCCTGCGCGACTGTGGTGTGTCGCTGCGCAGCATGCTGCAACACCCGGCGGATAGCGAAACCGCCCCCCATGTTCCGCTGGTGCTGGTCACGCACCGGACGTCGGAAGCTGCCATGCAGGCAGCGATCGCCCAGATTGATGCGCTGAGCGTTGTCACCGACACCCCGGTCATGATCCGGATCGAGGCGGCCTGAACACGGCCCCTCGCCCGCCCTGCCTGAATGCAAGAAGGATCGTAGATTCCCATGCCTGAATCCTCCGTTGGTCCCACTCCTTTTCTCGCCTCCGACCGTAACCTGGCGCTGGAACTGGTCCGCGTAACCGAGGCCGCCGCCCTGGCCTCTGCCCGCTGGACGGGCCGCGGCCGCAAGAACGACGCCGATGGCGCCGCCGTGGAAGCCATGCGCACCGCCTTTGACACCGTGGCCATTGATGGCACCGTGGTCATTGGTGAGGGCGAAATGGACGAAGCGCCCATGCTCTACATTGGTGAAAAAGTGGGCTGTGGCGGCCCGGCCATGGATATTGCCGTGGACCCGCTTGAGGGCACCAACCTGTGCGCCAAGGACATGCCCAACGCCATTACCGTGGTGGCCCTGGCCGAGCGCGGCAACTTCCTGCACGCGCCCGACATCTACATGGACAAGATCGTGGTTGGCCCCGGCCTGCCCGAAGGTGTGGTGGACCTGGACGCCTCCATCGAAACCAACCTGAAGAACCTGGCCCGCGCCAAAAACCTGACCGTGCAGGATCTGGTGCTGTGTACGCTTGAACGCGACCGCCACCAGGAGCTGATTACCCGCGCCCGCGCGGCCGGTGCCCGCGTGCGCCTGCTGACCGATGGTGACGTGGCCGGGGGCATTGCCGCCTGCCTGTCCACCAGCGAAGTGGATATTTATGTCGGCTCCGGCGGTGCGCCCGAGGGCGTGCTGACTGCCGCCGCCGTGCGCTGCGTAGATGGCCAGATGCAGGGCCGCCTGTTGTTTGAAGACGACACCCAGCGCGAACGCGCTCTGGCCATGAACCCCGGTAAAAGCCCCGACCGCAAACTGGGCCTGCAGGACATGGCCGCCGGGCCGGTGCTGTTCTCGGCCACGGGTGTGACCACGGGCGCGCTGCTGCGTGGTGTGCACCAGCACCCCTACCACGCGGTCACGCACTCGCTGGTCATGCGCTCCAAGTCCGGCACGTCGCGCTTTGTCGAAGCCCACCACAACTTCCGCACCAAAAACTGGGCGCCGGAATAAGCCTGCATACCCCCATGCCCACAGCCACCCGCCCGACAGCCCCGCATGACGCGGGGCCACAGCTCCCTGCCGTACTGGGGGTCGAACACAGTGTCAGCGGGCGGCGCTGGGCCTGGCGGGGCAATGCCGAAGACCCGGCAACAGAGCGCATGGCAGGCGCTCTGGCCCAGCAGCTTGGCCTGCCCCATACGGTAGGCCGCCTGCTGGCCCTGCGCGGCATAACACCCGAACAGGCTGCCCACTATCTGGAGCCAAGGCTGCAAAGCCTGCTGCCCGACCCGTCCTGCCTGACTGACATGGACAAGGCGGCTGCCCGCATTGCCACAGCCGTGCAACAGGGCGAAACCATAGGTGTTTTTGGGGACTACGACGTAGACGGTGCCTGCGCCAGCGCCATTCTGGCCGCTGTGCTGGAGGAACTGGGCTGCCGGGTTCTCACCCATATTCCCGACCGGATGACCGAGGGCTACGGCCCCAACCAGCCTGCGCTGCAAGCCCTTGTGGCGCAGGGGGCATCCCTGCTCATCTGTGTGGACTGCGGCACGGCCTCGGCCGATGTGCTCAACCCGCTGGCGGGGCAGGCCGATATCATCGTGCTTGACCACCATAAGTCGGAAGATGCGCTGCCCGCCATCCATGCCACGGTCAACCCCAACCGGCCGGACTGCCCGTCGGGACTGGGGTCCATCTGCGCTGCGGCACTGGCGTTTCTGGCCATGGTGGCCACCCGGCGCAGCCTGCGCGATGCAGGCTGGTTTACCCCTGACCGCCCCCCGCCAGACCTGATGCGCCAGTTGGACCTGGTGGCGCTGGCAACGGTGTGTGATGTCATGCCCCTGCACGGGCTTAACCGTGCGTTTGTGGCCCAGGGCCTCAAGGTCATGGCCCGGCGTGACCGCACGGGCCTTGCGGCGCTGATGGAAATTGCCAGCGTGACCAAAGCGCCCGATGCGTTTTCCTGCGGGTTTGCGCTGGGGCCACGCATTAACGCAGGAGGGCGGATTGCCGAGGCCGCCCTGGGCCTGAACCTGCTGCGCTGCACCGACCGCACCGTTGCCCGGCAGATGGCCGAGCGGCTGGATGCGGTCAACCGCCGCAGACAGGACGTGGAAGCCACTATTCTGGACCTCGCCATGGAGCAGGCCGCCGCCCAGAAAGAGGCTGGCCGGGGCGTTATCCTGCTGGCCGGGCGCGACTGGCACCCCGGTGTGGTCGGGATTGTGGCAGGGCGGATCAAGGAGCGCTTCAACCGCCCGGCTCTGGTCGGGGCGGAGCAGGAGGACGGCTCCATCAAAGGCTCAGGCCGGTCTGTGCCGGGGCTGGACCTTGGCACCGTGATTATTGCCGCACGCCAGGCCGGTATGCTCAAAACCGGTGGTGGGCACGCCATGGCGGCCGGGTTCTCGCTGGAGGCCGAGCGGCTGGAGGAGTTCCACTCCTTCCTCGACACCCGCCTGCCACAGGCAACAGACCTGCCCGACACAGTGGACCTGCTGCTGGATGCGGTCGTGAGCGTATCGGGCGCCAGTGCCGAGCTGGCGCAGCAGATGGGGGCTATGGCCCCGTTTGGTGCGGGCAACCCCGAACCCATGGTGGCCCTGTCCCACGCGACTATTATACGGACAGACAGGATCGGGCGTGACGGCAATACCCTGCGGGTGCTGCTACGGGCCGATAACGGCGCACGGCTGAAGGCCCTGCTGTTCCGCGCGGAAGACAGCCCCCTGACCCCAGTGCTGGAGGACAGCACGCGCCCGCCCCTGCACCTTGCGGGCTACCTGCGGGCGGAAAGCTGGAATGGCCGCATGGATGCGACCTTTTTCATTCAGGACATTGCCCGCGCCTGAGGGTGCGGCGCAGGCGGGCGCTCAGCCCCCCTGCCCGGCGTTGCGGCGGGCTTCGATTTCCGTCTTCATAGCGGCCTGCACTTTCTCAAACGCCCGCACCTCGATCTGGCGCACGCGCTCGCGCGAGATGCCGTATTCATGCGCCAGGTCTTCCAGCGTCGTGGGCTCGTCCTTCAGGCGGCGCTCGGTAAAAATCCGCTGCTCCCGCTCGTTCAGCGTGGCCATGGCCGTGGCCAGCAGCGCCTTGCGGCCCGACAGTTCCTCGTTCTCGGCGTAGGTTTCTTCCTGGTTGTGCTGTTCGTCCACCAGGCGGTCCTGCCACTCACTGTCCTGATCGGCCCGCAGGGGGGCATTCAGGCTGTGGTCGGGAGCGGCCATGCGGCGGTTCATATCCACCACGTCCTGCTCGGACACGCCCAGTGTGGTGGCAATACGGTCCACCTGTTCGGGCTTGAGGTCACCATCCTCAATGGCCTGCATCTGCCCTTTCAGACGCCGCAGGTTGAAGAACAGCTTTTTCTGCGCGGCCGTGGTGCCCATTTTGACCAAAGACCAGCTATGCAGAATGTATTCCTGAATGGCAGCGCGGATCCACCACATGGCGTAGGTGGCTAGACGGAACCCTTTCTCGGGGTCAAACCGCCGCACGGCCTGCATCATGCCCACATTGCCTTCGCTGATCAGCTCGTTCATGGGCAGGCCATAGCCCCGATAACCCATGGCGATCTTGGCGACGAGACGCAGGTGCGATGTGACCAGCCTGTGCGCGGCCTTCACATCTTCCTTGTCGCGCCAGCGGCGGGACAGGCTGAGTTCTTCCTCGGGGGTGAGCAGCGGATATTTACGGATTTCCTGAAGATACCTTGAAAGATTGCCTTCAGGCCCAACATTGATGACGGACGATACCATGACCAGTACTCCTCCTGTGCTGGAACTCCCGAGGATACTTGCGGTTCCTGTGACGACAGGCGCGTATCCTTAAAAAGTAGAGAGGCAAGCTCCGGCACGTAATGGAAAAGCCGTTTATCTTCCCTCTGCCCTCAACATGAGCAGCAGCCGGATGGAAACGGCCCCGAACGCCCCATAGCAACCGGGGCGAGCGGGAAACACTGCGAAACTGCGCCCCAAAAACCACACATGTCAAGAAAACTGCATCGGGGTTTCTAAAATCCCGCGATTTTCCGGACTATTCCAGTCCCCTTTATCAGAGCCGACTCGGTCGCAGGTCGGCATCCGCCCTGTCAGGACTCGGCCAGCGCCTCAAGCAGGGCCTGCATGTCCTCGGGCATCGGAGTTTCAAACGACAGTTCAACCCCTGTGCAGGGGTGGGTAAAGCCCAGCCGGGCTGCGTGCAGGGCCTGACGTGGAAAATCCAGCGCTGCCGCACGGGCCGCTGCTGGCAACTGGCGGGATGCAGCAGGAATCCGGCGCAGGTACAACGGGTCCCCCAGCAGAGGGTGACCATTGGCCGAAAAATGCACCCGAATCTGATGGGTGCGCCCTGTGGCCAGCCGACACTCCATCAACGTCGCACCGGTGCCAAAAAGCTGGAGGGCACGGTAACGGGTCAGCGCCCATTTACCGCCCCGCTCGGTCAGGGCCATGCGCTTGCGGTCGCGCTTGTCACGCCCGATGGCCCCTTCAAACTCACCACTCGCAGGGGCGGGCACGCCCCAGCAGACCGCCAGATAGGCACGGTCGATCCGCCGGGCTGCAAAATCTTCCGACAGGGCCAGATGGGCCTTTTCGGTCTTGGCCACCACCATCACGCCCGAGGTGTCCTTGTCCAGACGGTGGACAATACCGGGCCGACGCTCCCCGCCGATCCCTTTCAGGCTGTCCCCGCAATGGGCGATCAGCCCGTTGACCAGCGTGCCCGTCTCGTTCCCCGGTGCGGGGTGGACAACAAGCCCTGCGGGCTTGTCCAGCACGATCAGGTCGTCATCCTCATACAAAACGGTAAAGGCCACGCACTGCTCGCCCTCTGGCGTGGCGGGGGCGGCGGGGGGCACTGTCAGCACAAGGGCCATGCCCACCCGCACCGCCGCCGCAGGCTCACGCAGGAGCTGGCCATCGCACAGCAGACAGCCCGCCTCGATCAACCCCTTGATACGTGAGCGCGACAGGTCCTGTGCGTTGGCGGCCAGATAGCGGTCCACGCGCTCGCCCGCCTGCCCTTCCTCCACCACCAGATGGAACACAAGGGGCTGGCCGGGGGGCTGGCTGTCGGGGGCGGAAAATGTCTGTGCCAAGAACTGTCCAATATGGTCTGGGGCTGATGGGCGCGAACAAAGCCGTTCCGCCCCGTACCGTCAAGGCCATGTGCGGGGGCTCGACCTGCCCTCCCCACAGGGAGCGCTTCAGCACACCTATCCACGTCAGTGACCCGAAAAGGTTCTGGGGCGGCTGTGCCCGCACAGCGGCACAGCCCATCGCCTTTTTGAAAAAGGCGACACCCAAAAGCTTTTATCTTTTTTGATCAGACAGTTGTCTGACTCAACACTTTCAGAGTTTCAGGTTCAGGCGCAGGTAATAAAAGCCCCCATCCTGCCCAAGCTGCTGGCTATAGGTGTCATACCGCGCAACATTGAGATACGAGACCTCGGACGGCAGGCGGCGGGGGTAGGCATTGCCCACATTGTTCGCCCCCAGAGCAATATGGAAGATAGGGGTTAGCTGGTACCCCACCTCCAGATTGGTGACCCAGCGCGGGCTGTTCACAAATTCCATGAAATTGGTGACAGAAAACGCATTGGGGCCAGTATAATACGTCAACTGCGATGTCGTATGGCCGTAGCGGATTTCATGCACGCTGGCATCCCACCGGCCCAGCCGCCATGCCCCGCCAAAAATCAGCTTGTTGGCCGGGTATGCGGTGGTCAGATACGCCGCCTGCTGGGCGTTGACCAGAGAGTTGCCGTTTGCATCGCGCCCGACATTGGTCAGGCTGGTGTGGGTGAAGTTAACGGCGGCATCCCACCGGACCTTACCGTAGCGCCCGAAGTTGGTGTCATACGTGGCCGTTATGTCCATACCGCGTGTGCGGGTGCTGGCCCCGTTAGTAAAATACTGTGCCGATACTGCTGTCGGGTCGATGCCTTCCTGAACGGAGGCCCCGTCCAGCGCCAGCGCGGTCATGGCGTCCTGCCCGTTATAGGCCGCGCCATCAACAATCCTGTCCCTGACCGAAATCTGGTAGGCATCCAGCGTAATATGCAGCGACCGCAGCGGGTTGAGCAGGAAGCCTGCACTGAAGTTGGTTGAACGCTCGGGCTTGAGCGCACTGGCCCCCAGGTAACGCGCACCGGGCGAGCTGACAGGCAACTGCGCGTTGGCGTAGCTGGGGCTGGTGACGATATTGGCGTAATGCTCCTCCGCCAGAGTCGGCGCCCGGAAACCGTTGCTGACCGTGCCACGAATGGCAAAAAAGCGGTTGAAGTCATAGCGGGAGGACACCTTGCCGGTCTCGGTATCTCCCACGTCGGTGTAATGCTCGAACCGGCCTGCAAAATCGACCTGCCATTTGGGCAGCAACTGCGTGGACACATCAATATAGCCCGCCGTCACATCCCTGCTGGCGTTAACGACATTGGCCGGGCTCAGACCCTGGTACCCCTGCGATCCGGTATAGGCGTAGGAGGCCGCGTCCCCCTGCCCGATAGCGTAGCTGTCGTAACGGTATTCCGCCCCCAGGGCCAGGTTGAGCGGCTTGGCCAGCAACGGCACGTTAAAGGACCGCCGCAGGTCAAAATTGGTTGTCCACTGGCTGTTGCTGAACGACCCGATGTGAAAGCGCTGCGGCGTGTAGCCCGTGGCATGGTACAGGTCGATATTGGCTGAATTGTACAGGCCCAGACTATCGTGGTCCTCACCATAGGTTGTGCTGAGGTCCCAGCTCCAGCCTGCCAGCTTTTTGCCCCGCACACCCACGGTTACGCCAAAGTCATCATCGGGCATGGTCTGGGTGGGGGTGTAGCCCGTGGGGTAGACCTCCGGCAGACTGCTGGCGGTCCGCAGGTAGGCCCAGCGTTCGGCATCCCTATGGGTATAGGTATCGAAGGAATAAATCTCGATATCCGGGGTGATGTGATAGCCGAAGTTGACGGCAATCCCTTCACGCGTGACCTGGGGGGAGCCTATGGCTGCATTGTCTTTCTGGCCTGTGCGGCTGTCGGCCCCCACACGCACGGTGCGGTCCTGGTGCTTGACCTCGGCACTGACGTTGAGGAACCCGCGCCCGCCCAGGTCCATCCCGGCGTTGAAGATTTCTCCCGTGGTAAACCCATCCCCCGCATAATAGCCGCCGTTGACCGCCTGCGCCGTAATGCCGCTCTTGTTGGATTTGAGGATGATGTTGATCACCCCGGCAATGGCGTCCGAGCCGTATTGGGCGGATGCGCCATCTTCAAGAATTTCAATATGGTCGATGGCGGACATGGGGATCATGTCCATATCCACCGGGGTTGTGCCCTGCTGTGGCCCGCCGTCAAACGACAGGGCCGCCGTGGTATGGCGGCGCTTGCCATTGACCAGCACAAGGGTCTGGTCGGCATTCAGCCCGCGCAGGCTGAGTGAATCGGTCAGCGAGCCCTGATCCAGCCCCATGACCTGCCTGCTGACCGAGGGCACAAGCTGGGTCAGCGCGTCGCGGATATCGGTCATGCCCGTGGCCCGCAGCTGCTCGCCCGACACCACTACCACGGGGCTGACCGAGTGGCGCGCTGTCTGCGAAGGATCACGCGTGCCGGTCACAATCACCTGCTCCGCGTTGCTGTCGGCCTGCTGGGTGGGTGTTGCATCATACCCGCGCGCCCAGGCCCCGGCAGAAGGACAGTGCATCGCGCCCACAGCGACACCCAGGGCAAGACCCCGCCGCAAGGTGAGAGAAAGCCGCCAAAGACCCAGACCTGCGCGACGCCGTAGCAACATCATACATCCTCTATCGGTGCTATTTTCAAAGCACCGATAGAGGAATATTTTATATTGTGATATACGATAGTATATCGTTTTAAAGCGTCATTCCCACAGTGTTGCTTTTACGCAACGCACCCTGCGGGCTTATGTACCGCAGAATGTGTTGCGCACACGCTCCTCCGGCAACGGGGGTGCGGCAAAGGAGTCACGCCCTGGCTGGGTCTCGTAAGGGCGGGACAGCACGCTCAGCATCTCCTCAAACGGGCCGTAATCACCCTGCCCGACGGCGGCGGCAATCATGGATTCAACCTTGTGATTACGTGGAATGTAGCAGGGGTTGACCGCCCGCATCCCTGCCGCCCGCTCCTGTATGGGGGCGGGCTGTTCCTGCGCCGCCCGCAAACGCCAGCGCGCCAGCCAGTCAGCAAAGGCCTCAGGCAGGGTGGCGGGCATGGCCCCGGCCAGCACGTCCTCATCACTCAAGGCGCGGAAGGTGTTGGTAAAGTCTGCCCCGGTGCGGGCCATGGTTTCCAGCAGGGCCGCAAACAGGGCTTCGTCCCCCTCATGCTCTTCCCGCAGGCCCAGCTTGGCACGCAGGCCACCAAAATACGCCTGATGAAACTGGGTGTTGAACGTGGCCAGAACCTCCCTCGCCAGTGGCGGAGCTTCAGCCTCCACAGGGCTGAGCAGCGGCAGCAGGGTTTCGGCCAGGCGGGTCAGGTTCCACAGCGCTATCGTGGGCTGGTTGGTGTAGGCATAGCGCCCCTGCTCATCAATAAAGCTGAATACGGTGGCGGGGTCGTAATGGTCCATGAAGGCGCAGGGGCCATAGTCGATCGTCTCGCCCGAGATGGCCATGTTGTCGGTGTTCATCACCCCGTGGATAAAGCCAACCAGCATCCACTGGGCGACAAGCCGCGCCTGCGCCGCCACAACATGCGCCAGCAGCGCAACATAGGGCCGGGGTGCCTGAGCCGCGTCGGGGCAATGCCGGGCAATGGCAAAGTCGGCCAGAAGCCGCAGCCCCTCCGTGTCCTTGAGGAACATGAAATACTGGAACGTGCCCACCCGGAGATGGCTGGAGGCCACACGCGCCAGAATGGCCCCCGGCAAAGGCGTTTCACGCTGCACCCACTCACCCGTTGCCAGCGCGGCCAGCGCCCGCGTGGTGGGGATACCCAGAGCAGCCATGCTCTCGCTTATCAGGTATTCGCGCAGCACAGGCCCAAGGGCGGCGCGACCGTCCCCCCTGCGGGAAAACGGCGTGGGGCCGGAGCCTTTGAGCTGGATCTCGCGCACATGGCCCGCACTGTCACGCACATCCCCCAGCAGCAGGGCGCGGCCATCGCCCAGACGGGGCGAGAAATAGCCAAACTGGTGCCCCGCATACGCCTGCGCCACCGGGTCCACCCCAGGCGGCATGGCCGTGCCCGACAGCATGGCCAGCCCCTGCGGCCCGGCCAGCCAGGCGGGGTCCAGGCCCAGGCTTTCAGCCAAAGGCGTGTTCAGCCGGATCAGCTTTGGGGCAGCCACACCCGACAGGGCTGGCCGCGCATAAAAGCGCTCTGGCAGGGAAGCATAACTCTGATTGAAAAGGGATTGGGGCATGACACCATACGCCGTCAATGGAAGCGGAAAGCGGAACAGGGCCGCGCCACCCCGGCACGCGCGCCCGCCCTCCCTCTCTGGCACAGCCGCCATGAACATGATAGGGAAGACCTCCGCCGGAGCCATGAGGCAGGGTGTCTGCAACGCCATGCCTGCCCCCAGACAGGCCGCCGACGCAACCCCATGACCCCACTGGTCCAGACCCCAGCGCCGTGGAGACGCCACACCCCATGACCACTGCCCCCGACACAGCCTTCACAATCACCCGCAAGACCGATGGCATTTCCGCCGCCGAGCGCGCGCATGTTCTGGCCAACCCAGGTTTTGGCCGGGCCTTTACCGACCACATGGCTGTTGTCACCTATACCGAAGGCCGGGGCTGGCATTCGCCCGAAATCCTGCCCCGCCAGCCCCTGCTGCTGGACCCTGCTGCCTCCGTGCTGCACTACGCGCAGGAAATTTTTGAGGGCATGAAGGCCTACCGCGCGCCCGATGGCCGCATCCTGCTGTTCCGCCCCGAAGCCAATGCCCGCCGGTTCCGCAAATCGGCCGAGCGCATGGCCATGGCGGACCTGCCCGAAGACCTGTTCCTGGAAGCAGTGACCCAGCTTGTCAGCATCGACAGCGACTGGGTCCCCGCACCGGATGTCGGCACGCTGTATATCCGCCCCTTCATGATCGCGACCGAGGCCGCGCTGGGCGTGAAACCGGCGGCTGAATTCAAGTTCATCGTCATTGCCTGCGCGGCGGGTGACTACTTCTCCGCCGACTCCGGGCTGGTGTCCGTGTGGGTGGAGGAAAACTCGGTCCGGGCCTCTCGCGGGGGCACGGGCACGGCCAAATGCGGGGGCAACTATGCCGCCAGCCTGAACGCCCAGATGGAGGGCAAGGCCCACGGCTGCCACCAGGTGCTGTTCCTCGATGCGCTGGAACGCCGCTGGCTGGAAGAAATGGGCGGCATGAATGTCATGATGGTGTTTGAGGACGGCACACTGCTGACCCCACCGCTGGCCAGCGGCACCATCCTGCACGGCATCACGCGGGACTCCCTGCTGACCCTGGCGCGTGACCGTGGCCTGACCGTGCGGGAAGAACCCTACGCCATCGACCAGCTTTATGCCGACGCCACCGCAGGCCGCCTAAAGGAAGTGTTTGCTTGTGGCACAGCCGCCGTGGTCACCCCCATTGGCGCCTTCAAAAGCACCCGTGGGGAATGCACCATTGGCGACGGCAAAACCGCTGGCCCCATCACCAGCAGCCTGCGCCAGACCCTGTGCGACCTCCAGTTCGGCCGCACGGCAGACCCGCATGACTGGGTCAAGGTCGTCGGCTGACCTGCCAGCCCATGCTCCTGCCGCGCAACCACCCGCGTTGCGCGGCGGCCCGCACGGGCCCGCAGCTTTGACATATCTGGCGGCAGCAGCCCCGCTACCCCGCCACAGCATGGCAGCACCACTCTTGCACCCCCTGCCCCAGCCCTGCGCCAAGGGGGTTTCCGGGTGCCGCCCTACGCGCTGGACAACCAGACGCAAGGGGCATATCCCCATCACCATGCTGTTTTTCCCGCCTGTTCCTCCTACCCTCCGGCTGGCCCGATCATGACAGACACCCCACACCTGGTACTGGTAGATGGCAGCGGCTTTATCTTCCGCGCCTTTCATGCCCTGCCCCCCATGACCAGCCCCGAAGGGGTGCCCGTCAACGCGGTTTATGGCTTTACCACCATGCTGGCCCGCCTGCTGCGCGAACACGCGGGAACACATCTGGCCGTGCTGTTTGATGCCAGCCGCCAGACCT
The DNA here is from genome assembly GCF_008365315.1 of Acetobacter vaccinii. Lineage (NCBI taxonomy): Bacteria > Pseudomonadati > Pseudomonadota > Alphaproteobacteria > Acetobacterales > Acetobacteraceae > Acetobacter > Acetobacter vaccinii. The sequence continues at coordinate 1,355,931 of NZ_CP043506.1, read as the reverse complement.
TCCGTTCAGAAATATATCCCCAGTACAAAGCCCACCGCCCCGACCCGCCGGAAGACCTGCGCCCCCAGTTCAGCCTGATCCGTGACGCCACGCAGGCCTTTGGCGTACCGGGGATTGAACTGCCGGGCTGGGAGGCGGACGACCTGATTGCCTCCTACGCCACCGCCATCCGCGCGGCTGGGGGCACGTGCACCATTGTCTCGTCCGACAAAGACCTGATGCAGCTTGTTGGCCCCGGTGTCAGCATGCTGGACCCCATTCGCCAGACCCCCATCGGCCCGACCGAGGTCGAGGCCAAGTTTGGTGTCCCGCCCGACAAGGTGGCCGAAGTCCAGGCCCTTATGGGCGACCCCACCGACAACGTGCCCGGTGTGCCCGGTATTGGCCCCAAAACAGCCTCGGCGCTGATTAATGAATACGGCACGCTGGACAAGGTGCTGGCCAGCGCCCCGGACATGAAAAAGTCCAAGCGCCGGGACATGCTGGTGGAACATGCTCAGGCAGCGCGGGTTTCGCTCCAGCTTGTGACCCTTGCGCGGGATATTCCCCTGCCCGTACCGCTGGAAGAGCTGGCCACGCGTGAGCCAGATACCGCTGTGCTGGCCGAATGGCTTGCCCTTATGGGCTTCCGCTCGGTGTTGACCCGCATGGGCATGGGGCACGCCGCGGGCGCGCAACTGCACCGTGCTGCACGCGCCAACGCCCATGCCAGCGCCAACGGCACCACCCTTGCCCCGCAGGCCACCCCGGCCGCTGCACCCTCGGTCGCAGAGGCTGTCACCAGCGCGCCCTATACGGGCTATGACACCGTCCGCACTGCCGAAGCCCTGCAAACATGGGTGACCCGCGCGCAGGAAGTCGGGGTTTGCGCTGTCGATACCGAAACAACCGGGCTGGACCCGCTGACGGCAAGCCTGCTGGGCTTTTCGCTCTCCAGCACTCCCGGCAAGGCCTGTTACGTGCCCCTGCGGCACGAAGGCATGCTGGACACCCCCACAGGCGACCAGTTGGACCCACAGGTGGCGCTGGACATCCTGCGGCCCCTGCTTGAGGACCGATCGGTCCTCAAAATCTTCCATAATGCCAAGTTCGACCTGCTGGTGCTCAATACAGCGGGTATTCCCCACGGCACCATCGGCCCTGTGGATGACACCATGCTGCTGTCCTACAGCCAGTCCGCCGGGCTGCACGGGCAGGGTATGGACGAGCTGGCAGCCCTGCACCTGCAACACACCCCCATTACCTATGACAGCGTGACAGGCACAGGCCGGGCGCGCATTCCCTTCGCGCAGGTCGCGGTGGAAAAAGCGACCGAATACGCGGCGGAAGATGCCGACGTAACCCTGCGCCTGTGGCATGTGCTGCGCCCCACCCTGCGCACACAGCAGGCGCTGGCCCTGTACGAGCAGATAGAACGCCCGCTCGGCCCCGTTCTGGCTGACATGGAGCTCTACGGCATTGCCGTTGACCGTGCCGAACTGGCCCGCCTGTCGGATGATTTTGAAGCCCGCATGAAGGATATGGAACAGGGCATTTACGAAGCCGCCGGACGCGAGTTTACCATCAGCTCGCCCAAGCAGCTTGGGGAAATCCTGTTTGATGAAATGGCCCTTAAAGGGGGCCGCCGAGGCAAAGCCGGGGCATGGGGCACGGATTCCTCCGTGTTGCAGGATCTAGCCGATCAGGGCCACGACCTGCCCGTGCGTGTGCTGGAGTGGCGGCAGCTTGCCAAGCTCAAAAGCACCTATACCGATGCCCTGCTGCGCCAGACCAGCACGCAGAGCCGGGTGCATACCTCGTTCCAGATGGCCATTACCACCACGGGCCGCCTATCCTCCTCCGACCCGAACCTGCAGAACATCCCTGTCCGCACGGAGGAAGGCACACGCATCCGCCGGGCCTTTGTCGCCCCTCCGGGCCGCAGGCTGATTTCGGCCGACTATTCCCAGATCGAGCTGCGCCTGCTGGCCCATGTGGCGGGTATTCCCGCCCTGCGGGAGGCCTTTGCCCTGGGGCAGGACATTCATGCCCGCACGGCGTCGGAAGTGTTTGGTGTGCCGCTTGAAGGCATGGACCCGCTGACACGCCGCCGGGCCAAGGCCATCAACTTTGGCATTATCTACGGTATTTCGGCCTTTGGGCTGGGCCGCCAGCTTGGCATTCCCGCAGGGGAGGCCAAAGCCTATATCGACGCCTATTTTGCCCGCTACCCCGGTATTCGTGACTATATGGAACGGGTTAAGGAAGAGGCACGCACACAGGGCTATGTGCTGACCCCCTTTGGCCGCCGCTGCTATGTGCCTGGGATTGCAGAAAAAAGTGCCGCCCGCCGCCAGTACGCAGAGCGGCAGGCCATTAACGCCCCCTTGCAGGGTGGGGCGGCTGATATCATAAAACGCGCCATGGTACGCCTGCCTGACGCCCTGCGGGCTGCGGGGCTCGAGTCCGCACGCATGGTGTTGCAGGTGCATGACGAACTGTTGTTTGAAGCGGACGAAGCCCAGGCAGATGCCGTGGCTGCACAGGCCCGCACCATCATGGAGGCAGCGGCGCAGCTTTGCGTGCCGCTGGTTGTTGAAACCGGCATAGGCCAGAACTGGGCGGAGGCACACTAGCCGCATGTCACCTTCAGGAAAGCGCGTGGCGCTGATAACCGCTGCCATTGTGGCCGCGGCAGGGGCCGGGGGCTACGCTGCCACCCGCTATGCCCTTAACCACAGCATTACGCTGGACAGCTACGGTAATGAGACCGGCGGCTCCTTCCGACTGATGGACGCCACAACCGGCACCATGACCGACCAGACCTTCCGCGGTCGGTGGATGCTGGTGCTGTTTGGGGCAACCCACTGCGCCCACGACGCCTGCACCCCGGCCCTGCGCAACATGTCCACAGCACTCAACGCCGTGGACCCCGGCGGGCGGGATGCGGTGATTATTTTTGTCAGCCTTGACCCCGACCGGGACGAAGCCGAGCGCCTGCGCCAGTATGGCCAGTCCATCGGCCCCCGTGTTGTGGCGGGGACAGCCGCCCCCCATTCCCTGATCGATCTGGCAAAAGAGTATAAAGCCCCGATTGAGCGGGTCACCGACCCGGACTGGGGCTATGCCATGCGTATGTCCCCCCAGTTTGTGCTGATGGACCCGCAGACACGCTACCGTGGGCTGGTGGATTCCGGGGCGGACAGCAGCACCATGGCTGCAACCCTGCGCACCCTGATGAACACCACCCCCTGAGCCTACAGGCTCGGCGGGCAGGCTTATGGGGGCATAGTATTGCCGGGGCTACGGTGACCCGACCGCTTGACCGGCCTGCGCTCTCTTGTCCCTGTTGCCAAAGCTGACACCCGCATACCCCCTGCCGCCCCAGCGCCCTGAAGCCCCATGCCCGCCCAGCCAGCCCCAAGCACCCGCCTGCGCTTTTATGCCTCCCTTGCCGTCACGGGGGTTATCTTCCTGTGTCTGGATATCGGGGCGTTTGTGCTGCGGCGGCTTATGCCCGATGGGCCACGCCGCAGGCAGGCCGGGCGGCGCTGGCTACATGGCATGTCACGGCTGGCTGTGCGCTACCTGCATGCCGCCGGTATTCTGGACTGTGACCTGCACGCGCTGGACAGCCTGCGGGGGGAAGGGCCGATTATTCTGGTGGCCAACCATCCCTCCCGCCTCGACAGCCTGATCCTTGCGGCTGCCCTGCCGCACCTGTCCTGCGTAACCAAGGCCTCCATCTGGGACCGCGCCATACTGGGCAGCACCTTGCGTACCGCAGGTTATGTGCGGCACGACACGTTGCTGCGAGTACTTGGCCCTGCCACCACACAGTTGCATGAAGGCTGCCAGCTTCTACTCTTCCCTGAAGGTACACGCTCGCGCGCTGGCACCGCACCCAGCCCTTTGCAGCCGGGCTTTGCGGCTCTGGCCCAGCGCACCCGTTTGCCGGTGCAGGTGGTGCTGATTGAAACCACCAACCCCTACCTGTCCCAGGGGTGGCGGTTTTACAGGCTACCACCCCTGCCCATGCGCTATAGCCTGCGCCTCGGCCCCCGCTTTGATGCCCCCCGGCGTGACGAAGCGAGCGGGCGCGCCCTGGTGGACACGGTGGAAGAGTGGCTGAAAAACGCCCTGCCCTGAGTTCAAGCCACCCCGGCACAGTCACGACACCCAAGCCCAGAAACGCCATGCCCCCACCGGGAGAACCCGGCAGGGGCATGACTGAGTATTCGGCACACAAAACGCGGCCGCCGCAGGATTAAAGCTGGTCAGGCTGGCAATGCCCTCCAGCCGTAAGACTGCGAGGCTGGCAGTTAGTAAATTTCTGGCACGATCATGGATTCCGGCGTGGGCTGGCGCACGTAATCCGCATTGTATTCCCGCGGGGGCAGCACAACCTCGGGCCTAGTCACAGGCTCATACGGCACCTGAGCCAGCAGATGGTGGATGCAGTTCAGCCGCGCGCGCTTTTTGTCCACGGCCTGCACCACCCACCAGGGGGCTTCCTCAATGCTGGAGCGTTCCAGCATGACTTCCTTGGCGCGGGTGTAACGCTCCCACCGCCTGCGGCTTTCCAGGTCCATGGGGCTGAGCTTCCACTGCTTCAGCGGGTCTTCCATCCGGGCGCGGAAGCGGGCTTCCTGCTCGTCATCTGTGATGGAGAACCAGTATTTGACAACCTTAATGCCGCTGCGCACCAGCATACGCTCAAACTCTGGCACGGAGCGGAAGAACTCTTCGTATTCATCCTCGGTGCAGAAATCCATAACCCGCTCGACCCCGGCCCGGTTGTACCAGCTCCGGTCAAACAGGACGATTTCCCCCGCGGCGGGAAGCTGCGCCACATAGCGCTGGAAATACCACTGGGTTTTTTCACGGTTGGTCGGGGCGGGCAGAGCCGCCACACGGCAGATACGCGGGTTCAGGCGTTGGGTAATACGCTTGATGGCACCGCCCTTGCCAGCGGCGTCGCGCCCCTCAAACAGCACAACCAGCCGGTAGCCGGTTTCCTGCACCCAGTCCTGCATTTTCACCAGTTCGGACTGAAGGCGGACAAGCTCGCGGAAATAGGTACGGCGGAAGGAGTGACGGCTGAGACCGACACCGCTTTCAAGCCCTTCCTCCTGAAGCTCGAGTTCGATTTCCTCATCCAGATCATCCATGATCTCAAGCCGCATCCGTTCGCGCTCGCGCTCACGGTCGGCAATGGAGAGAGTGTCTGTATCGATCTCTGGCGTCATCGGTTTTCCCATCCGTCTCCAGAATTTTACTGCCAGAATTGTATCAAAATTTTTAAGAATCTGTCCTGTTAAGGTATTGTGACCGCCGAAAACCCCGGAAATCAGCGGTTACGACGCCAGCCCCCTTAAACGGGGCCGCCTGTCTGCCCTCTTTTCACGCTAGGCACAGGCACGCTAGCGTGCCGCACCTGCTGGCACTGTCCCTTTGGGGGGAAGGGCCGCACCGCCCGACACCAGACAGAAAGACCAAACAGCGTGGCCATTCCTTCCTCCCCGTCGCATGGCGTGCGTGGTCACACGCTTTATATCCAGGTTCTTGTTGCGGTTATTGCCGGTATTGCGGTGGGTGCGTTCTTTCCCAACACCGCGACCATGCTCCGCCCGCTGGGTGACGGCTTTGTCAAGCTGATCAAGATGGTCATCGCCCCTGTCATTTTCCTGACCGTCTGCACGGGCATTGCCAGCATGTCGGACATGAAACAGACAGGCCGGGTGGCGGGCAAGGCCATGCTGTACTTCCTGTGTTTTTCAACACTGGCGCTGGCCGTGGGCATGGCGGTAGCCAATATCGCCCGGCCTGGGGCGGGCATGCATATCCAGCCCGCCAGCCTGGATACATCATCCGTCACGCAGTTTGTGCAGGCAGCGGCACACGGCCACTCCTTTCAGGACTTTCTGCTCCAGATTATCCCCACCACCACGGCCAGTGCCTTTACGTCGGGTGAAATCCTGCAAGTGCTGCTGGTGGCCATCCTGTTCGGGGTCAGCCTGGCGCAGATGGGCAAGACGGGGGAAAGCGTGCTGAGCCTGTTCCGCAGCCTGACGGAGCTGGTGTTTGGCGTGGTACGGCTGGTCATGTACCTGGCCCCCATCGGGGCTTTTGGGGCCATGGCGTTTACCATTGGCAAGTTCGGGCTGGGGGCCATTGTACATCTGGCCGGGCTGGTGCTAGCCTTCTACCTGACCTCGATCATGTTCGTCTGTGTCATTCTGGGGGCTGTGGCGCGGTTTTCGGGCTTTCGCATCCTGCGCCTGCTGGCCTACCTGCGTGAAGAACTGCTGATTGTGCTGGGCACCAGCTCCTCCGAATCAGCACTGCCTGGGCTGATGGAAAAAATGGAGCAGGCAGGCTGTGCCCAAGGGGTTGTCGGGCTTGTGGTGCCCATGGGCTATTCCTTCAACCTTGATGGCACCAATATCTACATGACCCTGGCGGCCCTGTTTATTGCCCAGGCCACCGATGTGCATCTGAGCTTTGGGGAGCAACTGGCCCTGCTGCTGGTGGCCATGGTCAGTTCCAAAGGGGCCGCCGGGGTTACGGGGGCGGGCTTTATTACCCTTGCTGCCACGCTGTCAGTCGTGCCCAGCGTGCCGGTGGGCGGCATGGCGCTTATCCTTGGGATCGACCGCTTTATGTCCGAGTGCCGGTCGCTGACCAATCTGATCGGCAATGCGGTGGCAACCATTGTTGTGTCCCGCTGGGAAAACGCGCTGGATACCAAAAAACTGCAAGAAACTCTGGGGCCACGATAACCGCCAGCCCATGACCGGGGCTGGCAACCAGCCCTGCCCCGGCCCCATGCCCGCAGGGTCAGACCCGGCCGACCGCCTGTGCGGCACCGTCCAGCAGGGCAGCCACTTTTTCCGCAGCCTCTGCATCCAGCCCGCCGTGGCGTAACCGCAGGCGCAGGGCCGTACGCAGGTTTTCCATCGCACGGGCGACCGAAACCGGCACACCCCCACGCCCCGCCTGATCCTGCCCGCCATTCTGCAAGGCTCTGGCCTCAATTTCCTCCAAAGCCGCCCGGTTGGCGTCCAGAAAAGCCTGCCCCTGCGGGGTCAGATGGTAGCTCTTGCGGCCTTCAGCCTCAGCAAGCGTGACGTAACCGGCCTCATCCAGCCAGGTCAGTGTGGGGTAGATCACCCCCGGGCTGGGCGTATAGCTGCCGCCAAACTTCTCCCCGATCACGCGGATCAGCTCGTAGCCATAGGTCGGTTTTTCGGCAATCAGGCCAAGCACCAGCAGCCGAATTTCTCCGTAATCAAACAATCTGTGGCGTCCACCCCGCCGCCCGCCCTCGTGGCGGTGGTGGGGACGGCGCGGGTGGGAAAAACCCTCTGCCCCGTCAGGAGAGAAAAACTGGCGGTAACGACCGCCTGCGTGTCCATGTCTATGTTTCATAATTTTCGATATATATTCCGATACATCGTAATTCAAGATATATCGGAATATATTTTTTCTCTTCGTCCTATCTCGCCCCAACCCGCAGAAAAGCAGGCCACACAGCCCGCCCGGCCCCCTTGCCACCCCCACCAACACAGCCGTGATGCCGCCTTCGTCAGACACAAATACGTTCTGGCCGTTATAGTAAGGCAGCAATTGAACAAGGAGCGGCTGACACATGACCACAGCAACGATCCCGACAGTGACCCTGAATGATGGGGCAACCATGCCCGCCATCGGCTTTGGCACCTATCTGCTCAATGGCTCGGCAGGTGCGGGCGACATCGCACAGGCCATCAAAACCGGGTACCGGCTGCTCGACTCCGCCTTCAATTACGAAAATGAAGGTGCTGTGGGCGAAGCCATCCGCCGGGCCGGTATTGCGCGCGAAGAGCTGCGCGTGACCTCAAAACTGCCCGGCCGCCACCACCACTACAAGGAAGCCCTGGCAACCATTGAGGAATCCCTCTACCGCGCCCAGCTTGACAGCTACGACCAGTACCTCATCCACTGGCCCAACCCCAGCAAGGACCTGTATGTTGAGGCCTGGACCGCACTGATCGAGGCCCGCAAGCGCGGGCTTGTGCGCTCCATTGGTGTCTGCAACTTCCTGCCCGTCCATCTGGAGCGCATTATTGCCGAAACCGGCGTAACCCCGGCGGTCAACCAGATTGAGCTGCACCCCTACTTCCCGCAAGCCGAGCAGCGCGCCTTTAACACAGCCCACGGCATTGCCACCCAGTCGTGGAGCCCCCTTGGCCGCGCCAGCCACATGCTGCAAGACCCCGTGTTACAGGCTTTGGCCGCGCGGATTGGCAAGAGCATTGTGCAGGTTATCCTGCGCTGGCATATCCAGCTTGATGCCGTACCGCTGCCCAAGGCGACATCACCCGCACGGCAGCTTGAAAACCTCTCGCTGTTCGACTTTGAACTCAGCGCGGACGACATGGCGCAGATTGCCACACTGGCCCGCCCCGATGGGCGCACCTTTGGGCAGGACCCCGCGACGTATGAGGAATTCTGACCATGCGCCAGTCTGCCCCTGCCCTGATGCTGGCAGCCCTTGCCGCCATGGCAACAGCCCCCTACGGGCATGCCACCACCACAAACCTTGTCACCACACAGAAGCTGGACTGGCAGACGGCTGAAAAACTGGCGGCAGACGCCGTCAGCACCTGTGCGAAACACGGGTTTTCAGTCACGGCCACCGTTGTGGACCCCACAGGCCACCAGCAGGTGGTCATCAAGGGGGATACCGTGCCCCTGCAATCGCTGTCAGTGTCCTACCGCAAGGCGTACACTGCCTATTCCTACGGCATGGCATTTGGCAAAAACACAACCAGTGAGCTTGTCGCTGCCAAGCTGACCGGCCCGGCTGACGGGTCACTCGCCACCGTGCCGGAAGTCCTGTTTATTGCCGGTGGCGTGACCCTGCGTAAGGCGGACGGTACTGTCTTGGGCGGGATTGGGGTTTCCGGCGCGCCGGGGGGCGACAAGGACGAAGCCTGCGCGCTGGCTGCGGTGGAAAAATTCCGCACCGACTTCCACTAAGCTCGCCGTAAACAGCCCCTGTTGGTAGGGGGATGCTTGACCACTGCATGGTGTGGCGGTGTTCGGCCGTCATCCATACCGTCGCAAACGCCAGAATGGGCAAGGACCTGTTCTGGCGTTGTGCGTTTTGGCGGGTTGTGCAGTGGTTAAGGCAGGAAAAAAAAGCCTGCTAGGAGGCTATCTGCTCTCAGGGCTCTGCCCTGAAACCCGGAAGGGACCGCAGGCCCCTTCACCCCGATTCATGACCATGGTTTGAACGGAAGAGAGATGTGCTTGGGGACTAGCCCTGGTGAGGGGCCAGCAGAATAACCGCAGCCCCCGCAAGGCTCAGCACCGCGCCAGTTATATCCCATCTGTCAGGCGGCACGCCTTCTACCCCCCACAGCCACAGCAGGGACGACAGAATATAAATGCCGCCATATGCCGCATAAACCCGGCCAGCAGCATCGGCCTGCACCAGGGTCAGCAGCCAGGCAAACAGCACAAGCGACAGGCAGCCCGGCAGAACCCACAACGGAGACCGCGCAAGCCGCAACCAGGCCCAGAAGGCAAAGCACCCGGCAATTTCGCATGCCGCTGCTGCACAGTAGATGAGAATTGATAGCACCTGACAACCCTATGCCGCCCCGCCACAAAAGAAAAGGCCAGCCCGCACGGTGCTTGCAGGCAAGGGCAACACAGCCGTTAGTCCTGATTACGCTGAGGCGAGACTAGGACCTGTTATGGCTTGATCCAGTCTGCTGCGGCAGCGATGTGTATGACGGCGAGGAATGACGTTGCTGTTTTTTCGTATCTGGTTGCGACAACGCGCCACTCCTTGAGGCGAGCCCAGAGGCTCTCAACGAGATGCCGACACCGATAGGCCCATTTTGGGCAAGCGACCGCCCCGTCGCGTCGTTTCGTAGGAATGGCGGGAAGGTTGTCGAGCATGGCTGGTGCCAGGGGCAGTTCATGAGCCTGTCCGGGGGCCAAAGCAAAACCGAAGGCTTTTCCATGTCCGTCCGCGATTACGCAGACTTTCGTGTCATAGCCGCCGCGAGAGCGGCCAAGTGCTTCACGATGGTCTCGCTCTTCGAAAGAGGCCCCTTTTTTGGGCTCTCGCCACTTTGTGGTGAGCCCTGATGTTCGTGGCAACCAGAAAAATCATTCCGAGGGCCACTCCGTGTTGTTCCTGAACCAGTTCGAGCAGGCGCTCCCATACGCAGAGTTTCACCCAGCAGATGCAAAGCTGTGCCGCCCGCCACCACGAACCCAGTTCAGCGGGGATACTCCGCCATGTCGCGCCACTCTCATGATGCCAGAAGATCGCTGCTATCGTGCATCGCAGATCATGGGCCGGCGTCTTGCCCTTTGGGCGAACAGCCTCAATCAGAAGTTCCCAGATCGCCCACATCTCGTTCGTAAAAGTGCTTGTCCCGCCTCCTTCTTCCATCCCTATAATATAAGATCTAACAGGCCCTAGCCCTGTTCGGGCGGGATGTGGTGGGGGTGTTCCACCTGCCGGGCGACAACGGCATTAGCCTCTCTTATGGCACGGCCTTCGTCCCCGGTGTGAGCCAGACAGGTATTGGCCACCTTGACCCAGAGGGCCTGCAAAGCCGGTGTTGTGGCTTTGTGCGTATGCTTGACAGCGTCTTCAACACCCCAGGGCATAGGGTCTGTCTCCTGCTTAGTCACAACTGACAGGAGCAGCGTGGCCCTCTGACCTCATCCATGCAAGAGGGTATTTTAAAAACAGGTCTATCTAAAAACCAAAATGCTTTTGTAAAAAACATGGACTTTTTGAAAAAGCAATGCTCAGGAGCAGCTACATGCTATCAGAATGATTGTTCCGCCTCATGGCGTATCAGGTTCTGAAAAGGCTCGATGTTGCCTCGGCAAAGCTGGACAGGCTGAACATATCAGCCTGCATGTAAACCACCGCCACAAGGGCTGTACCCACAGCAAGGCATACCGCAACACTTTGGTGAATATCCGTTTTCATACGTTGCTCCTCCCTGTCAGGTGGCAAGGCCGGTCTGGCCTATGGTGGATGTCATCAGTGGAATAAATAACTATTTTTAGTAGTTATAATGACCACTTTTGTTTTTATCCACTGTAGGAATCTCTGCGGTCTGTCAATATAAATTGCACTCATTTTTCGTATTTAATGCACAAGCCCAACCAAACGCTCCAATGCCCCTCAAAAAACAACTATTATTTTTAGTGTAAATAGCACAAAAAAACAGCCTTCCTCCCTGCACTCTGCCCAGCAGAACACACGGAAAAAGGCTGTTTAACAGCGGGTCTTAGCTACAGGCCACTCTGGGTGACCCGCACCTGTCAGCCCATGGTGCGGTCTACCGCCAGCCCGGCAGAAGCCTGACACAGCGGCATCATTTCAATCAGATTCACATTCACATGCGGGGGCTGGGCAAGCACCCAGGCAACCGTCTGGGCAATGTCCTCGGGCTGCAATGGCTGGGTGCTGTCATACACGGCATCCGCCAATGCCGCGTCCCGCAGGCGAACAAGGCTGAACTCGCTCCCGCCACACAGGCCGGGGGCGATGTTGGTCACCCGCACGGCCTTGCCCAGCAGATCGCTGCGCAGGTTCTGGGTAAACTGCTCCACAAAAGCCTTGGTGCCACCGTAAACATTGGCACCTGGGTATGGGTAACGCCCCGCCGTACTGCCCAGCATGACAACATGCCCATGATTACGCGCCACCATGCCCGGCAGCAGGGCGCGGGTCATTTCCACCAGACCGCTGATATTGGTGGCAATCATGGTTTCCCAATCATCCCCATCTGCCTGCCAGGCCCGTTCCAGCCCCAGCGCCAGACCGGCGTTGTTAACCAGCACATCCACTGCCTGCCAGTCCTCGGGCAGGCTCTGGGGCAGTGCCCGCACGGCCTTGAGGTCCGTCACATCCAGTTCCAGCGGGTAGAGGGCATCGCCCAGATCCTGCGCCAGAGTTTCCAACCTGGACAGCCGTCGGGCGGCGGCAATAACGCGGTATCCTTCCGCCACCAGACGGCGTGCAATGGCCTGCCCAAAACCGGCCGAGGCCCCTGTGACCAGGGCAATAGGACGGGACTGCACGCCCGAGGAAGAAGCGGCTGCTGTTTCAGTCATGATCTATCCTGCCTGTTCCTGCATGAATGTTCCCATTCTTCCTGCGCTCCGTGCGGGCAGGGCACAAGCCTAAAAAAACTCATCAATTCAGGCCAGATTCCGGACCGATGCCTCACGCATCCAATGCCGCGTGACCCCGACACGGGGGAAATCCTCCAACGACACAACGCCCTCGTCCGGCACGACACCGGCCTTGTCCAGCAGCACCTGTGTGCCTTTGCAATGGGCAATGGTCTTGCAATGCACATAGGCATCGGCAAACCACTGCACGGCTGCGGCGTCCTGCGCCAGACGCTGGGCCTGTTCGGGCAGCAGCACCGAGCAGACGGCGTCAAACAGCACGGAAGGAGAGCCCGCAAGCTGGCCATCGGCCTTCAGCACGCCTTCGCTGACAGCAATTTTACCAACCCTTGGTGCCACCAGCACCGTGCTGCCGCCCTCCTTGGCAACATAGTCCTGCAAGGCGCGGATGGACGCTACATTGGACCCCTGGGCAAACAAAATCCCCACCACACGCCCACGGATATCAGGCTGTGCCTGCTTTTGAATGGACAGCCGGTCTGACAGGCGCAGGTCAACCGGCTCCCGCGCAGGGGTTGCGCGCTCGGGCAGGTCCATCCCCAGCCCGGCTGCAACACGGGCTGCCAGCCCTTCATCCACCACGCGCAACTGGCTCACCACGCGGGTTTGCACATGCTCCAGCCCCACCTTGGACAGCTCAAATACAATGGCCGAGGCAATATGGGCCTGCTCATTGGGTGTTTGCGAACGATAGAACTGGCGTGGCTGGCTGTAATGGTCTGCAAAGCTTTCGGGCCGCAGGCGCAGCTTGTGGCCTGCATCCTCCTGCCCCGACAGCCCTGCAAAGCTGGAAAAACCCGTACTGGGGCAGGCGCGTGGACCGGCCTCCTCCCCTACTGTGGCAAGGCTGTTGGGTTCGTAATTGGCGCGGCCTGTGGGCACGTGGGTCTGCATCAAGCCATCGCGCTGGAAGTTCTGGAACGGGCAGCGGGGCGCGTTGATGGGGATTTGATGAAAGTTTGTGGTGCCCAGACGGGATTTCTGCGTATCCAGGTAGGAAAACAGCCGCCCCTGCAACAGCGGGTCGTTGGTAAAATCAATCCCGGGCACAATGTTGGAGGGCAGAAAGGCCACCTGTTCTGTTTCGGCAAAAAAATTGCTGACATTGCGTGTGAGCGTCATCCGGCCGACAATACGCACCGGCACGTCTTCCTCCGGCACTAGTTTGGTGGCGTCCAGCACGTCATAGGGCTGGCGGGCGGCCCACTCCTCATCAAACACCTGCACGCCCAGGTCCCAGGCCGGGTAGTCTCCGCGCTCTATGGCTTCGTACAGATCACGACGATGAAAGTCATTGTCTGCACCGGCTATTTTAACGGCTTCATCCCATGTTGTGGAGGCAATACCCAGCACCGGCTTCCAGTGGAACTTGACCAGATGGCTGGCCCCCTGCGCGTTGACAAAGCGGAAGGTATGAACGCCAAAGCCTTCGATCATCCGCAGGGAACGGGGAATCCCCCGGTCCGACATGGCCCACAGCACGGTGTGCAGGGTTTCGGGCACAAGGCTGACAAAGTCCCAGAACGTATCATGCGCGGATGCCGCCTGCGGGTAGCCCCGGTCGGCTTCCATTTTCACGCTATGCACCAGATCGGGGAACTTGATGGCATCCTGAATGAAAAAGACCGGGATATCGTTCCCGACCAGATCCCAGTTACCGGCATCGGTATAAAACTTGACGGCAAAGCCCCGGACATCACGCGGGGTGTCAACAGACCCTGCCCCCCCGGCCACGGTAGAAAACCGCACAAACACCGGGCAGGTTGCCCCCTTGTGCTGGAACAGGGTGGCCTGTGTCAGTTCCGGTATGGGGTGGGTGCATTCAAACACACCATGCGCCCCCGACCCGCGCGCATGCACGATCCGCTCCGGTATGCGCTCATGGTCGAAGTGGAAAATTTTTTCACGCAGAACAAAATCTTCCAGCAAGGTGGGCCCATGGGCACCAGCCTTGAGGGAGTTCTGGTTGTCGGCAATACGGTGGCCGAAATTGTCTGTCAGGCAGGCCTGGGCATCCGCCTGAGGGAGGGTCTGGTGCAGTTCCCCCCCTGTGCCTGTCACATCCACCAGGCTGGTAGCGTCGGGCTGGCCGGAAAAGGCCGTCTTGCTGTCTGACATGGTCTGTCCTTCCACGCGGTATGCGGGTGCGGGCAGGGTTTTGTGGCCCGCGCCTTGTCCTGCGCAAACGTGTGGAAGGGAGCCCGGTTCTGGACCCCACGCAGTTGTGCACACCTCCGGCGTGGGGGTGGGTCAGCCCCCGGTCTGGCCCGCGGCCTGCGCTGCGGCGGCGCGGGCCTGTTTTTTCTTTTTGTCGCCTGTCAGTTGCACAAACCAGAATGTCCAGGTGGCCAGCAGGCCTAGCGTGGCCAAGGAAAGTCCACTCAGCGCCATCAGGGCTTTGCCCACAATACCCCCCACCCGGCCGATATGCAGCGGCATATAGGTCATGAAGCCACGGGCCTGGGCCGGAGCCTGCCCGCCATCGCGCACGCCCACAACAGCCCCCGTATCGGGCGCAAACCAGACCATGGCCGCCCCGTTGGGCAGCCAGTCACCCGGCTGGCGCATGCTCAGCGTAATCAGTGACCCGCCCCGGCGCGGCATGGCCAGCCGCCCGAACTGGGCCTTGGGGAAACGCACACGCGCCTCCTCCATCATTGCCTGCCAATCCAGATCGGGCGATGTCCGCACATGGGGGTAATCCGGTGCCTTGAAGGCACTGGCAACAACCTGCCCGGCCCCCGGCCCCAACACCAGCGCCCCCAGCGGGCGAAAGACCATAAACGCCCCTGTCAGGAACGAGATCAGCAGCAGCGGTGTCACCAGCACCCCCAGGTCGCGGTGGTGGCGGATAATGGCCGGGCGGCTCAACCGCTGGGGCAGCAGGCGGGGGGCAAAGGTGCGCCGGGTACGCCACCAGGCAATGCAGCCTGTCAGCACCAGGGCAAACCCTACCAGCCCCGCAACCCCGACAACCGTCTCACCCCCCGGACGCACCAGCAGATAGCGGTGCAGTTGCACCAGCCATAGCTCGGGCCGGGCCCAGTCGCTGCCCCAGCGCAGCAGCACCTGCCCCGACTGGTCCGCATAAGCACCACCGCCTTTGGCTATGGCTAGCTTGTCCACCCCGAGGCTGTCGGTGGCAAAGGTGATCATCTGCGGGGGGTGGGGGTCGTGCATCATCCGTGTGACAGCCTGCCCGACCTGGGTCGCGTCCTGCACAACGGTATCGTAATGATGTGGCACCAGGGTCCAGACATCCTTATAAACAAGCAATGCTCCTGACAGCCCGAGAATGGCCAGCAGCAGGCCCGCAACCCCACCCGCCCAGCGGTGACACAAGACGATAAAACGCATGACTTCCTGACTATCCAATCCTGATCCGATACGGGGGCGTGCCCTCTGACAGCCTGCTGCGGTGTGCCTGGGGGCGGCCCCGATAAATGATAATAGGTGTCATTATCATTAAGCGACACATATGCGCTTCGTGCCCCCAAAACAATCGAAACCGGAACATTACAAAAAATTGATCTTTCCAAGTCTGACCTTTGTCAAACCTTCATACATTGGCGTCCATAGTTGACCCACCCTGTCAAGCCGCCACGCAACCGCAAGACGACCTCGCACACGGGATAACCCTCATGCATGCCATCGCTCAGACGTCCACGCCCCCTGTCTCTGACATCACCCGACTTGAGCTTGGCAAACGCCTGGACTTCCTCGCTCTGGGGGAAGAACAATGCGCCGCCATCCGCTCCCTCCAGAGCGTTATGGAACGGGAACTGCCAAACGGGCTGGACCTCTTTTACAAACAAGTCAGCAAAACACCCGAGACCCTCAAATTCTTTTCCTCACGCGGGCATATGGACCGCGCCAAGGGCGCCCAGGTGGACCACTGGCGCAACATCTCCAGCGCCAGCTTTGGTGACAGCTACGCCGCGCAGGCCCGCGCCATAGGCACCGTGCATGCCCGTATCGGGCTGGAGCCACGCTGGTACATTGGCGGCTATGCCACCGTGCTGGATCACCTTGTACAATCAGCCGTACAGAGCAACACAAGCCCTGGGGGGCTGTTTTCACGCAAGAGCCAGCAGACCCCCGCAGAATTTGGCAAGGCACTGGGCAGCCTGTGCAAGGCGGTACTGCTGGATATTGACCTGGCCATTTCCGTGTATCTGGAAGAAGCAGGCAAAGAGCGCGAACGCGCCCAGGCGGAAACGCTTGAGCGGGAAAGACGCCAGAACAGCCTGATCAGTGACCTTGATATTGGCCTGAAGGCGCTGGCAGGGGGCGACCTGTCCTTCCGCTTTACAAGCCCTTTCCCGCAGGAGTTTGAGGGCCTGCGCCAGAACTTCAACGCAGCACTGTCGTCCCTGTCGGATGCCATGGGCCAGGTGACGGGCGCGGTCGGGGGGCTGGAGACCGGGTCTTCCGAAATTGCCCACGCGGTGGAGGATCTGGCCCAGCGCACCGAGCGCCAGGCCGCGACGTTGAACGAGACCGCAGCCGCCCTGCACACCGTCACCCACGGGGCAGAGCAGACAGCCCGCATTACGCTGGATGCACGCGGCATGGCCGCACAGGCCCGGCAGGCAGCCCGGGCCTCGGAGACTGTCATGCAGGACACCATTGGCACCATGCGGGATATTGAGGGATCATCCCACAAAATGTCGGCCATTGTTGACCTACTGGACGGCATTGCTTTTCAGACCAATCTACTCTCGCTCAATGCCGGGGTGGAGGCTGCACGGGCGGGTGAGAGTGGGCGCGGGTTTGCGGTTGTCGCCGCCGAAATACGCACCCTGGCCGAAAAATCATCGGTATCTGCAAAGGAAATCCGACAGCTTATCGGCTCGTCCCGCGGGCAGGTGGACAGTGGTGTCAAGCTGGTGGCCAGCATGCACCAGACCCTGCAGACCATCGCCCAACAGGTCGAGGCCATGACCGACGCCATAGGGCAGATCAACCAGCTCTCGCAGGATCAGGCGTCAAGCCTTGGTGCGGTCAACAAGGCAATTGCCGACATTAACCAGAGCACCCAGCAGAACGCCGCCATGGTGGAACAGTCCAGCGCCGCCACACACAACCTGCGGCAGGAAACCTGCACCCTGGCCGAGAGCGTCAGCCGCTTCCAGACCGCCCGCGTGCTGCAACTCCGCACTGGCACGTATTAACCACGGCACCCCCTGCCACCCTGCCCGACCAGCATGGTCACGCAGGGCTGGCGGGGGCTGGCACCTGCACGGTGCATTGCCGTGGCGGCGGGTTCCTGCCATTCAGGCACAATGACAGCACAGGACAGCCCGTTCGAAATCTTTCTGGCCACCGCCCCGGGGCTGGAAGAAACCCTTTTGGCCGAAATACGCTTGCGCGGGTTTCGTAAACCCCAGGCCATGCCCGGCGGTGTCAGCATTCAGGGCGGCTGGCCCGAGGTCTGGCGTGCCAACCTGTGGGTGCGGGGGGCCAGCCGTGTGCTGGCGCGCCTTGCGTCCTTCCCTGTCAGCCATCTGGCGCAGTTGGACCGCCTTGCCCGCCAGGTGCCCTGGCAGACCGTGCTGCGGCCCGACGTGCCGGTGCGGGTTGAGGCCTCGTGCGAGGCCTCGCGCATTTACCATGCCGGGGCGGCGGCAGAGCGTGTGGCCAACGCCATCCACGCCACACTGGGCGCCCCGCTGGATGACAAGGCCACCGTAGGGGTACGTGTGCGTATTGCGCGCAATATCTGCACCATCAGCATCGACACCTCTGGCGCGTTGCTGCACAGGCGGGGCTACAAGCTGTCTGTCAGCCGCGCCCCGATGCGCGAGACCATGGCGGCCCTTTTCCTGCGTCAATGTGGGTTTGATGGGGTGGAACCTGTCATGGACCCCATGTGCGGGTCAGGCACCTTTGTGATCGAGGCTGCGGAAATGGCAGCACGCCTGAACCCCGGCCGGGCACGGTCCTTTGCCTTTGAGCAGCTTGCCACGTTTGATGCCGAGGCATGGGAGACCATGCGCGCTGTCAAAAGCCAGCGCACCCCGGCCAACCACTATTATGGCCGCGACCGCGACGCCACCGCCATTGCCAACAGTCAGGCCAATGCCGCCCGCGCCGGTGTTGCGGACTACACCCATTTTGAGCAAGGCAGCATAGGCACGCTCCTGCCCCCCGCAGGGCCACCGGGGCTGGTCATTACCAACCCGCCCTACGGCACCCGCATTGGCGAGCGTGAAGCCCTTTTCCCCCTTTACCGGGCCTTGGGGCAGCGGCTGTTGCAGCACTTTCCGGGCTGGCGAGCCGCCATAGTCACGAGCGAACCCGCCCTGGCCCATGCCTCGGGCCTGCCGTTTCTGCCCTCTGGCCCGCCTGTGCCCCATGGGGGGCTGCGTGTGGGTCTGTTCCACACTGCCCCGCTTGGCACACCCACGGCGTAAGACACGGCCTGAAAAGATCATTCTGAAATAGTTAAGAATTCTGACACACAATCCTCGTATTTTCGTGTATAAGAAAATACGAGATTCCATAATGGGCTATTGAAACACTCTTCAAAAGTTCGCAGCCATGAAAGGAAACACGTTGTCAGGACATAAGGAAACCGAAAATACTCCGATCAGGGGTGTCATTTTTGACATGGACGGACTGCTGCTGGACAGCGAAAGTCTGGCTATTGATGCCCTGATCCAGGCCGGGCGCGACCTTGGGCATGACGTGCCCGAAAGCTTTTGCCGCCGCATGGTGGGCGTGCCCGCCGATGGGTGCCGCAAGCTTGTGCTTGAGACCTACGGTACGGATTTTCCCACTGAAGCGTTTTTTGCATTGCAGGAAAAACACCTGCGTGACTTCGTCAACAATGACAGGCTGACCCTGAAAAAGGGGGTTCTGCCGCTGCTTGACCTGCTGGACACGCTGGGCCTGCCACGCGCCATTGCAACATCCTCCAGCCGCCCACGCGCCACGCACCATCTGGCCCGCGTGGGGCTGGCTGATCGTTTCCACGCCATTATCACCCGTGATGATGTCACAAACGGCAAACCAGACCCCGAGCCCTACCTGACAGCGGCCCGCCACATTGGTGTGGACCCTGCGTTCTGTCTGGCGCTGGAAGATTCTCCCTCGGGCGCACGGGCAGCACAGGCGGCCAATATCCGCGTTATCATCATTCCTGATCTGATAACCCCGCCGCAGGACGTCTGTGACAAAGCACTGGCCGTTGTGGATGACCTGACCAGCATACCCGCCTATATTACCCCGCAGGCATAAGCCAGCACCTGCCCCCGCCTGTAACGGGCGGGGGCAAGACCAGAGTCCTATTTTGGAAACTTACTGTTTTCCAGATGATTTTTTATATTATACGGCGCTGAGAATTATTCTGCTGCCTGCACTCTACACAAACAGAATACTCTGATGGCAAAACTGCCTGTCTCAGACACAAAAATACCAGAAAAAACTGTGCCCATTGATTGTTGGGCACACACGCAACCCCACATCACGTGGGAGAATTGATGCTCACAAAATCTCTTTTCCAAAAAAACAGATTTTTTGCACGCCAAGTCTCTGCCTCCCCAACAAGGGTGGCAGTTCCCAGCATGCTCCCCCTCCCCAAAAGAGGCCGCAGAGCTTTTGATCTCCACGGCGCGGAGAATGGTTGATAAAACACCTCCTCCGCAGGCTGACACTCAGGCGTTAGCCAGAGCCTCCAGCACAGCGGGGACACCCTGCGTTTCAAACCGCTGCAACAGCCCGGCTATGGCCGCCACCTGGGCCTCGTGGTCGGGCAGTGGAGCACCGAACACGTTCTCCATACCCAGAAACTCCTGCGCCTTGGCCTGCGGGTTCCCACGGGTGCGGGCGCAGATCTCACGCAGTGTCTCGGCGCGTGGGTCAGCCAGCTTGCGGTCCGGCACACCCTGATCGTGCTCGGTAAACCAGTGGATCCAGGACGCTATGAGCAGATGTGCGCCCCCGACTGACCGACCAGCCTCCAGATTTTCACGCATGGGCCGCAGGACACGCCCGGCCATTTTGGCCGACCCGTTACGCCCGATTCGTAGCGCCTCATGCACAATGGTGGGGTTGCGAAAGCGCGTCATCAGGTCCTCGGCATAGGTATCCAGCCGGGCACTGGTCAGGTCTATGCCTGCTGTCTGCTCGTCACGCATAAAGCGCTCCACCAGCCCGCCCAGCGCAGGGTCAGACGCCGCCTGAGCGACCGTGTCCAGTCCGGCAAGGCCGCCCGCATAGGCCAGCAGCATGTGCGCACCGTTGAGCATTTGCAGCTTGGCACGCTCAAACACGCCAACGTCCTCAACAAACCGCGTGCCTTCGTACGCCTCCCACAACGGGCGGGGGCCATCAAAATTACTGATAATCCAGCGGAACCATGGCTCGGCCGAAACTGGGGCAGCATCGTCCAGCCCGCCCAGCAGCCTTTTGGCGTCCTGTAGGTCGTTCTCGGTCGTGGTCGGCACAATCCGGTCCACCATGCTGTCGGGAAACTGCACGTTCTGACCAATCCATGCGGCCAGCTTGTCGTCCCCCCGCAGGGCTGCAAAATCCATGACTGCCTGGCGCAGGGTCGCGCCATTCTCATTCACGTTGTCGCAGCACAGAATAACAGGGGGCACGCCGCCACGGGCACGCACCAGTTCCAGCCCACGCGCCAAAATACCCACAGCCGTACGGGGGCGGGATGCCTTGAGGTCCGTAACGATAGCCTTGGACCGTGGGTCCAGCCGCCCCTCGGCAGTCAGGTAATAGCCACTAGCCGTTACGGTCAGGGTGACAATGCGGGTCAGCGGTGCGGCAATGCGGGCGGCCAGCGTTTCGCCCTCGGCGCGGGCAAAAACGGTCTGGGTGATCGCGGCCATCACACTGGCCTGCGTGCTGTCAGGCGCACGGGTCAGCAGGGTGTACAGGTTGTCCTGCGCGGTCAGGGTCTGGGCCAGTTCGGGCTTGCGCATGGATGCCGAGACAATGCCCCAGTCCTCCCCCGCATGGCCCATCTGTTCGATCGCGGCCTGGGTGGCGGCAACCTGGTGGGCACGGTGGAAATTACCACAGCCCAGATGCACAATACCGGGCTTTAGACGGGTGGGGTCAAAGTCTGGAACATGAACACCCGCAGGCAGCCGGGATAGGGTTTGTCGGCTCAGTTGCAAAACGCTCTGGCCCTCCTTTGCATGGTCCGGTCATCCCGCGGAAGGCGCGCACCCGTACGTGCGGGCGCGTCTGTCCCTTCGGGCCCGGAAAAAGCGGGCAGCATGGAATACGCCTGATAAAACAGGGCTCCGGAAGTGAATTGATAAAATCACCCTACAAAATATCGCCACAAAATTCAACAAAAAATTATAGAACACTAATAGACATGTTTTTATGATGCCTATCGTTTCGAATTTTTATCGCGCATATTCTTTTTAGTATAAAATTTTATATTTATTTAAGAGCCGCATTGGCACACATTTAAAAATTGTATTTTTACTTTATTACCCTGCCTTAAAAAAACATTTACGCGCCGCATGGCCCATAAACCGGAAGCCCCAAAACGCAAACACCCGGCGGGGCAAAGGCGCACCGCCGGGTGTTTGCTCAGACAGACTTGTCAAACACTGGTCAGGGGCACCCCCCGGCCAGGCCCGATCCTTTACTGCGCGGGGGCAGCCGGGGTCTGGGGGGCCACAGGGGCGGCCACAGTGTCACCCGCAGGGACAGCAAGCTGCGGGGTGGCAGGCACAGGCTGGGCCACAGTCGCGTTGCTGATCACGTAGGAAATGGATTCCATACGGGTAATGTCCACAACATCACCAATTTTCAGCGTGGCCAGGAAGTCCTGCATGGCCTTGGTACGCAGCACGGCAACGTGCAGGTCGCCATCATCCGTCACAAAGGAGAGGGTGTGGGTCTTGATGTCGATGCTGCGGACCGTTGCGCGCTCGCGGTTGAAGGCCGCAATAACCCCACGCGGGTGGCCATGCACAAAGCCGCGGGCCGTTGTCAGCGTGGATTCGGGCATCGGGCTACCCGGCAGGGCCACCTGTGCGCCCAGCGTTTCCACAAAGTTGATGTTCAGGCGGTCGCCCTCATGCAGGTGGGGCAGATCACGCACGGCCTTGCCGTATTCGATGGTGATCAGGTGGCCGTTGCCTTCACGCAGCAGCACTTCACGCGCGTCGCGGTCAACGGTTTCAACCACAGCCGTGGCGTGCTGGCTCTTCAGCAGGACCGAGGCCTGGGCATGTGCGGCAGACGGGCTGAACGCCACGCCAGCGACAGAGAACGCGCATGCCGCAACGGACGCCATGACACGCAGGGAAAAACGGGAAGCCAGGGATTGCAACGCTCTCTATCCTTTCCATCATCAGACCCCGGCGCACCGCCAGAGGCCAGACAGCCAGTACCGGATTACCGACCTGACCGCACTATAAGGTGTAAGACCATAACACAGGCTGCGGCAAAGCGTTATCCGTTCCCGCCATTACAGCCCTGTTTCTCCACAGGACTACCAGCACGCAGGTAAAAGCTCCCTCATGACTGGGCAAAGGCTGGCCGGATACCTGCACACCGCAGGCCCGGAAAAACGAAACCCGCCTGACGGGTCAGACGGGTTTCGTTTCAGTGCGCAGACTGTCTGAACTCAGACAGCGCTCTTTTTCTTGCGGAAGAAGAAGAAGGCCGCAGCAACAAGACCAACCAGCAGCAGGCCGCGGGCACAGGGGGACTTGGGGCACTTCACGACACATTTTGCCATGTGAACAATCCTTCAATACAGGTTCCGCCCGCCACAGGGCGGACGCTAAAAACAACTCTACCCCATCCGCTGCGCCGCGTCATGCCCACCGCCTGCCATGCAGCCCTTTGCCGCCAGCAGGGCGACCACGTTCAGGGCAGCAGAATGGTGCTGCCTGTGGTCTGTCCGGCTTCCAGCTCCTTGTGCGCCTGGGCCGCGTCACGCAGGGCAAAGCGCTGGCCGATAGCGGGCCGCAGCACACCCGCCTGCAACAGGCCAAACAACTCCGCCGCTGCGGCCTCCAGCTCTGGCCGGGCCGCGATATAGGTCATCAGGGAGGGGCGGGTCAGATACAGGCTGCCCCGCGCACCCAGCGTGCCAACATCCACCCCCGTAACCGGGCCGGACGCATTGCCATAGCTGACCATAAGCCCACGCGGGGCCAGACAGGACAGGCTGGTTTCAAACGTGTCGCGGCCAATGCTGTCATACACGACAGGCACCATGCGCCCCTGTGTCAGCGCGCTGACACGCTCGGCCAGATCATGCGTGCCCACCAGCACATCCGCAGCACCACAGGCCCGCGCAATATCCGCTTTTTTCTCTGACGAGGTCACACCAATCACGCGCGCACCCAGATGGCGGCCCCACTGGCACAGTAACTGCCCCACACCCCCGGCCGGGGCATAGACCAGAATATCCTCCCCCTCGCGCACGGCATGGACCTGCCGCAGCAGCATATGGGCCGACAGACCACGCAGCATGACCGCCGCCGCCACATCAAACGGCACAGCATCGGGCAGCCGCACCAGCCTGTCCGCAGCAATCAGACGGTCACGGGCATACCCGCCAATAGCCCCGGCATAGGCCACACGGTCCCCCACCCGCAGGTCGGATACGCCAGCGCCCAGTGCTGCAACAACACCAGCCCCCTCCATGCCCGGTGTGGCAGGCAGGGCGGGGAACCGATACAGCCCACTACGGAAATATGTGTCGATGAAATTGACGCCTATGGCTTCCTGCCGCAGCAGCACCTGCCCGGCACCCGGCTGGGGCACAGGCTGCGTGCGCACCTGCAACACCTCCGGCCCGCCTGTGGCGTCAACCTGCACAACTGTCGTGTCCTGTGTCACCATGCCGTCCTCTTTCTGCTGCTACGACTGCCCGCACCGGGCAACACCTGTCTGGCGGCCAGTACGGGCCCATACCGGAAGTGCTACAAACGCTAACGTCCCTCGGTCGGGAAAGATACGGCGGGTAGAAAACGCCCTGCCCGCAACAGGGTCTCAGCCCGGCCTGTCCGTATCATCATCACCCAGAAACTGGATAAGCTGGCGCAGGTCTGTCAGCAAAATGCTGACAACAAAGCGGATAATGGGGTCTTCCGCCTCGCCTGTGGGCAGGGCGGCAATCACGCCCGCCGCAACACGCCTGTCGTCCCCCGTGCGGGCGACGGCCTCGCTTTCACAACGGGCGATCAGCCACTGGAACCCACGCATGATACCCGCTTGCAGGACCGTCGCATCATGGGGGTTCAGCGCGGCGGCACGTTCAGGCAGGGTCAGCATGGCGCGCGCCATAACCAGCGCATCCATCTGCAACTGGCGTATGCCCTGGGGCAGGCGGGCCAGCATGGGGTCGCGCTCCTCCAGCGGTCGCCAGTGCTCGCGCCGGGCTTCTTCCAGAGCGGCCTGCACCTTGCGTAGGGTGGCCGCGCACTCGTCATTCTTGTCCTGAATGACCGACCACGCCACATCTCCAGCCCGGGCGGCCTGCAACATGTCCACAATCTGGCGGATTGTCTGCGCCGCGTTGCGGAAGGCATCGCGCCGGGCCTGTTCGTGCAGCACCACATACGTCACGATCGTGGACGACGCCACACCGATCAGAATGGCAATGACACGCTCCACCGGCCGCAGATACGGGTCGTTATCAGAGGGGAACAGGATGGCGACCATCAACGTCACCACCCCCAGGCGCGCTTCGGGCTTGCGCGACACCAGCACCGCCAGCGGCACAAACGCCAGCGTAAACGCAGCCCAGACCGGCCAGTGCATGAACATCATCAGCGTAATGGGCACAATGCTGACGGTCGCCCCGATCAGCGTCCCCACCAACTGGTCACGCCCCTTGGAGATCGTGTCCGTTATGCTGTTCTGCACCACGATGACAGAGGTAATCAGCGCCCAGCCGGGTTCCTGCAGGCGGGTCAGCCGGGCAACACCTGCGGCCAGAGCCACGGCACTGAGCATACGCGCGGTCTGGCACACCGCAGGCTGTGCCCGCCAGCGTGCCAGATGATGCACAACCGCCTGCCACCGCCACACCCAATGCCTGACCACCGCCGGGAACTGCACCTTCAGGGCTTGTCCTCCCCAGTCAGCGGCAGGGGTACCCAGCGCATGCCGTCCGTGTCATGCACCAGCAGCAGGATGGAGCGCTTCTTTTCCTTACGGGCGGCTTCCATACGCTGCTTCAGGGCCGACGGGTTGGTGACTTCGGCCTGCTGGACCTCGGTAATCACATCGCCTTCCTTCAGGCCACGTTCGGCGGCAATGCCGTCATCACGCACCGAGCGCACCAGCACACCCTTCTGCCCCGCGGGCAGGCCATATTTCTGGCGGGCCTGCGCGTCCAGCGGGCCTACGGAAAAACCAAAGTCCTCAAAGCTGACAGCAGCAGGCTGCTTGTGCTCGGGGGCGGGTTTGGCGGCGGCTTCCTCAGCCTCTTCGGGCAGGGCACCCACGGTCACGGGCTGGTCCAGCGTTTTGCCATGCCGCCACAGGCCCAGATGGGCCACGCTGCCTACCGGCAACTGGGCCGACAGGCGGGGCAGCGCCTTGCCTTCGATCGGCTTGCCGTTGAGCGTCTGCACCACATCGCCGGTATGCAGGCCACCCTTGTCTGCCGGGCCGCCTTTTTCTACCCCGGCCACCAGCGCACCCCGGGCGGGGGACAGGCCAAGCCCGTCAGCAATGTCCTGTGTCACGTTCTGGATACGCACACCCAGCCACCCGCGCGACACCTTGCCGTTCTTGCGCAGTTGCTCAACCACGCTACGGGCCTCGTTGGAGGGAATGGAAAAACCAATCCCGACCGAGCCGCCGGATGGGGAATAAATGGCCGTATTCACCCCAATGACCGCGCCATCCATGTCAAACAGCGGGCCGCCGGAATTGCCTTTGTTGATGGGCGCATCGGTCTGGATGAAATCATCATACGGCCCCTGCTCGATATTACGCCCGCGCGAGGAGATGATCCCTGCCGTCACCGTGCCCGACAGGCCAAACGGGTTGCCAATGGCCAGCACCCAGTCGCCCACGCGGTGGCGGTCGCTGTCACCGAACGAGACAAAAGGCAGCGGCTTTTTGCTGTCCACCTTCAGGAGCGCCAGATCGGTGCGGTCATCATGCCCGATGGGGCGCGCGGTCAGCACCGTATTGTCCTGCAAGGTCACCGTTACCTTATCGGCATGGCGGATGACATGGTTGTTGGTCACGATATAACCCGCCGGGTCGATGATAAAGCCCGAGCCTAGAGCCTGCATCCTGCGGGGCGGGGCGTTGGGGTCGGTCTGGCGGTTCATAAAATCGTGAAAGAACTTCTCGAACGGTGACCCGTGCGGGAAGTCGGGCATCTGGGGCTGCTGGTCGTCCTCGTCATCCTCATCATCCCCGTTGCCGTGTACGGTCTGGGTGGTGGAGACATTGACAACCGCAGGCAGCAGGCGCGCGGCAAGGTCGGCAAAGCTTTCCGGCACAGGGCGGGGGGCCACCACGGCAGGCGCTGGGGTGGCCGGTGCCGCGGGAGCTGGCAGAGCTGGGGTTTCAGCCCATGCGGGCACGCCCACACCTGCTCCCAGCAAGACACCGGAAAGGGAAACAATGTGCAACAGGCGGGCGGACAGGGGCATGGACAGGTGAACTTTCTGTCTGGAAATGGAAGGAGTAAACACAACGGGGCAAAACGTTAGGCCATTCCATCCACAGGCGGCAAGATCAGGCCGCCCTGGCACGTGCCCGTGCACGGGTGCGCCGGGCGTCCAGCCCATGCGCCAGCGTGATCAGAAACGCCAGCCCCACCACATTGACCGCAACCTGCAGGGGCCAGCCCTCCCCGAACGTGCTGAACAGCAGCCGCGCCAGCAGGTCCAGCACCGTGCCCACCACAAACACTTCCAGCGAGTGGCGGCCAACGCAGGCCAGCACCTGCCCCGCGCGCGCATGTGCCGACCAGCGCCGCGCCCAGGCCGAGGACTGCACAAGGTAAAAAATGGCCAGCACATCCAAAAGCCGCACGGGGGACAGCCATGTCTTGGACGGGGCCAGGGAATCCCCCAAGGGCCGCAGGTCAGGCAGGCCCCACAGACCCCATGGAAACGCCTGAAACGCCGAAAACACCAGATACGACCAGCACAGCCCCGACAGCCAGCGCAGACGGGGGAAGTCCGAGCCCCTGCGCTCGGCCTCGGCCGAGGCCGTCATGCCCAGCACAAACAGGAACTGCCAGGCCAGCGGGTTGAAATACCAGCCATCGGGGTCCAGCCAGTTGGGAAAATTGAGTTCCGGGTCCAGGTTGATCAGCAGCCACAACCCGCCTGACAGCGCCAGCGCGAGGGAACGGTGCAACCGCATGAGCACACAGATCAGCGGCAGCGCCGCCAGCAGCACAATATAAAGTGGCAGGATATTGAGGTTACTGGGCAGGGCGTCAAACATGAGCACACGCCACACCCAGTCCGTACCATGGGCCAGTTCCGGCTCCAGATAATCCACCGAGACCGGGGTAAAATAGCGCCAGACCCGCACCAGCAGCACATAGCTGACAACCATGATAAACTGGCCGACGTAAAGCTGCACACAGCGCCGCCCCAGCCGCCGCAGCGTGGTGGGCACACCGTATTTTTTAAACCCCCGGCCATATGCCAGCCACGAGGCATAGCCCGCCAGCAGCACAAACACCTCGGCCGCGTCAGCAAAACCGATATTGCGCATGGTAAAACGGTTGAGCAGGTTTTGTGGAATATGGTCCACAAACATCATCAGCAGGGCCAGACCGCGCAGGGCATCTATTCGGTGGTCCCGCCCTGTGCCTGCAACCGCCTGCCCTGCCCGTGCGGGCTGCTCATGCGGTGTGCCCTGCCCTGCCAGCGGTTCCTTCATGCCCAGCCTGTCCACCTGCTGCATACGCCTGCCCACCCCCATGGCCCGATGCAGCATTGTGCCACATGGCCCGCCATCATGCCCACACCCGGCTGCCCATCTACCCATCCTGCCCGATCTGTGCCAGAAAAAATGCAGCAAAGGTCTGACGGGCCTGCCTGATCGGGGCAGCCTGCGACCTACCCCGCCTGGGGGTGGCCATGCCAGCACCAGCGCCCCTGCCCGCACAGCAGCACACCGCCTGCCAGACACAGGCAGGCATGACATACGCCAGCCCTGCCCCTTTCGCCCCTGTCCACCAGTGTGCGAAAGACAGGGCTTATGCCCTTCAGGAACTACAGGACCAGACCATTGGCGCAGAACGCTCCCTTCCCCACCGACGAGATCACCCGGCTGCTGGACATGGCGCGAGACCCCGCCACCGGCCTTTCCCTTGCTGCCGAAGGGCAGGTGCAAAGCTGTAGCCTGGACAACGGGCGGCTCCTGCTGACCCTGGCCATCCCGCGCGACAAGGCCGAGGCTCTCTCCGCCCTGTGCCCCGCTGCCAGCCGCCAGTTGGAAACCCTACCCGGTGTTACGGTAGCCACCATCATGCTGACAGCCCACCGCCCCGCAGGGGCCCCCAAACAGGCGGCACAACCCCAGGGCCACCGCCCGCTGGGCGGCACCGCCCCGACCGAAGGCCCGCTGCTGCCCGGTGTTAAAGCCGTTATTGCCGTGGCATCTGGCAAGGGCGGGGTGGGTAAATCCACCACGGCTGTCAACCTTGCGGTCGGGCTGGGCATGGAAGGGCTGAAAGTGGGCCTGCTGGATGCTGACATCCACGGCCCCAGCCTGCACCGTATGCTGGGCATGCAGGGCAAGCCCGAAGTTGTGGACGGCAGGCTGCAACCCGTGCAGGCGTGGGGGATTACCGCCATGTCGCTGGGGATGCTGGTTGATGAAAAAGCCGCCATGATCTGGCGCGGCCCCATGGTGATGGGGGCCGTCAACCAGCTTCTGGGCGATGTGGACTGGGGCACGCCCGACGTGCTGGTGGTGGACCTGCCCCCCGGCACGGGCGATGTGCAGCTATCGCTTATTCAAAAAACCAGTCTGGCAGGGGCGGTCATTGTCTCCACCCCGCAGGACATTGCCCTGATCGATGCCCGCCGGGCGGTCAGCATGTTTGAGAAAGTGCATGTGCCCGTTCTGGGGCTGATCGAAAACATGTCGTATTTCTGCTGCCCCAACTGCGGCCACACGACCGAACTGTTCGGCCACGGCGGCGCACGGCAGGAAGCCGAAGCCATGGATGTGCCTTTTCTGGGCGAAGTACCGCTGCTGGCCGACATCCGCGCCAGCGGGGACAGCGGGGTGCCTGTGGTTATTGGCGCACCCGACAGCGAGGGCGGGCGGGCCTGGCGGAAAATTGCCCACACGCTGGCCAGAAGCCTGCGGGCGGGGCGCAAAGCCTGAGCCCACCCACAGGCCGCATCAGCCCTTACCCCTTGGGGTGGGGCTTGCCGCTTCCTTTAAAATAAACGCGGCAGGCGGGGCTGAGCCTGTCCTTTTTGCGCTCCATGCAGCGGGTAATCTTGGCTTCGTTAGGGATGGCAAAGGCGCACAGGCGCACAGCGTCACCCCGGCAGGCCTTGGTCTGGCGCTCGCGCTCTGTTTCGGCATGGGCAGCACCCCCTGCCGCCATGGCCAGCACCAGCGCGGCAGACAGGGCACGCAGGCCCCAAGGGCCGCGCAGCAGGGAACGGGAATGGGCGGGGGTGGGCAAACGCGCTGTTCCGTCAGGCATGGAAGGCGGCTCTCCTTGGCTATGGCGCGGCGACCACGCCCGGCTTCGACTACCTGCCACGTTAGACCATGGATTTGCGCCCGCACCACCTCTGGAGGGTGCATTCGCGATAAAGTCACGCAAATGGCTGTAAAAAATACTCTGCCCCACAGGGCAGGCCCACCCGGCAGACCTGCGCCCGGTGGGCAAAGTCCTGTCAGGCAGACGGGTTAAGGCTTGCCATCATTTCATCCCACTCGCGCTGGCTCAGGCCGGTGCCTTCGCGCACCACGGTCTCACCCGCCAGCATGCGGCGCAGCACCGCCATCATGGAGGCCGAGAACGTAACAGCCCCCCGGCGATATTCCTCAAACGCGGCGGCGGTCTGCGGCACCCAGGCGTGCAGGACTGCCAGCATTTCCTCCGCATAGGCCCGTATTTCGTACTGGGCATGGGGGTCCAGCCGCAGGGCAAGGAAATGCATGAGGTTATGCAGGTCGGTCTTCCAGTACCACTGGGTATAGGTGTTCAGTGTCAGGTTGACGCGCGCCAGTTCCCGCGCAAGGCCAAAGCCTTCGTCCTTGTCCAGCAGGCGCTCGTAATTGCCATAGGTCCGCAGGGCGTCCCCCCGCAGGATGTCCAGCACCTCGCTGGCGGCATCGGGCGGCAGAACGTCACCACGGCCCTGGCGGTTGACCTCGCTCTGGGCGGCCATGTGTTCGGGCGCGGGCAGATAGAACTCACTGTCGAGAATCGAATAGCGGGCCGAATACTCATTCACGCTGGCCATGCGGTGGCGAATCCACTGCCGCGCCACAAAGATCGGCAGTTTCACATGAAACTTGATCTCGCACATTTCAAACGGCGAGGAATGGCGATGCCGCATGAGGTAGCGGATCAGCCCTGCATCCTCCGACACGCGCCGTGTGCCGCGCCCGTAGGACACGCGTGCGGCCTGCACAATGGCGCTGTCGTCGCCCATGTAGTCCACCACACGCAAAAAGCCGTGGTCCAGCACTTCCAACGGCTGGTAGAGCATAGCCTCCAGCGCGGCTACGGTGGGCCGGCGGGTGGAAAAGCTTTCCCGCCCGTGGGCTGCGATTTCGGCGCGTTGGTCTTCGGTCAGGGACATGCGCGTGGCCTCCGGCTTGGTGCAAACGGGTGTCGAGAGCGCGGTCATTAGCAGGCTTTCCCCCCCACGGGAACGGCAACCCACCACGAAAACCACCCACACTGCTTGCATTCGGCCAGGCCACAGCTTATTGTGAGGATGCCGCAGGATTTTCCCGCGGCTATGGCGATAAACGGTGTGTGGAATAGGCGTAGTGGACCCGGGGGCGGTACCCGGCGTCTCCACCAGTATCCGGGTTGCATGACCCGGACCGCAGGGGACGAAACAGGCTCGACACGCGCAGTAAAGACACTTCTTTTGCCCGGCATTGTACCACCGTCATCGGGCTAATTTCACAAGTGCCAATGATAACTCTGAGGTGCTCGCTGTCGCTGCATAAGCGATAAGCGCGGTTCGGGAGGGCACCGGGCAACAGAAGCCCTCCCACCTCATCCCCCGTTTTCCATACCCGCAGGCCATGGCCTGCCCGTGCCATCGCCCCTTCGCGCATGGACAACATTACGGTATGGTTACCCTGAATTTTTTTCAGGACGGACGGACAGCAAGGAGCCCCCCCCATGGCAGACGACCACGATACAACAGGCGGTGATGGCACCTTTGCGCCCGACAGCCTGCTGCCCTACGACCAGTGGCTGGATGAGGCACACCGCAGCATCATGCTCAGTGCGCTCGAATATGTGAGCCACGAGGGGCTTGCGGGCAAGCATCATTTCTATCTGACTTTCCTCACGGACTTCCCCGGCGTGGACATTCCGTCCCGGCTCCGCGCTCAGTATCCGCATGAGATGACCATTGTGCTCCAGCACCAGTTCTGGGACCTGAAGGTTGACCGCGTCGCAGGCATCGTGTCTGTCGGCCTGTCCTTTGGGGGTGTTGGTTCCATACTGGTCATCCCTACCCGGGCCATTACCGGGTTTGCGGACCCTTCCATCCACCTCAACCTGCATTTTGAGGTTGATCTGGAGGAAGACAGCGTAGCCGGGGCAGAAGACGACCAGGCCGATGCGGACGACGCGGCGGGTGATGCCTCTTCCCAGGTGGTCAGCCTTGACGCATTCCGCAGGAAAGGACCATCACCAGCCTGACCTCCCATTCATGGGGCAGGCTTCAGGAGAGTAACAGGACCATGAACAGCCAGCCCCCCCGCCCCCCCGTTCCGGCTTTTGCCTATTCGCCCCTTTTCCCGCTGGGTAAGGACACAACCACCTACCGCAAGCTGGATATTGCCGGTGTCAGCACCTCGGCCTGCGGGGGGCGCACTGTGCTGCATGTCACGCCCGAGGCGCTGACAGAACTGACCGCCCAGGCGTTTCACGAGGTGGCGCATTTCCTGCGCCCCAGCCATCTGGAAAAACTGGCCGCGATCCTCAAGGACCCCGAAGCCTCGGACAATGACCGCTTTGTGGCCCTCGACCTGCTGCAAAACGCCTGCATTGCCGCAGGCGGCGTACTGCCCATGTGCCAGGACACCGGCACCGCCATTGTGTTTGGCAAAAAAGGCCAGCGCGTCTGGGTGGACGGGAACGAGGAAGTCGCCTTCTCCAAAGGTGTGTACGAAACCTATACCCGCACCAGCCTGCGCTATTCGCAAATGGCGCCGCTGACCATGTTCGAGGAAAAGAACACAGGCACCAACCTGCCCGTGCAGTGCGACATCTTTGCCAGCCCCGCCGGGGAGCATGACGAAGAGTTTGACATGATGTTCGTCGCCAAAGGCGGCGGGTCAGCCAACAAGACCTTCCTGTTCCAGGAAACCCGCGCCCTGCTGGGGTCGGAAAAACAGTTGCTGGACTGGCTGGACACCAAAATCCGCACGCTGGGCACCTCCGCCTGCCCGCCGTACCATCTGGCCATTGTCATTGGCGGCATGTCGGCCGAGCAAACGCTCAAGACCGTCAAGCTGGCCTCCACCCACTGGTATGACGCCCTGCCCACCACGGGCGACATGACAGGCCACGCCTTCCGCGATGTCGAGATGGAACGCAAGGTGCTTGAACTCAGCCGCACGCTGGGCATTGGCGCGCAGTTTGGCGGCAAGTATTTCTGCCACGATGTGCGGGTCATCCGCCTGCCGCGCCACGGGGCATCGCTGCCGGTGGGAATCGGGGTGTCCTGCTCGGCCGACCGCCAGATCAAGGCGCGGGTCACGGCGGAAGGGATTTTTCTGGAACAGCTCGAACACGATCCCGCGCGTTTCCTGCCCGAAACCACGGACGAACATCTGGAAGGCGAGGCCGTTAAAATCGACCTCAACCGCCCGATGGACGACATCCGCAAGGAACTGTCCAAATACCCGGTCAAAACCCGCCTGGCCCTGACCGGCACCGTGGTGGTGGCGCGCGACATCGCCCATGCCAAGTTCCGTGAACGGTTGCAGCGGGGCGAAGGCCTGCCGCAGTACCTCAAGGACCATCCCGTCTATTACGCAGGCCCGGCCAAAACCCCCGAAGGCATGCCCACAGGCTCCTTTGGCCCCACCACCGCCGGGCGCATGGATTCCTACGTGGATGAATTGCAGGCCAATGGCGGGTCTTTTGTCATGCTGGCCAAGGGCAACCGCTCCAAAGCCGTGCGCGACGCCTGCCAGAAATACGGTGGCTTCTACCTCGGGTCAGTCGGCGGGCCTGCCGCACGCCTGGCCAAAGACTGCATCCGCAAGGTGGAAGTGCTGGAATACCCCGAACTGGGGATGGAAGCCGTGTGGAAAATCGAAGTGGAAGACTTCCCCGCCTTTATTGTTATTGATGACAAAGGCAACGACTTCTACGCTGAACTGTAACCTCTGCCACCATGTGCAGGGGACTGGCCCTTCCACCCAAGGGGGGCCAGCAGGAGAGGAGCACCGCGATTTCATGCGCTTTACGGTGGATCGTCTGGACCATGTTGTCCTGACTGTCAGAAATCTGGAAGTTTCGGCTTCCTGGTATCAGCGTGTTCTGGGCATGGACCTGGAGGAATACGGGCGCAACAACCGCACCGCCCTGCGCTTTGGGGGGCAGAAGCTGAACCTGCGCCCCTATGATGCCACAGGCTGGGACACAGCCCCCCACGCCCTGCCGGGTGGCAACGACCTGTGCTTTATTACCGCCATTACCAGCACGGATGTGGTGGAACACCTCAAGGCCTGCGGGGTCAGCGTTGTGGAAGGGCCGACGGCGCGGATCGGGGCCATCGGGCCGATTATTTCGGTCTATTGCCACGACCCGGATGAAAACCTGATCGAGATTGCCTCTTACCAGGGGTAAGGCGGTCAGGAGTGGCCCTGCCCGAGCCTGGGGCACTCCAAGAAAATACAGGGTCTGTGGGGTAGCCCCGCAGACCCTGCCTGCCTGTCCTAGCCCTTGTGCCCATCCGCCGCCGGGGCAGCGACAGGCTTGGCCTGCTGGGTGGAGGCAAACCCAAGCCAGCCCCCGCTAAAGCCCGCCCGCAGCAGACCGTGGCGGATAACCTCGTTGCGCTTCATGGTGTTCCACACAAGCTGGGTGCGCCAGTTTTCGATCATCAGCAGGATCGGCCCCTGGTCGATCCCCAGATAGGTGTCATCCACCCAGAAACCATTGGCTCCGGCCGGGCGATAGCTGGGGTTGAACGCATCCACAAAGCCGTATTTGCCGTAAATACGCGCCCCATACCGCTCCTTCATGGTGCGCAGGGCGGGGATAACAATTTCTGGCGCAAAAGCAATGGACCCACCCGCCGCCGTGGGGGCCAGTGTGCCATCATCCTGCGTATAGTCACGCCCCACGCCACGGGCCGAATAACCAAAGAAGCGCCGCTGCTGGCCGTTTTCCACCAAGGTTGTGTCAGCCGGGCCATCACTGGCTGTCAAACCCCAGATATTGGCCCCGTAGTCCTGCCATTTGCCGGGGTTGGCCTCGGCATAGGCCCGCTGGGAATATACGGCGCGGCGGCTGTTCTCAAAGTAATCCAGCCCTTTGCGGCGGTTCCAGTCATCGCGGATGCCATGGAAGTCAATCCAGGCATGGGTGTACTGGTGGCCGAATAGCGGGGCAAAGTTCAGGAACGTCTGCCCGTAGGAATCGCCCCAGCGCTTGTCGTTGGTGGCCAGCCAGGCCTGCCAGGACGCAGGCTCCAGCGCATGGGTGGGTGAGCCCAGACCCAGCACATAGGCCATCATCCCCTCGCTATAGCCTTCCCAGTAGTTGGACAGAAACCCATGTTCGGGCGTCCAGCCCATGCTCAGCCTGTTGTCGGGCCGCAGCATCCAGCGCCAGTCCACACGGTTGAACAGGGCCTGAGCAAGCTGGCGCACCTCGCGCTCCTGCACGGTGTCGCGGTTATAGAAGCTGCGGGTAAACAGCACCCCCTGCATCAGCAGCGCAGTGTCGATACTGGACAGTTCGATATCGTGGTTGAAACGCAACCCCGTGCGGTGGTCGAGGAAATGGTAGAAAAACCCATGATACCCCGCCGCATTGTCAGTCGTGGCATTCTGCGGCAGACGCTGGAGGGTGCGCAGTGTGCGCAGAGTGCGCTCTACCGCCTGGTTACGGGTAATATAGGCGCGCTCCACCCCGATGCCGTAAGCGGTCAGCGCAAAACCGACCGACGCCACGCTGGCCTGTGTCTGGTCGGACGGATACCGGTCGGGCACCAGCCCTGTCACGGGGTCTGCCGAGTCCCAGAACCACTGGAAGGTTCTGTTCTCCAGTTCCGCGATCATGGCCATATCCTGGGGGGAAACACCCGCGCGCTGCCTGCGCATGATCACCGAGTGGAGGCGATGGGGGGTGCCGTCCTGCGCCTGCACGGCTGGCGGACTGGGCTGGGCAGCATGGGCGGGCGGCTGTCCGCCCTCCTGGGCATGCACCCCTTGCGGGACCAGGGACGACACCGCCAGGACACCCGCCAGAACACGCGCACCTGCCCACCCGGTTATGCCGCCAGAACGTAAACCTTTGTAATCCGCTTTCATATGTACTGTTTTACCTGCCTGTTGCCGGGCGGCGCCGCCGCGCATGCGTGGCGCGGCGGGCCAGTGCAGGCATGGTAACACAGGATTAAGGACCATGCCCGCAACCCAGCCTCCAGAATGCCGGGAAGCGACCCCGAAACAGAAGTTTTACATTCCGTAACGGAAGATATTCAGGTCCTCATGCGCAATATCGGGCTTACGGCCGGAGATGATATCGGCCAGCACCCGGCCCGACCCGCACGCCATTGTCCAGCCCAGCGTGCCATGCCCGGTGTTGAGGTACAGGTTCTCAAGCCCGGTACGGCCGATCACGGGTGTGCCATCCGGGGTCATGGGCCGCAGCCCGGTCCAGAACTGGGCCTCGGAAGCCACACAGCTACCGGGGAACAGGTCTGTCACCGAATGTTCCAGCGTTTCCCGCCGGGGTTTGCGCAGCCGCAGGCTAAAGCCCGCAATTTCCGCCGTGCCGCCCACGCGCACCCTGTCACCCAGCCGGGTAATACCGATCTTGAAGGTTTCGTCCATGATGGTGGACACAGGGGCATTGCTTTCCTGTGTGATCGGCGCCGTGAGGGAATAGCCCTTGATGGGATAAACCGGCAGATGAATACCCAGCGGCCGCAGCAACGCGGGGGAATAGCTGCCCAGTGCCAGCACGTAGCTGTCGGCGGTCAGCAGCCCGCGTGATGTTTCCACCCCGATGACACGCCCGCCATCAGCCCGCACCCGCCGGATGGACGTGTCGTACTGAAAAGTCACACCCGCGGCCTGCGCCATGCCCGCCAGAGTCTGGGTGAACTTGAAGGCATCGCCCGTTTCATCACCCGGCAGGCGCAGCCCGCCCACAAGTTTATGGCGGGCGGATTCAAGCCCCGGCTCGGCACGGATACAGCCTGCCGTATCCAGCACCTCATACGGCACGTTGTAGCGGCGCAGCACGGCAATATCGCCCGAGATGGCGTCAAGCTGCTTCTGGGTGCGGAACACCTGCAACGTGCCGCGCTGGCGGTCATCGTAGCTTATGCCCGTTTCATCCCGCAGGGCGCACATGACATCGCGGCTGTATTCCGCCAGGCGCACCATACGGCCCTTGTTGCGGTCATAGGCGGCGGATGTGCAGTTTTCGAGCATCTGCACCAGCCAGCGCCACAGATGCGGGTCCGGCATGGGCCAGAACACAAAGGGGCGGTATTTCATCAACAGCCAGTGCGCGCATTTGACCGGCACGCCCGGCCCGGCCCACGGGGCGGAATATCCGGGCGAAACCTGACCCGCATTGGCAAAGCTGGTTTCCATGCCCGCGGCAGGCTGGCGGTCCACCACCGTGACCTCATGCCCGGCCTGAGCCAGGTACCAGGCGGACGTCACACCCACAACACCGCTACCAAGAACAAGAATCTTCATGTCTGCGTTCTTTCCGTGTGAAATGTACACTCAGGGGCTGTTACAAAAACCTGTTGCAGCAGACCGGGCACCAGCAGCCTGAAGGCGAAAACGCGCCCCAACCCCAAAAGCACCGGGGCGGGCAGGCAACGCTCTCAGGCACACACGCCGATGGACGCCCAACCTTATGGCAATTTCTGTAACAGACAGTCAGGAACCGGGATGGGCCACGCCCGCCGTGTCATAGACACGGTGATAACGCCGCCCGAGTGATGTCAGCACCTCGTAACCAATGGTGCCTTCCGCCTGGGCCACGGCATCCACGCCATGGGTGGCATCCAGCAGGTCCACCATGCCATCGGCCTCCAGCTCACCAGCGGGAAGGTCGGTGATGTCCACTGTCATGGAATCCATCGAAATCCGCCCCACCACCGGCAGGCGGCGGCCTTTAAACCAGGCACACCCCAGCGCTGCCCCCTGGCGGGCAAACCCGTCAGCATAACCAACACCGATCGTGGCCACCCGGCACGGGCCTGGGGCTTGCCATGTCAGCCCATAGCCAACCCTGTCGCCCGCACGCAGTTGGCGGGTCTGCAAGACATGGGCCTGCAGGCGCACCACGGCCTCCAGCGGGTTGGCCTGCCCGGTCTGCGGGGCCACGCCATACAGGGCTGCCCCCGGCCGCACGAGGTTGAAGTGATAGTCCGGCCCCAAAAACACGCCAGACGAGGCCGCAAGGCTCAACGGCGCAGGCGGCAGCAGGGCGGCATAGGCACGCAGTCGGGCCGCCTGCATGGCATTGGCGGGGTCTTGCGGGTTATCCGCGCAGGCTAGATGGCTCATGATCAGGCTGAGGGACAGGCCATCAAACGCACTCGGGTCGTTGGCCAGGGTGTGAATGTCTGCCTCTGACAGGCCAAAGCGCGACATGCCCGTGTCCAGTTGCAGCACCGCATCCACCACCGTGCCGCGCTGCCGGGCTACGGCCTGCACCCAGCCGATCTGTTCCAGACTGTTCAGCACCGGTCGCAGCCCG
The DNA here is from genome assembly GCF_008365315.1 of Acetobacter vaccinii. Lineage (NCBI taxonomy): Bacteria > Pseudomonadati > Pseudomonadota > Alphaproteobacteria > Acetobacterales > Acetobacteraceae > Acetobacter > Acetobacter vaccinii. The sequence continues at coordinate 1,317,608 of NZ_CP043506.1, read as the reverse complement.
TTGGCCAGGCAGGCTTCCACCGCATCGGGGCGGGGGCCGTGCAGCACCGTAATGCGCGCCTGTGGGGACACGTACGGCCGCAGGGCCAGCCCTTCATCCACATGGGCAACAAAGAATTCGCGCGCGCCGGCCTGCTCCAGCACCGGGGCGACCTGAGCGGCCCCAAGCCCGTAGGCATCGGCCTTGACCACAGCGGCACACGCAGCCCCCTGCGCCAGACCTGCCACGTGCCCATAGTTACGGACCAGCGCCGCAAGATCGACCCGCAAGACAGCCCCTGCACGGGTGGCGGGCCAGGAAGCACTACACGGTGGAGGAGGCTGGGTCACGGCTGTTTGTCCGCTATTGTTTCACAAGCGAAAGTTTACCATCAGAGCTGATGGAAAATCCCGCCAATACGTTGCAGATCATGCCATTTTCTGTTTATTTTCGCAGATTATTGCAATTTTTATCCAAAAAAGACAGATCATGTCAGATCGTATCACACAGGCCATTTTACGCCACCTGCGCCACGACGGACGACTGAGCAACGCCGACCTGGCCGAGCGGATCGGGCTTTCGCCCTCGACCTGCCTGCGCCGTGTCCGCAAACTGGAGGAAGAAGGCGTTATCCGGGGGTATCAGGCCATTGTCGCCCGCCCCGCCGCCACCCCGATGGCAACCGTGATTGTGCAGATCACGCTTGAACGCCAGACAGAGGAATGTCAGCGCCGGTTTGAAAGCCGTATTCGGGAATGTCCTGATGTGCGCGAATGTTACCTGATGACAGGGGACGCCGACTACCTGCTGCGGGTAGAAGCCCGCGACATGCAGGATTACGAGCGGATTCATAAGGAAGAACTGTCGCGTATGCCCGGTGTCGTGCGCATACAGAGCAACTTTGCCATCCGCCCCGTTGTGCAGCAGGACCGCGGCAACGCCCTGTCTGTGGGGTGACTGCGCCAGCACGGTCACCCGGTCTGGCGGTTCAAACTGGCGTAATGGCCCGGTGCCTGTGGCTTTTAACGCCACCGCACCGGGCCACAGACTGCCAGACCTTGGCCCTGTCAGGCCAGTTGCTGCGCGACCTCACGCGTGGGCATAAGCCCTTCCGCCCGCAGCAGGGTGGCCAGAGCGCGCACCATGTCGTCCATCATCTCATCCGTGTGGAAGGGGCCGGGGGTCAGGCGCAGGCGCTCGGTCCCTTCAGGCACGGTGGGGTAGTTGATGGGGGTTGCATAATGCCCGAACTCGTTCAGCAGGCGGCGGCTGATACGCTTGCAGCGTTCGGCATCCCCCACGGGAATGGGCACAATGTGGCTGTCCGTCATGGTAAACGGCACACCCGCCGCCCGCAGCCGCTGGCGGAAGGTGGCAACCCGTTCAAACAATGCCTCACGCCGCCAGTTCTCGGCACGCACCTTGCGCACACTCACCAGCGCCGCCCCGACCACCGACGGCGGCAGCGAAGTGGTAAAGATAAAGCCCGACGCCGTGGAGCGCAGGAAGTCAATAATCTCCGCCGAGGCCGTCACGTAACCGCCATGCACACCAAAGCCCTTGGCCAGCGTGCCTTCGATAATATCCACCTGGTCGGCCACGCCATCACGCTGTGACACGCCGCCACCTTCCTGCCCGTACAGGCCCACGGCATGGACCTCGTCCAGATAGGTCAGCGCCCCGTATTTGCGGGCAAGCGCGCAGATGGCCCCGATGTCCGAGACATCCCCATCCATGGAATACACGCTCTCAAACGCAATCATCTTGGGGGCATCGACCGGGGCGGCCGCCAGCTTGGCCTCAAGATCAGCCAGATCATTATGCTCAAAAATGACCGTGCTGGACCCCTTGGCCCCCTTGATGCCCGCAATCATGGAGGCGTGGTTGAGCCTGTCGGAAAAACAGATCCACCCCGGCATGGAGGACAGAATGGTTTGCAGGCTGGCCTGGTTGGACACATAGCCCGAAATAAACAGCAGTCCTGCTTCCTTACCATGCAGGGCGGCCAGTTCGGCCTCCAGCCGGGCGTGCAGCGGGCTGTGGCCTGCAATATTGCGTGTGCCCCCGGCCCCGGCCCCATGGTCGCGGATGGCGGCTATGGCCGCATCCTGCACTTCGGGCACAACCCCCATGCCCAGATAGTCATTGGTGGACCAGACTATGACCTCACGCCCTTCGGGCAGGCCGGGGTATTCTTCCTCGTATAAAGGAAACCGCTCGGCCTGGCGCGCAAGTGGGGTAAATGTCCGGTAACGCCCCTGCTGCCTGATACGGTCGAGCGTGTCTTCACAATGCTCGTAGAAAGGATGGCGTGCGTTCTTGATCGCTCCCACGCTAGGTCTCTCCTCGCTCCCTGTCAGAACCGGTCGGGGCATGGCGTTACCCGTCGGCCGTCTGGCCTGTCGTGTCGTTGTCATCGTTTTGTGTTTTGACGTCCGTAACCGTCCCTAACGCACATACACCCGCACGACCGGCGCCGTCACGGTCGAATCCGGCATGGCCGACATTTCCACCTGCGTTTCGGGCGCACCGGCGTTGATGATCGCCTGCATGACCGCCCGGCCATCACCCTGCACCAGCCGCACAAGGGCGGCCTGCTCGGTGTCCACATCCGTCCCCTGGGGCACCAGACATTTGACAACAAACAGCACGCCGGGCTTGCGCGCCAGTGCCAGGTGCACCACCCGGTCCACCGGCCCCTGCCACTGGGCCTGGGGGGTGCCTGCCACCAGCGTGACCAGCGGTGGCACCGGCGGCGGGCCGGGCGGTGCCGGGGGGGGCGGGGGAATATAGGGCTGGGGTGCTTTGCCCGCGTTGGCGTCAAACGTCCGCTGGTCTACCAGCTTGCAGCCCGTAACCGCCACCAGCAGGCAGGCCGACAGGCCAACACGCAGGGATGGCCCCCCCTGCATGACACGCCCCCCAAGGGCACGAAAGACAGACAGCATCGGCAGGCAATTCCTTACAGTCAGGCGTGGAGAACCGGGCCACGCGGGCACGCACCCTTTTTCTCTCTTTCGCGCTCCCGGCCCGTGCATGCAAGCCCCGTCAGACCAGCCCTGCCATGACAAAACGTTACGCACACGGCCCATCAGCCCCACACCCCTTGCCTGTAGGCACCGCCCTCTGGTTTAACGTGTCCCTTCCCCCAGCCCGACTGCCCACGGGTTCACAACACGGCATGACACACCGCACAGGCTACTTTTTGGCCAGTGCCCTGCCCCACTGCACTGGCAAGGCGCTGGTAAAACTGTCTGTTCAGCCATAAAAATGCCCTGTCCGCCCTGAATACTACGAGTATTCCCCCACCACAGGCCCGGAGACAGCGCACAGGCAGACCATGGCCGCATTCCCCACCACACCCCCCGCGACCCTGCCCGCCCCGGCCCCGCAGGACAGTCTGATCCTGCGGCTGGACAGTGCAGCGCGGCTGTTTCTGGCCCAGCACCACATGGGCGAGCACGCGCTGCTGCCCGAATTGCAGACACTCTGCCTGCCCGTGGTCACATTATGGAGCCGCCTGCTCCGCTACGACCCTGCCACACCGGACTGGCCCGACCGGGACCGTTTTGTTGTGCCCTCGGCCTCCATGCTGCCGCTGCTGCACGCCATGCTGCACCTGAGCGCGCCCACACCACCCCCGCAGACGCTGGGCTACGGGCAGCACCCGGCGGTGGAAATAGCACCCGGCCCCGCAGGGCAGGGCATTGCCGCAGCTGCGGGCATGGCCCTGGCCGAGCAGGTCATGGCCACCCGGCATGGGCGATCGCTGGTCAACCACCGCACCTGGGTGCTGGCGCGCGACACCGACCTGCAAACCGGTGTTGCGCTGGAGGCCGCCCAGCTTGCAGGGCGTTTTGGGCTGAACCGGCTGGCCGTCCTTGTCAGCCCCGCCCCCACGACAGACCCGGCCGAATTTGCAGATTCTCTCGCCCGCTTCAGCGCATCGGGCTGGAGTGTCCGCAGTGTGGGGGCGGGTAATCTGGCCGCCATTACCACCGCCCTGACAGCCACCCTGCGCGCCAGAAAGCCCACGCTTGTGGCGTTCCTGCCCGAAGACACCCCCCACCCCACAGCCGCCCCACCGGAGGAGGAACTGACAGGCCCATGGAGCCCCACCGCCCGGCGCGGGGCTTCGGTCCGGCGGTCATGGTTGCGGCGGCTGGCCCGCCACAGGGGCCGCTACAGTTTTGAGCGCGAATGTTCAGGCGCGCCCCCGCCCCTGCTGGCCGAGGACTGGCTGCGCCTGTGGCGGCAGACCCTGCAACACCAGCCCACCCATTCCTCCCAACAGGCGGCCATGGCCGGTCTGGCGGCACTGGCAGCCACCCGGCCCGAACTGACCGTGCTGACAGCTACATCCGGCGCACGCTCGGCCCCCGCCCATGCGGACCAGCCCGACTGGCCCTGCGGCCTGCAGGAGCACGGTATGGCGGGCATGCTCAACGGCATGGCCCTGCATGGCGGGCTGCTGCCCTGCGCCGTGGCGGGCATGATTACCATAGACCGCATGCGCGCAGCCCTGCGCATGACCGCACTCATGCGCCGCAAGGTCCTGTACCTGCTCACAGACGACGGGCTGGCCCTAAGCGGCAACGGCGGCGGCTGGCAGCCGGTGGAACAGCTTGCCAGCCTGCGCGCCATGCCCAACCTGGCAGTTTTCCGCCCCGGCTGTGCGGAGGAAACCTTTGCCTGCTGGCAGGCCGCGCTACGCTGGAACGGCCCCGCCCTGCTGGTGCTATGCCCGCATGACACGCCCGACACCCCCACACCGCCCCCCGGCCGGTTTGGCTCGGCCACCCATGGCGGCTACCTGCTGCATGGCGGGCCGCAGCGGCAGGTCACGCTGGTCAGTTCCGGCCCGGAGGTCACCATTGCGCTGGCCGCTGCCCGCGCACTGGAGGAAACAGGCATCCGCACCGCCGTGGCGGCCCTGCCCTGCTGGGAGGTTTTTGCCACCCAGCCCGAGGCCTACCGCACCGCTGTACTGGGCGAAACCGGGCTGCGGGTGGGGATTGAAGCCGCCAGCGGTTTTGGGTGGGAACGCTGGCTTGGACCCAACGGAATTTTCATCGGCATGGATGATTTTGGCGTTTCCGCCCCCGCCAGCGCGGTGTATGAACGCTTTGGCATTACGACCGGGGCAATCTGTAGCAGGGTTATAAACCACCTTGCCGCGTCCGGCGGCAATGAGGCAATACCCGTGCATGCGCCGGTTCTGACCTGACCCCAAGGGCGGGACCCATCTGCAAGCAATAAGAAAATCACGGAACGGAGAAGAGACACCATGGCAGTCAAAATCGCGATTAACGGCTTCGGACGCATCGGCCGCCTTGTTCTGCGTGGCATTATCGAAAGCGGGCGGACGGATGTCGTGCCGGTGGCCATTAACGACCTGGGCAGCGTGGAAGACAACGCCCATCTGCTCAGCTACGACAGCATCCATGGTCGTCTGCCCGCCGATGTGCGCGTTGAAGGCAACAAGCTGATCATTTCCGCCAATGGCCGCACCTGGGACCCGATCACGGTTTCCGCCGAGCGTGACCCCTCCAAGGTGCCTTTCCAGGGCATTGACGTGGCCATGGAATGCACGGGCCTGTTCACCTCCCGCGACAAGGCCGCCCTGCTGCTGGCCGCTGGCGCGCGCAAGGTCATTGTGTCCGCCCCCGCGACCGATGTTGATGCAACCATTGTGTACGGCGTGAACGAATCCGTCCTGACATCGGACATGACGGTCATTTCCAACGCATCGTGCACCACCAACTGCCTGGCCCCGATTGCCAAGGTGCTGGAAGACACGTTCGGCATCGAACGCGGCTACATGGTGACCATCCATTCCTACACCGGTGACCAGCGCACCGTGGACACCCTGCACAAGGACCTGCGCCGCGCCCGCGCCGCCGGGCTGAACATGATCCCGACCTCCACCGGTGCGGCCCGTGCGGTTGGCCTGGTGCTGCCGCAGCTTAAAGGCAAGCTGGATGGCACGGCCATTCGTGTGCCCACGGCCAATGTGTCGGTTGTGTCGCTCGACTTCGTGCCCCGCACCATCCCCGGCAGCGTTGCCGAAGTGAACGACGCCATCAAGGCCGTGGTTGACGCAGGCACCATGAAGAACGCTCTGGCCTATTGCGATGCCCCGCTGGTCAGCTCCGACTTCAACCACGCCATTGCCTCCTCCACCTTCGACGCCACCCAGACCGCGCTGGTCGATGGCGGCAAGCTGGTGCGCGTGTGCTCCTGGTATGACAACGAATGGGGCTTCTCCAACCGTATGTCTGACACGGCTGCCCTGTTCGGAGCGCTGTAATGGCCAACACCCTGCCTTTTGCAACGCTCGACACGCTCGACCCCAAGGGCAAGCGCGTTCTGGTCCGTGTGGACCTGAACGTGCCCATGAAGGACGGGCAGGTCGGTGACCAGACGCGGATCGAGCGGATTGTACCCACAATCCGCGAACTGGCTGACAAGGGGGGCCGTGTGGTCCTGCTCAGCCATTTTGACCGCCCCAAGGGCAAGGTTGTGCCCGACATGTCGCTACAGCCCATTGCCGCGGCACTGGCCACAGCGCTGGGCCGCCCGGTCAACTTCGTGCACGACTGCGTGGGCGAGGAAGCCGAGGCCGCAACCCGGACCCTGAAGGATGGCGAAGTGCTGCTGCTGGAAAACACGCGTTTCCAGCCCGGTGAGGAAACAAACTGCCAGGACATGTCCTCCGCCCTGGCACGTCTGGGTGATGTGTACGTGAACGACGCGTTCTCGGCCGCGCACCGCGCCCATGCCTCCACCGCCGGGGTTGCGGGGCATCTGCCCTCCTTCGGTGGCCGCCTGATGGAAGCCGAACTCCAGGCCCTGTTCGCAGCGCTGGAAAACCCCGAGCGCCCCGTTGGGGCCATTGTGGGTGGCGCCAAGATCTCCACCAAGCTCGAACTGCTGGAGAACATGCTGGCCAAGGTGAACGTGCTGGCCATTGGCGGTGCCATGGCCAACACCTTCCTGGCAGCGCAGGGGCTTTCGGTCGGCAAGTCTCTTAAAGAAGAGGAAATGTTCGACACCGCCCGCAAGATCATGGACCTGGCCAAGTCGCGCAACTGCGACCTGGTGCTGCCCATTGACGTTGTGATCGCGGAAGAACTGATTGCCGGTGCCCCGACACAGGTTGTGCCCGTTACGGCCATTCCCGATGGCTGGATGGCGCTGGATGCCGGGCCGGAAACCGTCGCACTGCTGAACAGCAAGCTGGCGGGGCTGAAAACCCTGGTCTGGAACGGCCCGCTGGGTGTGTTTGAACTGCCGCCTTTTGACAACGGTACAAACACCGTCGCCCAGGAAGCCGCACGCCTGACCAAGGCTGGCACGCTCAAGACCATTGCCGGTGGGGGGGACACTGTCGCCGCCCTGCGCCACGCAGGCGTGCTGCATGACATGACCTATGTCTCGACCGCAGGCGGGGCGTTTCTGGAATGGCTGGAAGGCAAGGTTCTGCCGGGTCTGACAGCCATCAGCGCCACGCTGGAAAGAACTGTGCCGATCTGACCTGCCACCACATACGGTGCAGGCCACAGCCGCCGGGAGCCCTTGGGTTTCCGGCGGTTTTTTATTAGCCCTCGCCGTCTGGCAGGGGCAAAGGTGTGGGGCTGGGGCGGCCATAAAGCTGCATCAGCGCCACACCACCCATCACCACCGCACCACCAAGCAGCGTTGTCAGGCTGGGCACTTCCGCCGTCATAAAAAACGCCAGCACCAGTGTTGTCGGGGCCAGCAGGTATAAAAAGCCTGACGAGGCCGCAACCCCCACACGCCCCACCACCTTGGCCCAGGCGGCATACCCTGCAATGGCGGGCACAAGGCTGAGAATAGCCACCAAAACCCACGGATAAGCGCCCTGCCCGTGCAACTGCCCCATGCCCTGTGGCAGCCACGGCAGCAGCACCAGTGCGCCAGCCAGCAGGTTCCACGCAGTTGTGGGCAACGCGCCGTAGCGCAGGATCAGCGGTTTTTGCAGCAAGTAATACACCGCCGAGCAGACCGCTCCACCCAGCACATAGGTTGCCCCCGACCCAAAGGAAAACCCACCCGGCTGGCCGCTGCCGATCAGCACCACCCCGGCAAAGCTGATGACAGAGCCAACCCAGCCCAGCAGGGTCAGGCTCTCCCCCATGAACAGCACTGCAACAATAGCGGCCAGAAACGGCGCAATGTTGATCAACAGGCTGGCCGCCCCGGCGGACACCGTACGTTCACCCGTGTTCAGCAGGAAGTTGTACAGCGCAATACCCACCCCGCCGCACAGCAGAAAGCGCGGAATATCCGCCCCCTTGGGCAGGGCAGCACGTGTGGCTACAAGCCAGGGCACCAAAAACAGCGCCGCCACCGCATAGCGCACAGCCGCAAGCGGTACGGGGGACAGATAAACTAGGGCAAGCCTGATCAGCGGGTACGCACTGGCCCACGACCCAATGGCAATACACAACGGCAGCAGGGGCACTGTGGGCGGGCCGCCCGCAGGCCTGTTAGGCGCGCTCATATCCGTCCTTACTCCCGCCGCAACACCTGATCGGTCATGAAGGACGCCAGTTTGCCAGCCACAAAATCCTGCTTCAGGCGGACTTCATCATACTCCGTTTCCACCCAGCGCAGAAAAGGCAGCCGCCCTTCCGCCTCGGCCTGATAACGCAGGAAAAACGCGTCCAGAATACCGGTGCGCGATGTATTGAAATGCCCATACCGCCAGGACAACTGCTGTAGGGCCTGCCGGGTGTTACCACCCTCAAACATGACAACAAGTGCCGATGCCAGCCCCGCCCTGTCGGCCCCCGACTTGCAGTGCATGAGCATGGGAAACGCCATGTCCTGATAAAGTCCGGCAAACCGCAAAATACGGTCCCGGTGGGGGGCGCCACGGCTTTCAAACGCCATATCCACATGCACAAGCCCGGCCTGTTCGGCCGCCTGGCGTGACAGGGCATCCGACCCGCAGCGCCTGTGGCCCCGCAGGTTCACCAATGTGCGTAACCCCAACACCCGCGCCGCACGGCGCAGGCGGGCCGGAGTCGGGTGGTTACAGCGATAGACCTTGCCGGGGATGACAGCATGGAAATTGGTCCAGATCAGGCGGAAAATCGCATGGTCCACAAACAGGCTGTCTGTCCATGCCCGCGCCCGACCCGAAAAGGAGGAAAGATGGCCGTCAAACACGCAAGGCCTCCATAGTCTGCTGGCTGGAGAAGTTAAGACCACCCTGACCACCAGCCCGGCTGGCGGCACACCCCCGGCCCAGACGGCGGCCGGAGCGGGCTGTCTTTGCCCGTCATCTTTCACTTCCCGTATGGCACGTCAATGCCAGCGCGCGTGGGGTGGCTAAAAGACGGCCCTGATACAGAGTGTGCGGACGGAGCAGTGACCCTAGCACGCAGGTGTCAGGACAGCACGCGCCGTCGGGGTGCCGCCCGCAGGCGGGCAGGCCGCGCGGCAGGGGCGGCTCTGGCCCCGACAAGCTGGGTGATCAGGGCTTCATACTCCGCCAGATAGGCATGCAGGCACAGTCTACTCTCTGCCTGGGCGCGCACCGCACGGCGCAGGCGGGTAGCCAGCCGCGTGTTGGACAGCAGTTCCAACACCCCCCGCGCAATGGCCTGCGGGTCCAGAAATGGCACAAGCCGCGCCGTGCGTCCGTTGGTCAGAAACTCCTCCACCGGGGCGGTCGCACTGCCCACAATGGCGCAGCCCATGGCCATGGCCTCCCGCAAGGACCAGGACGCCACAAACGGATAGGTCAGATACACATGCACATCAGAGCGCTGGAGCAGGCGCACAAAATCCTCATACGCTACCTTGCCTGCAAAATGGATGCGCGACAGGTCCAGCTTGCCCTCCAGCTCGGCCAGCATGGCCTGCCGCCATGTGCCTGCGGCCAGTGCTGCGCCGTAGCTGACACTGTCGCCCCCCACCAGCACAACCTGAATATCTGCCCGCTCGGCCAGCAGCGGCACCAGTGCGCGCATGAACACATGAAAACCCCGATAAGGCTCCAGGTCCCGCGCCACATAGGTCACAAGCTTCTGCCCCGGCGTAATGTGGATATCCCCCAGCCGGAACACCCGGCCCGCAGCCGCAGGGTCGGGGCGGCACTGGTCCAGGTCCACCCCTTCCCGCAGGACTGAAATTTTATCGGTAAAGCAGGCAGGATACGTGTTTTTCTGAAACAGCGTGGGGGTCTGCCCATGGCCGGGAGCCGCCAGAGCCAGCAGGTTGATGGCGTTTTTGGCCCGGATCAGGGGCGAGAGCTCCTGCCGCAGGGGGAACTCAGGGTCAAAATGAGCGTCAAACCCCGGTGTGCTGTGATAGAAAAATTCAAAATACCCAAGGACAGGAACATCTGGAAAAACGTCCTGAATATTCAGGAGTTCTCCCCACCCATGGTGGCCGATAATAATATCAGGCTCAAAACCCAGACGGCGGATGGTACGGGCCGTCCGCTCAACCTCGGCCGCACGCACCATGCCATGGTCAAGATCGCGCGTGGCCATATGCCCACCGTCAAACGCACAATGCGGAATACGGTAAATGACACGCCGCACACCCTGCACGACATTGGGATTATCCTCGCTGATAAAAACGATCTCATTCCCGCCAGCGCGCACAAGATGTCTTACAATATGGAGATACTGACCGGGAAAATGCTGGTGTATAAAAAGATATTTCAAATTTCCGTCCATCCACAAACCGGATGGCCCACGCTATGAAAAAACCGATATGCCTACCCCACGCTGTCAGCCAGCAGGTTTGCGGCCCCGTCCCGCACGGGCACGCGGCGTACTGGCTGACGGGGTTGGAGGGGTTGCCCGCGCCCGCCTGACCGGCTTGCTCGAGGCCGTGGTTTTTTGGGGGGCTACAGCTTTGTCGTCCAGCAGCAGGGCCAGATCCTGCGCGGCACTGGCAGGCAGCGCCGGGGCCGCACGGGGGCGACCACGGGCAGCCCCCGTGCGGCGGGATGTCTTTTTACCACGCGGCGGCACGGCCTGCCCATCGGCCTGCCCCTCAACTGGGGGCGGCAGCGCCGGAGTTGGGGCAACCACGGGCAGAAACTCCACACGGAACGCCTCCAGCGGGGCAAGGCTTTCGGCTTCCAGCACCTGCCCGCCCTCAACCGGGCCAAGGCGCGTGCCATCCATAAAGCTGGCACTCACCCGGCAGGTCCATGCCTGAGCAGCCTGCCCTTTCAGGCGCACACACAGGCCCAGCACCGGCAGGGCCATGCCGCGACTGCCACAATACTCCCCCCCATCAACCCAGGGAGACTGCCAGCCTTTGCCCAGCACGGCCTGATATTCAATATCATCCCCCGACAGCCCGGCCTGTGGCGCAATGCCAAACCCTTCGATCCAGGCCTGACTCCCCGGCGTGCCCACCCACTGGCCCGCACCCGCCACAACATCCCCCACGCACTGGATATGAGCACTCACATCCACCTGAACACCCGCACCCTCTGCCACCCTGTCGCCCACCCGGGCGGCTGGCAGGGGGGGCGGAGCCAGAGCTGCGGGGGGTGCTGCCGGGGTGTCCTCCCCCAGGCGGATGACCCTCAGGCGGGGCATTTCCCCCGTGCCACCGGGGGCCTGATACAACGTGACCATCAACTGCACTGGCCCCTGACACACCCGCACCAGAGCGGCCCCATCGGCACCGTCCAGCCAGCCGCCGGGGTCAAAACTGAGAATATCCGCAGCACCGGCGGCCGTGCGCGGGGCAAGGGCAACACGCACCCCCGGCAGGCCGGATGCATCCACCCGCTGCTGTTCCGACGCCTGCATGATACAGAACAGACCGTTGTGCAGGGTCATCAGATAGCCTGAAACCTGCAAGTCTGTAATGCGCTGCTGGGCTGTTGGGGACATAGGGTCTGCTTTCCATCATATCGGGCGACATTCTTCCTGTAGAACATAGAAAGTCGAAATGAAGGTAAACAGTTGCCCATTAAATACTCTGTAAACGCCTTTTATTTCTTAATAAAAGCAGAACTTACCAACATATTGTTAAGCTCTTCAGCGCCAGCCGTCAGCGGCAGCACGTCACCAAGCCCTGTCGCACGGATCCGCCATGCTGGCGCACCAAGGTCAAACGCCACAACCCGCAGGCCCGCCCGCCACATATCTCCCAAGGCAAAGCACCATGTCTCGGGCCAGACCGAGGGCAGCAGGCCAATATCAGCCTGCATGGCCCGCACAAGGGCCTGCCCCTCAGACGCTGCAAAAGGCCCGGTCACGTAAACACGCCCTGTCTGCATCAATGTTTCATCATCCGGAGTGTGGCCCACCAGCACGAACTCCAGCGGCAGGTCCCGCCGTGCGGCGTCCTGCGCTGCGGCCAGAACACGATCATACCCTTTATCCGGCCCTATGGCCCCGACCACACACACCCGCACCCGGCCACGACCGCCCGCCAGAACGCCACGCCCCGGCACGGTTGCCATTGCGGGCTTTATTTTTTGAAGTCTCTGAAAATTCTTTTTGATCAGACGATCATTTTCAAAAGCACGTATGTGTATCCGCAAGGGGAATGCTCCGCCCCCAGGCTGGTAAGCCTGCCAGTGACGGCGTAGCCGGGCGGCTCCCTCCGGACAGGGAACAACCACCCGCCGGGCATGTGCCAGCACCGCCCAGGACCGACGCAGATACGTACCAACCGCCTGACGCCCCGCAACCCTGCGCCCAAGACGCTCCAGACAGGGGCCGCAGGCCTGTGGCCCCGGTTCCCCACAATAATGCCCGTCCGCTCCCAGCAGGGTCACACGCTGGCATAGCCAGAGATGGTCATGCACATACACATCATACGGGCAGTCAAGCCGCGCTGGCAGGTTGATAACTGCGGGGGGATGACCCTCGGGGTAATGCACCTCCACATGGCACACACCCTCCGCCCGGAGCAGGCGCTCAAGCAGGCGCATGTCAGCAGCACCAGAAAAACGCAGGTTGGGGTAGGCCGTTTGCGTTGCCTCCTCCCCCAGCACGCTGCCATGTGCGGTAGCGCGCAACACCAGTGGCCGCACACCCTGCCCGCGCCAATAGGCCACCCGGCGGGCAACAACACGCGCCACACCACCCCCGGTATCATGCGTCAGCAACAGCACAGCGCGAGGGGGGCGACCAGCGAGCCTGTCAGCGCAAAAGCGCACAATATCCATCCGCCTGCGGGCCGCATGCAGCGGGTCGGCCGCCATCCAGCGGGCAACATGGGCCTGATAACCAGGGTGGAGGTATGCCAGCACACTCTGGTTATGCTGGCACAGCACATCCCCCGCCGTGCCAAAGGACACCCCACCCACATGGGCGACAAATGCCCCCACTGCCGCGACATGCCGCCACCCGGCGGCACTGGCTCTTTGAGAAAAATCGTTTTCTTCACCATAGCCTTTGGCAAACACATCCTCGCGCAATAGCCCTGTTGCAGCCAGGCAATCGTGGCGCAGGAACATGCAAAACCCACAGGCCGAGGGCAGGTCCACAGCACAGCCCGCATTGGCCGCCTGCGCCACCTGCATCAGCCGGGCCACGGCAGGGCTGTCAGGCATGGGGGCAGGGCTGGTTGGTGTGGGGTAAGACACAATGCCCGCAGCATTCGACAGTGGCGTGACCGTGCCGGTATCCGCTGTGGCGTAAGCAACCTTGCGCAGTTCCTGCACCCATGGCCCGGCCACCAGCGTATCCGCGTTCAGAACAATCACATCATGCCCGGCCAGAAACCGCAGTCCGGTGTTGACCGCCGCCGGAAAGCCCGTATTGGCGCTGTGGTGCAGCAGGGTAAACCCGGCCTGCGCGCACAGCCGCGCCACCGCCCGCGCCAGACGCCTGTCAGGCATGGCATCATCCACCACCACCACGCGCACGCCCTCCGGCACATCTGCCAGCGTATCCCGCAGGGCTGACAGACAGGCCAGAGTGGGAGCATAGCCCGCATAAACCGGCACAACCACCGCCAGAGGGGCAGTAGCAGGTACATCCTGCGGTGGGGGCGTGGCTTCTGGAGGCGTCCAGGGCCGGGACGATGCCCCAGAATACCCCTCGACCAATTGCGCTACACTCGTAGCCTCTCCACCCTGCGGGTTGAAACACGCTGCACCGGCGGGCACCGGCGGCCCAGTTCCCTGAGAGGAAGCTCCCGCTGCTCTGTCTCCAGCCGCAACCTCTCCATCCTGCTGGCAGGAACATACTGCGCCAGTGGGCACCAGTGGCACGGCCTCCTTAGAAGAGCCAGCCGACGCTTTTGTCCCAGGGATCGCCGCGCCTTCCCCACCTTGTTGGTGGGGGCCATCCGCAGGTGTCGGGTGGTGTGCTGTAACCCCCTTTAACAAAGGGAGAGGCTCAAGACGCAGTGGGCTACCCGCAAGGTCGCGGCCACCCGGGCCGACAACACGGATCTGTCGCGCCTGTAAACCCGTGCAGGACACAGCAAAACCCCGGTAGCAGGCCAGAGGTCTGTCCACCGCCCCCCTGCTGTACACCGCCGTTGCCGTGCAGCTTTGCAAGAGCACCCCACTCTGGGCATCCAACACCCGCAGCACTGGCAGGCGGGCTGGATCATACGGAAACCAGGCCCAGCCCCGTAGCCCGTGACGTGTGCGCCAGACCAGACCCTCGCACTGGCTCATACGGGCTGGAAACAGGCCAGAGGGCGGAAAAACCGCCTGCCCCTGCGACCACACCGCACCATGCCGGGGGGGTGCTGCGGCATGAAGCCCCTCCCCCATACCCGGCCAGAACCACGCCCCGCCCTGCGCCAACGCAGGAACTGAACGCCCCCCCACCCGCAGGACAGGAGCCAGCACGCCCCCGCCCATTACAAGCTGGCCCGAGGGCAGCAGCCCACACCAGGGGCCAAGCCCCGCTGCCTGGGCAACCGCTGCTGCAAGGGCCGCGCTATCAGCCCGACAGGCATAGGACGACAGCAGGTGCCCCACGGCCGCTACCGCACGGCGCAGCAAGGGGCCGCCCCCTCCCTGCGCCCTGTCCTGCGCCAGACACAGGGAGGCCAGAAGCAGCCAGCCCTCGCGCACATCATAGCGGGCCAGCAAGGTTTGCAGTGTGGTTATGGCGCGGTCTGGCAGGCCCACAGCCTGCTGTGCCATGGCAAGGGGGAACAACACCTGTGCGCTCTCTGGTGCAAGGCGGGCCGCGCGCTCCAGCCAGTCCCACGCCAGAGCTGCGTGGCCCTGCTCCCACGCAGCCAGCCCCTGGGCAAATGCATGCTGGGCCTGTGTGCTGGCCCGCCGGGCCAATACCCTATGTTCCCTCGGGGTTAGAAATGCGGTGCGCACACGCCCGCCCACAGCGGACGCCCCCATGGCCTATACGCTGCCAAGCTGTGCCAGTTCGGCGCTGGCCTCGCCCACACCCTGCGCGCTGGCCTGCTGATACCACTGCCGCGCCCCTGCCAGATCGACCCCGCCCCCCAGACCCTGGGCCAGATAGCGGGCCAGCATAAGCTGCGCCAGCGCATGGCCCTGCTGGGCGGCACGGTCAAACCAGCTCCGTGCGGCGGGTCTATCCTCTTCCACCGCGTGGCCACCCCCCAGCATGGCCCCGACGGAAAACATGGCCGCGACCGATCCTTCCTCCGCCGCGCGCCTGTATAATGCCAGCGCCTGCGGGTGATGGCGCGGCCCACCCACACCCGCCACAAGCAGGTGGGCATACTCCACCATGGCCTCAACCATGCCTGCCCCGGCAGCCAGAGCAATCCAGGCGCGGCCCTGCTCCGGGTTGGCGGGCATGCCGCAGCCTGTCAGCACCATGCGGCCATACCAGTACTGGGCGTTGACAACCTTGCTGGCCGCTGTTTTCAGCCAATGGGTTGCGGCCTGTATGTTCTGGTCTCCCTCCAGCCCATGGGCCAGCCCCACCCCAAGGTTGAACATGGCCAGCATGTCCTGCCCCTGCGCCGCCTTGCGAAAAACATCCATCAGGCCGCCGCCTTCCTCACGCGGCACCACCCCGGCTACCAGCAGCGCCCCCAGTTCGGCCGCGGCCACCGTATCACCCTGCCGGGCGGCTACACCAAACCAGTGACCTGCCTCTGCCCTGTCAGCAGGCACACCCACACCCGCCAGATAGATGCGCCCCAATGTGCGGCTGGCAGCGGCATGCCCAAGGCCGGACGCCAGACGGTACCAAGCCACGGCCTCGGCATAATTGGGGGCCATATCCAGCCCACGCCCGCACAGGTCACCCAAGACGGCGGCGGCTTCAGCATCACCCGCCAAGGCCGCGCGGCGCAGCCATGTCTGCCCCCGGGCCGGGTCAGCCGCAACGCCGTAACCACTGAGCAGCGCCATACCGTAGCGGGCCTGAGCCTCGCGCACGTTTCTTTCCGCCGCGGCGGCAAAATACCCGATGGCACGCCCGATGTCGCAGGCAACACCGGTCCCGCGCTCATACAACTGCCCAAGCAGATACAGCGCCGTTCCCAGCCCGGCGCTGGCCGCCACATGCAGGCTTTGGGCGGCTGCCGCCCAGTCCTGCGGCGTCTGCGCCTGCTCCAGCATGACCAGAGCCATGCCAAGGTGCCCGCGCGCGCACCCGGCCTGTGCCGCCCGGGCGTACCATTCCCGCGCCTGAGTACCATCACGCAAAGGGGCCGGGGCTGTGGACAGAACATAGCCGTACAGAGCCTGAGCCTCGGCATCACCCAGGGCGGCGGCCTCCCCCGCCCAATGGGCGGCGCGGGCATGGTCGGGTGGGCCGGGCTGCGGGGTTGTGCCAAATACCTGCGGGCCTGCCCCCTCCGCCACGGTATCGGGCATGCCGCGCAGGCACAGCACGGCCAGAGTGATCATGGCCGCACGACACCCTCCCTCCGCCGCGCGGCGGGTCCAGCGCACACCCTCGGTCAGGTCTGGCGGCACACCCTTGCCCGCAAGATACGCCTGACCAACCAGATGCTGGCCCTCGGCCTCACCCGCGCGGGCCAGCTCTACACTCGCGGCAAACGCTGCGTAGGGGTCATGCTGCGCGGTGGCATGGATACGCGCGAGCCTGCGCGACAGGCGTGACTGACCAGTACCCTGCCCCAGAGCAGAAAGACGCGTAGCCGACAGCCACTGGCCCAGCCCCCCCACGGCCCTAGGGCTCGCGCATGCCAGTGCCGACCAGCGGCACCACGGTGTTGAGCAGATACTGCATGATCGTACGTTCCCCCACGTGGATATCCGCCGTCACAGGCATGCCCGGCTGCGGCTGGAAGAAGGAGGGCACCCCGCGCAGGGTGTAGCGGGTAATACCCAGACGGACGCGGTAATAGGCGGTGCCCACGTTGTCGGGGGTCATATCCGCCGTGGGGCCACCCGCCCCGCCAGGCACGAAGGAATCCGCACTGATGGTCCGCACCGTGGCCTCGGCCCCGCCATACTGCTGGTAGGGAAAGCTGATGAACTTGATAAGCGCCTTGTCCCCCAGCCTGACAAACCCGGCATCACGCCCCGACATCACGGTTTCGATCTCCAGCCCCTTGCCCAGAGGCACCAGGGTCATGATGGTCTGGGCCGGGGTGACGACCGCGCCGGGCGACACCTTGCCGATGTTGAGCACCACCGCATCCTCCGCCGCGTGCAGCAGCACCATGTCGTGGTGCAGGCGGGCCTTGGAGTATTCACCCTGGGCCTCGGACAGCCTGTGCTCGGCCAGCACAAGGTCACGGTAGATTTCGGCCTTGTGGTTTTGCAGATAGCTCTCCCTGCCCTGCGTTTCAGCCTCCAGCTTGCCCTGGGTGGCGGCGGCCTGCTGGCGGGAGGCCACCTGTGTGCGCTCAACCTCCATCAGGTCATTCCGGGCCGCCAGAGTGGACAGGCGGCTGCCCACCTGCTCGCGCTGCAACTTCTGGCGCATGCCCAGCACGTCGGACATGACACGCACACGCGCGGCATACATGGCCGCGCTGGCCCCGTAACCTTGCAGCTCGCTCCGCAGGCTTGCGATCTTGTTGTCATACTCGCTCAGTCTGGCCCGGTCCTCGGCCACACGGCGGATAAACGCCTGCACCTGCGGAAGGCTCTGGGTATTTGCGGGGTCTGCCGCGTAAATGCGGCCCTGCGCCTCGGCCTCCAGACGGTTGACCTCGGCCTGATACTGGTCGCACTGGGTTTTCAGGTTATCGGTATCCGCCCCGGCCTGTGTGGGGTCCAGATGGGCCAGTACATCGCCCCTGTGCACCACATCACCGGGTTGCACATCAATGGAGCGGATAATGGCGGTATCGAGCGACTGCACCACCAGAGCAGGCTCGCGCGAGACAATGCGGCCCTGTGTTGTGACCACCCGGCTGAGGGGGAAAACGGTCATCCCCACGACCGAAAACGCCATAAGCCCGCCCACAAGCCACACAATATGCCGGGCCGATGCCATGGGCGGCAGGTTGACCAGAGCTGTGGTGGGGGAATGGAAGGCCAATAGCGCCAGCGGCATGTCCGGCGGGGCGTGCAGGTCGTCCCCCGCGCGGGGCAGTGGGGGGCTGCCCAGCATGTCATCCTCCGGCGGGCCGGAGGGGGTTGTGCCTGGTGGCATGGGCGGGGGATCGTGGTCGTCGCTCATGCGGCCCTCCCGGCATAGACGATGTGCATGGACCTAGCCCCCGCTGACAGGCAGGCTGGCCGGGCCGGACTCTGGCCCGTCGGACATGTGACGGTTCTGCTGCCGCCACAACGTGCGGTAGATGGCGCAGCGCTCCAGCAGCACGGCATGGGGGGCAATATCGACCACCTGCCCCTGATCCATCACGCAGATCAGATCACAGCCCACAAGGGACGACAGCCGGTGCGACACAATGACCATGGTGCGCCCCTGGCTGATGCGCTCCAGATTGGCGTTGACCACCGCCTCGCTCTCAGGGTCGAGGGCGGAGGTTGCTTCATCCAGGATCATCACCCGTGGGTCGGTTATGACGGCGCGGGCAATGGCCAGCCGCTGGCGCTGCCCGCCTGAAATGTTGGTCGAGCCTTCCTCGATGAAGGTTTCGTAGCCTGCGGGCAGGCGTTCTATAAACTCCTCGGCCCCGGCCAGGCGGGCGGCGCGCACCACGTCATCCAGCGTCAGGCCCGGTCGCCCGGCGGTAATGTTGTCGCGGATGGTGCCGCGAAACAGGAAGTTGTCCTGCAACACCACCCCGAGCGAGCGGCGCAAGTGGGTCAGATTGATTTCACGCAGGTCCACGCCATCCAGCCGCAGGTAGCCGCTGTAGGACCGGCTGACCCCCTGCAACAGCCGTGTGATGGTGGATTTGCCCGACCCGCTACGCCCCACAAGCCCCAGCATGGTGCCCGCAGGCACGCTGAAGCTGACATCCCGCAAGGCCGGGGCGGATGCGCCGGGGTAGGAGAAGGTAACGCCCTCAAACACCAGCCCGCCCATAATACGTGGCCGCAGGCCAGTTGTGAGGGCGCGGGTTTCGGTCGGCTGGTTCAGCACCGACCCGGCCTCCCCCAACGAGGCCAGAACCTCGTTCATGTCATCAAGCAGGCGGGCCATGCCGACCAGCGGGGCGGCAACACGGCCCCCCAGCATCATAAAGGCCACCAGCGCCCCCACCCCGACCGAAGCCGGGTTTTCCAGCGCCATGAACGCCCCGACCAGAATAATGCCGCGGGTAATAAACAGGTCGAACGGCATGGCCAGTGTCTGCGGCCAGTTGGACAGGCGGCCGACATCGAGCTTCCAGCGGATGACACGGGCTGTGGCCTCGTCCCACATCTGGCGGCGGACAGGTTCCAGCGCCAGGGTTTTAATGGTGCGGATCCCGGCCACACTTTCATACAGCATGGCACCGCGTTCGCGCTCGGCGCTGAGCTGGCGCACCATCAGCCGCGACACCGGCCCCATGGACACCACCACCACAAGCCCGATCATGCCTGCCGCGGCCAGTGTCATCCACGCCAGAGCGGGACTGAGCAGAAACAGGAAGGGCAGAATGACAACAAGCGTGAACAGGTCGAGCAGGGTTGTCATCAACCGCCCGGTCAGAAAGTCGCGCACCTTGTAAATGGCCATGACACGGCCCAGCACATTGCCCGCCTGCTGGCGCTCAAAATACTCCAGCGGCAAGGCCAGAAGGCGGCTGAAAACATGGAGCGAGATCCGGGCATCGATCCGGGTTGTCAGCACCATGGACAACTCGCGCCGGGCGTAGCTGAGCAGCACCTCGTAGAACGAGAAAATAATGATCAGCCCGGAAATGGACACCAGCGTGGACATGGAGCGGTAATTCACCACCCGGTCGATCACCTGCATGACAATCAGCGGCGGGAAGATCTGCAACATGCTCAAGGTCATGGAGGCAATGCCAATGTCCCGCAGAGCATGTTTTTCCCGCAGGACCATCCGCGCAAGCCAGCGCATGGTGATGGGGGCATCGGCCTCAGTCTCGTCACGCCTGCGGCGGACAAGCAGGATATCCCCCGCCCAGAGGTGTTCCAGCCGCAGGGCATCAACCGGCACGGGGGCTACGGCGTCGTCCTCCAGCGGGTCGCGCAGCCAGACCACGCCGCGCTCGGGGTCGGCCCCGACCATAAGCGCCGCCCCACCGTCACGCAGCAGCAGCACGATGGGGGGGGCTGCGCGCATACGCACCAAGGCCCGCCAGCGCACCACCATGCCCTGCGCCACGGCCCCCTGGTCGTCCAGCCAGCGGGCAAGGGCGGCGGCGGAGGGCACGGCCTCGGTCGGGTCGGCAACAAAATCCTGCAAATCAGGGTCAAGCCCATGGAAGCGGGCCGCAGCGGCAGCGGCTTTCAGGCGGGCAAAACCGGGCATGGAGGCCGCAGCCCCCTCTGGCCGGTCAGATGCGGTCTTGGGTGATGGCCCCCCCTGGTCTGGCGTATGATCCCTGTTATCCACGCCTGATCCTTCTGTCCGGGGCCATTGCGGCGGGGCGGTGGCGGTGCCCGTGGTTTTTGCCGCAGTGGTGATATTTCGTTAAATATTCAGGAAACATCCTTTCGTATTGATGACCCAAAAACGTAAAAAACCGATAAAAAAACCGAGCCCTGCAACGCTTTATGTAATTTTTCAACACTCTGGGCCGGGCAGACCACCACAACACGGCTGAACGCAACACCTGTGCCCCGCGCCTGATTTTGGGCCTGCACCAGCAAAAAACGGTCCAACCCGCCCCAGGCCCCCGGCCCCACACAGCAGACACACCCGCCCGGATGCACCGCCCCGTCTGGCCCGGCAGGGTTGGCCCATGGCCACACCGCAGCCCAGCCCGCCTGCTGGTCTGGGGTTGGCACCACCCCGGCAAACACAACAGCCGCAGCCTGCCGCAGGGTGGAGCTGTCGGGCACGCTGGTCCCTATATCCAGTACAATACGCCCAGAACGCCCGGCCCCCGCCCCGCCCTGCGGCCCGGCACTGGTGGACAGCGGGGCCACGGTCTGAAATAAGGTATCCCCCGCTGCCGCCCGCTCCGGGCGGGGCTTTTCCTCCCCTACTATGTGGTTTTTCTGCGCCATGTCTTCTCGTCTGCCGCTTCTTGATGCCCTGCGTGACCAGGTCCTGCTCTGTGATGGAGGGATGGGCTCACGCATACAGATGCTGGATCTGGACATACAGCGTGATTACTGGGGACAGGAAAACTGCACCGAAGTGCTGACACTGTCACGCCCCGAACTGATCCGTGACATCCATCGCGGCTATTTCGAAGCCGGGGCGGACATGGTGGAAACCAATACCTTTGGGGCCTCCCCCATAACGCTGGGGGAGTTCGGGCTGACGGACCGCGCGCGGGAGATCAACCGCGCCTCCGCCATTCTGGCGCGGGAGGCCGCCGATGGCTTTGCCGATGGCCGAGCCCGCTATGTGCTGGGCTCCATCGGGCCGGGCACCAAGCTGCCGTCCCTGGGCAACATCGACTACGACACGCTGGAAGCCGCCCTGGCCGAGCAGACACGCGGGCTGATTGAAGGCGGGGTGGATGCTGTCCTGATTGAAACCTGCCAGGACACGTTGCAGATCAAGGCGGCTGTCAACGGGGTCAAGATCGCACGGGCCGAGGCAGGCGTTGCCATGCCCATTTTTGTGCAGGTCACGGTGGAAACAACCGGCACACTGCTGGTCGGTCCGGACATTGCCGCCGCAGCAACCGTTGTGCACGCGCTGGAAGCCGACCTGATCGGCCTGAACTGCGCCACAGGCCCGCAGGAAATGTCCGAACATGTGCGCTGGCTGTCGGAAAACTGGCCGCGCCTGATCTCGGTCCTGCCCAACGCGGGCCTGCCCGAACTGGTGGACGGCAAAACCCATTATCCCCTGAGCCCGGCTGACATGGCCACCTGGGTTGAGCGCTTTATCCAGGAAGACGGCATCAACCTGATCGGCGGGTGCTGTGGCACCTCCACCCCGCATATTGCCGCGCTGGACGCCATGCTGCGCCGCCGGGCCGAGGCCTCAGGCCGCCACCGCCCGGCCCCCGTGCCGCGCACCGCTGTCTGGGTGCCTTCTGTCGCCAGCCTGTATTCACAGGTACCGCTGCGGCAGGAAAACGCCTATTTCTCCATCGGTGAACGCTGCAACGCCAACGGCTCCAAAAAATGGCGCGAACTGCAGGAAAGCCACGACTGGGACGGCTGCGTGGCCCTTGGCCGCGACCAGCTGCGCGAAGGCTCGAACGCGCTGGATATCTGCACCGCCTTTGTCGGCCGCGACGAACGCGCGGAAATGGACGAGGTGGTCAAGCGCTTCACCTCCTCCGTCAATGCGCCGCTGGTGATCGATTCGACCGAAACCCCGGTCATCGAAGCCGCGCTGAAGCTGCATGGCGGCAAGCCCATCATCAACTCCATCAACTTTGAGGATGGAGAAGGCCCGGCCGCCGACCGCATGACCCTGGCCCGCCGTTTTGGCGCGGCCATGGTAGCCCTGACCATTGATGAAGAAGGCATGGCCCGCAAGCCGGAAGACAAGCTGCGCATTGCCACCCGTCTGGTGGAATTTGCCTGCGACCGCTACGGCCTACCCCAATCGGATCTGATGATTGATCCGCTGACCTTTACCATCGCTACCGGCGCGGAGGACGACCGCAAGCTGGGCCTGTGGACGCTGGAGGGCATCCGCCTGATCCGCGAGGCCTTCCCCGATATCCAGATCGTGCTGGGGCTGTCCAACATTTCCTTCGGGCTGAACCCCGCCGCCCGCGCGGTGCTGAACTCGGTCTATCTGGACCACGCCGTGCGCGCAGGCATGACAGCCG
The DNA here is from genome assembly GCF_008365315.1 of Acetobacter vaccinii. Taxonomy (NCBI): domain Bacteria; kingdom Pseudomonadati; phylum Pseudomonadota; class Alphaproteobacteria; order Acetobacterales; family Acetobacteraceae; genus Acetobacter; species Acetobacter vaccinii. Next base: position 1,294,397 of record NZ_CP043506.1, on the reverse strand, counting down.
CCATTGTGCATGTGTCCAAGATCCGCCCGCTGCACCTGATCTCCCCCGAGGAAGTCAAGGTGGCGGAAGACCTGATCTTCGACCGCAGGGCCGAGGGCTATGACCCGCTCCAGACCCTGCTGGCCATGTTCGCTGACCGCAAGGCATCGCAGGCGGCCACGCGCAAACGCGCCGAAACCGCGACCGAACGCCTGAAGGACCGCATTGTCGATGGGGACCGCAAGGGGCTGGAAGCCGACCTTGAGGAAGCCATGCAGACCATGGCCCCCATCGACATCATCAACACCGTGCTGCTGGACGGCATGAAGGTGGTGGGCGAACTGTTTGGCGCGGGCAAGATGCAGCTTCCCTTCGTGCTGCAATCCGCCGAGACCATGAAAGCCGCCGTCGCCTGGCTGGAACCCCACATGGAACGCGCCGAAGGGCAGAGCCGGGGCACCATCGTACTGGCCACCGTCAAGGGCGATGTGCACGACATCGGCAAAAACCTTGTAGACATTATCCTGACCAACAACGGCTACCGGGTGGTCAACCTGGGCATCAAGGTGCCTGTGCAGGACATGATCGAGGCCGCACGGACCGAGCGCGCCGATGCCATCGGCATGTCCGGCCTGCTGGTGAAGTCCACCGTGATCATGCGTGAAAACCTTGAGGAAATTGCCCGCGCGGGGCTGGAGACCCCCGTGCTGCTGGGGGGTGCCGCCCTGACCCGCAATTATGTCGAGGAAGACTGCGTGACCGCCTACGCCCCCACCGGGCGCGTGGCCTACGCGCGGGATGCCTTTGATGGTCTGACCCTGATGGACCAGATTACCAGCACACGGTTTGACGACTACCTGAGCGCCATCCAGAAACGGCGCGAAGGCAAGGCCACCCGCCGCAACGCCCGTGCGCCAGAAGCCGCCGAAACCCGCGGCTTTGCCCCGATCGACGCTGCAACCGCCCGTGCGCGCCGTGCCCGGATGGTCGCGGACGAACCCGCATTGTCCCCTCCGTTCTGGGGGCCGCGTGTGCTGGAGGCAACGCCCGAGGCTGTCCTGCCGTTCCTGAACGAGCGCGCGCTGTACCAGTTCCAGTGGGGCTTTCGCAAACAGGGCCGCTCGCTGGATGACTTCCTGGTCTGGGCCAAGCAGGAACTGCGGCCCATTCTGCGCCGCATGCTCGACCTGTCGGCCAAGGACAGCATCCTGCGCCCCCGGGCGTCCTACGGCTACTGGAAAGCCGCAGGCGACGGCAACGACCTGATCCTGTTTGAGACCGACGGCACGACCGAGGCCGCCCGCTTTACCCTGCCCCGCCAGCCGCGTGAGGACGGGGAATGTATTGCCGACTTCCTGCCCGACATCAGCGCGGCCGAGCGTGGGGTCGTGGGCCTGCAGGTTGTAACCGTCGGGCAGAAAGCCTCTGACATCGCGCGCGACTGGTTTGAGGAAAACCGCTACCAGGACTACCTCTACCTGCACGGCCTGTCGGTCGAAATGGCAGAAGCCATGGCCGAATACACCCACAAGCGCATCCGCTCCGAACTGGGCTTTGCGGGGGAAGATGCGCGGGAGCTGGAAACACTGTTGCAGCAGGGCTATCGCGGGTCGCGCTATTCCTTCGGCTACCCGGCCTGCCCCCGGCTGGAAGACCAGGCCCCGATCCTGAAACTGCTGGAAGCCGACCGGGTTGGCGTATCGCTGACCGATGGCGACCAGCTCCACCCCGAGCAGTCAACCTCCGCCCTGGTCGTGCTGAACAAGCATGCCCGGTATTTTACGATCTGACACCGCAACATTGACCTGGACCGGCAAGACCGCGCATGATGGTGGGATGACTGTCCATCCCCCTCATGGTTCCGCCCCGCCCCCAGCCGGGGACACAGGCGGCCCCACCGGGCCAGGGCCACAGCACCACCAGCACCACCAGCACCCCGATGCCACAACACCAGCACCCCCGCCGGAAGGGCGCGATATTACCCGCCTGAGCCGCCGGGCCGGGCAACATGCCATGAACTGCACCGCCGCCTATATTGCGGGGCAGAATGCCGCCATTGCCGAGGAAAGTGCTCTGTTCCTGCTGGCGCTGGAGGACATCTGGGCGCAGCAGGGCCTGCCCCCGGCCGAAGTCTGGACCGAGCTGACACGCAGGCTGGAGGTGTCCAACCTGCTGCACCGACTTAACCACCCCCCCTACAGTTCCAAACGCAACAACAGGGCCACGCGGCCATGGCGCATTTCCACCAGCAAAATTCCCTGACCACAGTGCCAGAGGCTTCTGGCTGGGCACGCAGGGGCTGATATGGCGGCAATAGACGGCATATCCCTGCTGATTGTGGCATTTTCCACACTCCATGGGGCCTGGCGTGGCTTTACCAGGCTGGCACTGGGCCTGTGCCTGTGGACCGTGGCCTTTATGGCTGCCATGCGCTTTCACACCCCCATGGCAGAATGGACGGGGCAGTATGTAGCCTCCCCCCTCGGTGCGCAGGCTGTGGCGGTGCTGGTAATCCTGATCGGGGTGATTGTGGTGGGGGGCATGGCCTCGGCCGGGCTTGTGCGCGTGGTGCGGGCCACCCCGCTGGACGGGCCAGACCGCCTGCTGGGTGGTGCCTTCGGGCTGGCACGCGGGGCGGTGGTGGTGGTGGTCCTGTTTACCGTGGCCAGTCTGCTGTTGCAGCCAATCGACCTGCAGGCACTGGAAAACAACAGCAGGCTAACCCCATATATTCAGTCTGGCGCAAGCGGCCTGCGTTCCTATCTGCCGGATTTCGACCTAAAAGGGGTTGCGCGGAAACTGTCTACAGGCCATGACGCCAGCTTCTGATGTCCCCACGGCACTTGCCAGCCTTTTGGGAGGCCCTGTCCCGCCATGTTCGCCCGCCCCCCCGTGTCCGCGCCTTTGTCCGCACTGCAGCCTGACAGCGTAACCAGCCCTGCTGGCAACGCCTGCACGGCCCTGCCCGAACCCGTCTCCAGCGATGATGACCACCCGCATGAGGAATGCGCGGTCTTTGGGATCTGGAACGCGCGTGACGCCGCAGCACTGACCACACTGGGCCTGCATGCCCTGCAGCACCGTGGACAGGAAGCCGCAGGCATTGTCTGCTTTGACCCTGAAGACAAACGCTTTCATTCCCACCGGGGCCTGGGCCTTGTGGGCGATGTCTTTGGTGACCCGCGCACCATGGCCACGTTGCACGGCACACGCGCCATTGGCCACAACCGCTATGCCACCTCGGGTGCGACACTGCTGCGCAACGTGCAGCCCCTGTTTGCCGAGTTCGCTTTTGGCGGCCTGGGTGTGGCCCATAACGGCAACCTGACCAACGCCAACACTCTGCGGCGCGAGCTTATCCGCCGTGGCTGCCTGTTCCAGTCCACCACGGACTCGGAAGTGTTTGTCCACCTGATTGCCATTTCCCTCTACGCCACGGTGGAAGACAGGCTGATTGATGCGCTCAAGCGTGTCACAGGGGCGTATTCGCTTGTTGTGCTGTCGCAGGATGCGCTGATCGGCGTGCGTGACCCCATGGGCGTGCGCCCGCTGGTGCTGGGCCGCCTGCCTGCCGAACAGGGGCGTGAAGCCTCCTGGGTGCTGGCGTCGGAAACCTGCGGTCTGGACATTATCGGCGCTGAGTTTGTGCGCGATGTGGAACCGGGCGAGCTGGTCATTATTGATGACAGCGGTATTCGCTCCCTCCGGCCGTTTGGCACCAACAAGCCGCGTTTTTGCGTGTTTGAATACATCTACTTCGCCCGGCCCGATTCCGTGCTGGAAGGGCTGCCGGTTTACAATGTCCGCAAGGAAATCGGGCGTGAACTGGCGCATGAAAGCAGTGTGGAAGCTGATGTGGTGGTGCCGGTGCCAGACTCCGGCGTGCCCTCGGCCATTGGCTATGCCGAAGCCAGCGGTATCCCCTTTGAACTGGGGATTATCCGCAACCACTACGTGGGCCGCACCTTCATCGAACCTTCAGACCAGATCCGCCATCTGGGCGTGAAGATGAAACACTCCCCCAACCGCCCCATTCTGGACGGCAAGCGGGTTATTCTGGTGGACGACTCCATCGTGCGTGGCACCACATCACGCAAGATCGTGGACATGGTGCGCGCGGCAGGGGCCAAGGAGGTGCATATGCGTATTTCCTCCCCGCCGACCGAGTATTCCTGCTTTTACGGGATCGACACGCCAGAACGCAGCAAGCTGCTGGCTGCCCAGCACGACCTGAAAACCATGGCGGAGCTGATCGGGGTGGACAGTCTGGCGTTTATCTCGCTCGACGGGCTGTACCGCGCCATGGGGCATGAAAGCCGCGACGGCTGCGCCAAAAGCTACTGCGACGCCTGCTTTACAGGGGAATACCCGATCCCCCTCGTGGACTATGAGAACGAAAGCGACTCCGCCACGGTCTGATCCATCACGGCGGGTTTTTGCCCGCCACCCAGAGACAAAAAACGCCGCCGGGGTTTTAGACCCGGCGGCGTTTTTTTTATCCCTGTGCGGGGTCTGGCAAGGGGGGCAACGCACACAGGCTGCGGGCCACCAGATCAGCCAGACGCCCGACAAGGGTGCTGAGTTCACGCACCATATCCAGCGTATTGCCCGCCCGTGCCCCCTGGAGCGTTACGCGCTGGATAACCGGGGTAGCCGCCGCCGGCCCGGCCCGGCGCACCAGCACCGTGCCATCAAGGGCCACAAAACCCTGCGGGTTGGTGGAAAAGCGGGTTACTGACAGTTCCACAATAGCCTGGGGCGTTGTGGAAACAGCGTCATTTTCAACAAACACACCAGCGTTGGGCAGGCGCTGGGCCAGGTCCCCGGCCAGCACACGGCCAAGCTGCTCGGCCAGAGAATCGCTCCATGCTCCGGTGCTGGAAATACTCAGCCGGTATCCATCATCCGCTGTCACAATCCGGTCGCGGTTCAGCCCCCCGGCAATGCCAGGCTGGCGTATTTCCACAACAGTGGGAGCACCGGGCGGCAGGGGCACGACTGCCCCCGGTACCACGGCCAGCGTGTAATAGACCGGGCCACCCCCGGCGCAGCCCGCCAACCCCAGCGCCATAAGGCCAAGGCTGCCCCCGGCCAGCAGGGTGCGCCGTGTCAGCCCCCCCTGTGCAGGGCCAGCCACGGCAGGCTGATGGGCGGAAAATACCGTTGTGCGACGTGTCATGGCCCTTATCGTCCCCATATCAGAGCGGAGGGATGGTTGGTCAGGAAATCAGACAGAAACCGCAAGGACCGCGCTGTCTGCCCAAGTTGCAGCACCATGGCCTCCACACTGCGGTGGAAGTCGCTGTTGCCGCCGTAGCTGGCCAGCAGTTTGTTGGCGTTGGTCAATGTCTGCTCCAACTGGTCGGCCATGGCAGGCAGGCGCTTGCTCAGCGGAGCCACGCCATTGCGCAGGTCGTGCGACAGAGCCTGCAAGTTCTGCATCGACTGCCGCAGGCTGGTCAGTGTCTGTTTGACATCCGGGCTGGTCAGGGTGCCATCCAGATGGGTCAGCAGGTTGTTGGCACTCACACCAATCTGCTCAAACGGCATGGCCGCCACGCGGGCTGTCAGGGTGGACACATTGTCCATAATCCCACTCATGCCGCCAGCCTGCCCCGGGATGACAAGGGTCGGGCCTTCCATGCTGGTCGTCGCTGAGCCGGGGTTTTTGATGAAGTTAAGCGAGATCATGCTCTCGCCCGTCAGCATGCTCACACTGTCGGTCGAGGCGCGGAGACCGTTGCCCACCAGCGTACGGAACAGGTCGAGCATCTTGTCACGCGGCATGGTGCCGGATGGGAAAATACGCTCAAGCTGCACTTCCATACCCACCCGCACCCGTGGGTGGCCGGGGGTTGATGTCAGGTCCAGCCGCACACTGGTCACATTGCCAACCTGGATGCCGAACATGTCCACCTCGGCCCCAGGGGCAAGCCCCTTGACGGAGGATGTCAGATACGTGGCCAGCAGCAGCCGCTGGCGATAGCCTGCGTTCTGCGCATCTTCACGGGTGTCATACAGGGTAAAGACCGAATCCGCCGGAGCCGCCTCGACCTTGTCGTCCTGCGGGGGCAGGCCAAACGCCACCCCGCCAGAAAACAGCGCCTGAAGCGACTGAAGCTGCACTTTCAGCCCCCCTGCCCCGAAGCCGACCTTAACGCCCGAAACATTCCAGAACCGCGAGGACGCAGTCAGATACTGGTCATAGGGCTGCTGCACAAAAATCTGGATCAGCACCGGGCCGCGCCCACCGGGGGGCATGGTGTAGCCCAGCACTTCCCCCACGTTGACATCGCGGAAAAAAACCGGCGCACCCTGCCCGATGGAGCCAATGCTGCTGGCCACCAGCGTAAAGGTGCGGCCGGGCTGGTCGGAGCGCATGCCCGGCGGGGCTTCCAGCCCGACAAATGTGTCCGAGGGGCGGCCTGCGGGCTGGCCGTCGGCCCCCAAGCCGGGGTCAAAGGCGATGTATGCGCCCGACATCAGGGTTTCCAGCCCGGTAATGCTGGCGCCGTTAATGCGCGGCCGCACCACCCAGAAGCGGGCCTTGTCGGTCAGCATCCCGCCCGTGCCCTTGTTCATGCGGATACGCACACGCACATGCCGCAGGTCGGTGGTCAGGGACATGCCCTCGACCGTGCCCAGCACGACCGACTTGTTCTTGACCTGCGTCTGCCCGCTGGTCAGCCCGTCGGCCGTGTCAAACATCACGGTAATACTCGGCCCATTGTCCACAAAGCTGCGCCAGACCAGAAAGCCCGCAATCAGCACGGAAATAAGCGGTATCACCCAGATGACGGAAAAACGGATACGCCTGACCAGCGCGTCCTGCGTGCCATCCCCTCCGTCGGGGGAAGTCTGCTTGTGAGTGTGCCCGTCGTTCACGCCCTGTCCGGCTCCCTGTTAGGCGGGCGGTCTACCGCCCCCTGTTGTACCGCGCCATCCTCCGGGCGTTTCGCCCGCAGCGGGCCGTTGCGGCCCGCGACATCCCACATCAGGCGTGGGTCAAACACATGCACGGCAAAAATTGTCAGCACCACCACCGCGGCAAAACAGACAACCCCCCCGTTGGCACGGATGGTGGCCATACTGCTAAAGCGTACCATGGCCACCAGAATGGACACCATGAAGACATCGATCATCGACCAGCGGCCAATAATGTCGATAACCCTGAACAGCCATGACCGGAAGGGCAGCCACGCGCCAGAATGCGCCTTGATGCTCAGCACCATGCCCAGCAGCCCTGCAATCTTGAGCACCGGCACCGTGACCGAGGCAAACAGCACCAGCAGGGCAAGGGGGATCATGCCGTCGTTCCACAACTCTATGGCCCCGGCAACAATGGTGTGCCCACTGCCCCGCCCCAGCGTAATGACCGTCATGACCGGAAAGAGGTTGGCAGGCACATAAAACACAATAGCCGACACCAGCAGCGCCAGCACGCGCGCCAGACTGTTGGCCTTGCGCCTGCGCAGGACATGCCCGCACCGGGGGCAGTAGCCAAGCGCCTGCGTGTCCGACACGGCATGCCCGAACTCCAGCACGGTGCCGCAGGACAGGCATGAGGCCATATGGTCCGACGGAGGCAGGTGGGCATGGGCGGGCACGCTTTCGCAGGTCAGGGTAATGCGGCTGTTATCCATCCTGCGGAAGGTGCTGTCGGTCGGGCGCTTGCGCCACACCAGCTCGGTATCCAGCGTGGCGTCGGTGGCGGCCATGGTCAGCATCAACCCGGCCACAAGGAAAACCGCCGTCCCGACCTCCACATAGGCCATGTCCACCAGCTTGGTGTAGGCCACGAAAACACCCAGAATATACACCTCGACCATGGACCAGGGGCGCAGCAGTTCGTACCACTTGAGCAAATGCGGCACCCAGAAGGGTAGCCGGGGCCGGAGCGCGCCACTCAGGATCATGAGCATCATGACCACGACAACACCGGGCATGAGAATGGTCACAACCGCCACCAGAGCAGCAATGGTGCCCCAGCCCTCGTGCAGCAGTTCCATCGGCCCGGTCAGGATATTGACCGTGCGCTGCCTGCCGTAGAGGTCGAGCATCATCAATGTCGAGGCCAGCATGGCCAGATACAGCGCCAGCGAGCTGATGCAAAAAGCCAGCGGTGTTGCAATGGGGGATGTGCGGTTGCGCCTGTCCAGCCCCTGCCCGCACCGGCAGCAGCGGGCCTGTGTACCGGGCTTAAGTTCCGACAGGCGTTGGAAGCAGCCACAGCAGGGGCATTCCACAACGCCACTCAGCACATGGACATGCCCTTCCGCCGAAGCTGGCATATCCTGGCCTGGCACCAGCGCTTGCCTGAACAAGGCCATGATCTGCGAGAGCGTCATCAAGTGGCCATCATAAAGCGAAAGTCAGCCCCACGTAACTGCAAAAATGACCCCACTGCCACACAGGCCGCAAACCAGCTTCCGGCACCCATAGCCTCATTTTTGGCAGGTTTGCAGTTGCGTGGTGTGGCGGAGCGTGATAAGCAGCCTGCCACACACGGTGAAAGCCCGCTTAGCTCAGTTGGTAGAGCACGTCATTCGTAATGATGGGGCCGGTGGTTCGAATCCGCCAGCGGGCACCATGTTTCCCCTGTGGTTATTCCCCTTACAGTCAAAATCCCGGTTTATGACGCTGCCCTGCGGTGTCTGGCCCTTTATGCCCTTGCCCTGTGGCGTACAGCCTACCTGCTCTCCCACCCGGCATAACCGTGCGTTTTTTTACAGGATACAGCAGGGTAGTGGCGGCAGGCCCTGCCCATAAACCCCACCATCGCGCAGGAGTGATGGTAGAAAAACAAATACATTAATATCATAAATTAAATATAAAAATTGCATAACAGGATACGTCCCGACTACTCTACCGATCATCTAACGCGGAGAGGAGAAAGGATGGCGGATATCATCCATCTTGTTGCAGACACGGCCCTGTTTGTGATCCTGCCATGGGTATTATGGCGCATATTGGGTAAAACAATACCCATTGTTGTCATTCCTATACTTGTCGGGATCAGTATTGCCGTATGGCATATCCCTGTCGGTGCTGCGGGAATACCCTCCACCTATGGCAACACCATTGGCTGGGTTGCCGTGCTGGTGCTGGCTTTTACCGCCGGGCTGGAAATGTGGCAGCACCCGGGTGAGGATGGTTCGCCCCATACCCTGCCAGCCCCGTCTCTTGGCAGGCTTCTGGCTGGTGCGGCGGTGGCCCTTGGCGGCCCGCTGCTGATCGGCACCACACTGGCCTATCTGGTCTTTCTGCCGCTGCCGGGCTGGCAGGCCCCCCATGCTACCCCCTGGGTGGCTGCGGCCTCTATCGGGCTGTGCGTGGCTGTCAGCGCCCTGCCGGTGCTGATCGGTGTTGTGCGCGAACTGGACAGCACCCAGCGCCCCTTGGGCCAACTGGCGCTAAAACTGGCGGTTGTGGATGATGCCGCCCTGTGGATCGGGCTGGCCGCGCTGCAATTTGCGGAAAAAGGCAGCAGCGCCCTGCATGGCTGGAGCGGGCTGGAATTTGTTGCTCTGGCCTCTCTCATCGTGCTGGCCCTTGCCGGGTCCTGGGCATCACGCCATTTCCGGCACCCCCCGCTCTGGCTGATCTGGGCAGCAGTGCCTGCTTATCTGGCTGTTGGTGCCTGGGCGAGCGAGCAACTGGGCCTGCACGAGCTGATTGGAGCGTATTTTGCCGGGGCCATTATGCCCCCAAGCTGGGTCCGCCGCCTGCCGGTAGAGCGCGTGGGAGCATTCAGCCTTGTGTGGTTGGCTCCCCTGTTCTTCGGGCACAGTGGTCTGCACATTAATGGCGATGCGCTGACATGGCCTTCGGTTGTGGCATCTCTGGCGCTTGTTGCCATTTCCATTGTTGCCAAGGTGGCCTCAGTCTACGTCTTCCCGCCTGCTCCGGGGCTGAGCAAGCGGCAGGCTCTGGCGATCGGGGCGCTGTTGCAGTGCAAAGGGCTGATGGAAATTGTAGCCGCCACCATCCTGCATGGTCAGGGCATGCTGTCGGACTTCGCCTTTGCCTCGCTCATGGTACTGGCTGTGCTGTCCACCCTGCTGACAGGCCCACTGTTCCAGCTTGTCGCACCCCGCCAACCACAACCGGCGGGGTAATGCCCCGCTCTTTTGTGTCCAACACTGGATAAAAGTTTTTGGGTGTCGCCTTTTTTCAAAAAGGCGATGCTCTTTGACGCGTGTTGAAACAAAGCGCCCCCAAAAAACTGCCAGGCCCTTTCCCTCCATATCGTCAGACATGTTTTACAAGGGCTGGACCTGTATCCAGAGCATATCGCCCACACTCAGCGGCTCAGCGGCTCAGCGGCTCAGCGGCTCAGCGGCTCAGCGGCTCAGCGGCTCAGCGGCTCAGCGGCTCAGCGGCTCAGCGGCTCAGGCTGCCTTGTTCCATGGGGTGCTGGCTGTCAACACGTCCGTCAACGGGGCTGGCGGAGGTTTCTGGCTGTGTGATGTTCAGCGCGTAAAGACTGATTTCCAGCACACGGCCATTGGAATAGTTAAGCCCGCTCACAGTGCCACGGCTGGTGACCCGCCCCTGTGCAGCCCCGAGTGCGGCCATAAAGGCAGCCCGGTCGCGCCGGTCAACCAGTGCGACCGTGCAGGTCGGATGGGCGCGCATGGCCTGTGCGGCCTGTGCCGCCCCCGTCAGGCGCACACGCCCCCCCAGCAGAAACACCAGACTGGGCTCAGAAAACGATACCGAATACACGTCTGTCTGCGCGCAGGGCTGCCTGTCATGCACCAGCTCGGCCAGACGCGGAGCCAGCCAGATGGTCCGCAGAGCAGGCACCACCACAGTAAACAGGCCCACATACAGCAAAACAGCCGCCGCAGCGCTGGTCAGCACTGCCCGGCGCAGTTCCACCCGCCAGATCTGCAACATGGCCAGCCCGATCAGCGGCAGCACACCTGCGGCCAGCACCAGTGCTGGCAACGACAGCGTGTGTTCAAGCTTCCACAGCAGCACCGGGCCAGCCAGGGCCAGAAAGCAGCCAACCAAGCACCATGCCAGACCATAAACGCCCAGCAGTACCCGCCCCCAGCGGGACTGCGGCCCGCCGCGCCAGACCTCACCCCCCTGTGCCAGCAGTCCGGCGGTCAGGATGGCAATGGCGGGGTACGCTGGCAGCACATAATGCGGAAGCTTGGTGGCAATGGCCTCAAACACCACCCAATGCGGCACAATCCAGCATAGCAGGTAACGCACTCTCAGCGCCTGTCTGTCCCGCCAGACCTGAGGCAGAACACTGGCTGCAAAATACGACCCCGGCCAGAACGCCAGCAGAAACACAAGCAGGTGGTAGCCCGGTGGCAAGCCATGCGCCTGCTGGCCAGACGCCACCTTGCCCAGAAAATTGACCCCCACGGCCCGGCGAAAAAAGTCGCCATGGCTGACAACGCCAATAGCCACACACCATGGCAGCGCCACAGCCACGGCCACCAGCCAGCCCCAACCGGGGCGCATTCTACGCCACAGGCTCGCGTTCCGTTCCAGCGCCGCAAGCGCGAGCGGAGTTGCGAGCGAGGGAATAAGAATAACCGGCCCCTTGAGCATAAGCCCACAACCTATGGCCACCCAGTACAGCACAGCCGTGCCCGTGGGTGTTGGCTGGCCTGCCTGCCTGTCCAGCAGGGCGCGCACCAGAGCAAGCTGCGCCACCAGCACACTGACCAGCAGGCACGAATCAATGGTGGCCATGCGGTTTTCCGCTGTCACCAGCACACTGGCCAGCAGTAGAATACCGGCACCAAGCCCTGCCTGCGGGCCAAACAGCAGGCCGCCGATCAGGGCTGTCAGCACGACCGCCGCCGTCATGGCCAGAAGCGAGGGGATACGATACGGCCACACAGCATGGGCATACTGCGGCCCGACCAGGCTGACGGCTGCGGCCTCCAGCCAGTAAATACCGGCTGGTTGCAGGTAGCGCGGATTGTCCTGAAAGCGCACATCCACAAAATTGTGGCTCTCAAGCATCTGGGCCGTTGCCTGCATATAGCGCGGCTCGTCCCTGTCGAAGGGCGGAATACTGGCGCGACCGGGCAGGAACAGCACAAAGGCCACAAGCCCGAGCATGGCCAGCCAGCGGCCCGGCATGGGGGTTTTAAGCCCGGAGTGCCGCCAGCCCAGCAGTGTCAGCAGGTTTTGTAACCAGAGTGTCGGTTTCAACATTCACGAACCGAGCGTGGCAGGCGCGTGCGGTTACGCAGCCACAGAACACCCAGCAGATCGCGCACACCCACAACCGCACGGTTGAAATTGGTGTATTTGGACTGCCCATGCAGCCGGGGCCGGTGTGTGACCGGGTGGCACACCAGCGGCACGCCATAAGACCCCAGCAGGGCAGGCAGAAAACGGTGCAGCCCTTCAAACTGGGGCAGACGCAAGAAATCCTCGCGCCGGAAAATCTTGATCGGTGCCCCCGTGTCAGGGCAGTGGTCCTGCAACAAGCGCTGGCGCAGGCCGTTGGCAAAGCGCGTGGCAAAGCGCCGCGACCAGCCGTCCCGCCGTTTCTGGCGCACGCCGACAACCAGCGGCGGCACACCGGCCGCAGTACGCGCGAGCGCCAGCAGAGCGGGCAGTTCACGCGGGTCGTCCTGGGCGTCACCATCAATGGTGGCAATCCATGTGCCCTGAGCTGCGGTTATGCCCGTACGCAGGGCCGCTGACTTACCGCAGCGCCTGTCATGCGCCAGCACCCGCAGACCGGGCAGGCTGTCGTTACGCAAGCGGCGCAGGACATCAACCGTGGCGTCCTGGCTGCCGTCATCGACAAAAATGATTTCAGTCGGGGGCAGGTCCTGCAAGGCTTCGGCCAGTTCCTGGCAGACCTGGGGCAGGTTATCCTGTTCGTCCAAAACGGCAATAACGATGCTCAGCACAGGCTGGGCATCGTTATCATGAAGCGCGGGGGAAGCCAGGAGGCCCTTGGCGTCCCCCCGCGAAGATGAGCTGGCCTGCAAGGGCAGGTCAGGCGGCCTGGCGCGCCATGGCCGCAGGCAGCCCGGCCAGAGCCTGATCAACCAGGGCGGAGGCCGCCTTGTCGTCCAGTGTCTGGGGGATAATGGCGTGGGCTGCATCAACTGCCGCATCAATGGCAAGCTGGCGCACTTCCTTCAGGGCAGCGCGCTCAACAGCGCTAATGCGGTCACGGGCCATCTGCTCGTGGCGCTGGACAGCGGCTTCGGCTTCGGCACGGGCCTTGGCGGCCATGTCTTCAGCCTGCTTGCGGGACTGTTCAACCATGGAGCGTGCTTCGGCCAGAGCCTGCTCACGCTCACGCGTGGCGTCTTCAAGCATCTGCTCGGCTTCGCGGCGCAGGCGAGCGGCTTCGTCCAGTTCGCGACGGATCAGTTCCGCGCGGCTGTCAAGCACAGCAGCAATAGGGGTCCACAGCTTTTTGCCCACAAGGACAAAGAACAGGACAAACGAGACAGCGACCCAGAAACCGGCTTCGTGAAAAATTCCAGACATATCGAAAATTCTCCAGAAAGCAGGCTCAGAGGGTCCGCTGGGCGCAAGCGCCCTGGACCTTCTGGGCAACAAGCTGTGCATCGGGCGCGACACCGGTCAGGCGCTGGACAAGAGCCTGGGTGGTGTCAGCAGCAATTTCCTTAAGGGCGCTCAGAGCGCGCGCTTTTTCTTCGGCCACCCGCTGTTCGGCCTGGGCGATTTCTGTCGCCAGCCGGGCGTTGATGTCCTGCATCTGCTTTTCGGCAGCGCGATGTTCTTCATCCAGCACGGACTGCAGGTGGGCCTGGGCTTCTGCCATGGCGTCCTTGCGGGCCTGCTGAAGTTCGGCAACGGCTTTGTCCGCGTCGTGCTTGGCAGCACGGGCGACATCGAGGTCACCGGAAATACGCTTGCTTCTGTCTTCCAGCACGCGGCCAACGCGGGGCAGCATGACCCGGCTCAGCGCGATGTAGAAGATAAAGAAGATAACCGCCCCCCACAGGACCTGACCGGTCACAAGTGGGTTGGCGAAATCAAGCTGAGGCATTCCCGTGGCGTATGCGCCAGGCGCTGATGCGACCAGCAGGGAAATGCCGCAAACCGTCATCAGAAGTCCGGCACGAACTGTCTTCGTCGTCACAGCCACGGAAATGTCTCCTCCTTGAAAGCCCTAACCTCAGACGAAGAGGATCAGGAACGCGATCAGCAGAGCGAAGAGCGCGATAGCTTCCGTCAGGGCGAAGCCGAGCATGCCCAGACCGAACACATGCGGGCGAGATGCCGGGTTGCGCGCAATGCTGCTGACCAGCGTTGAAAAGATGTTGCCGAGGCCGATACCAACGCCGGCAAGGGCGATCACGGCGATACCTGCACCGATTTCCCGGGCTGCAGCGATGTCCATATCAGTCACTTCCTTGTTCAAGACAGTTTGAAAAGAAACGGGCAAAGCAGCTCCTCAGTGAGCCACGGCCTCCCGCAGGTAGATGCAGGTCAGAATGGCAAACACATAGGCCTGCAACACACCGACAAGCAACTCAAGAGCCATAAGCGCCACATTGATGGCGATAGGCCCGATCGCGAACACGTCACCCACCACGCCGAAGCTGGCGAGCATGATGACAAAGCTGGCGAAAATATCGAACATGACGTGCCCGGCAACCATGTTGGCGAACAGTCGGATGGAGAGGCTGACGGGACGGGACAGAAAGGACAGGATTTCAATCGGGACCAGCAGCGGCGCAAGGAAAGGGCTAGCACCGGCGGGCATGAAGTGCGCGAAGAAGCGCAGGCCCTGGGTCTTGAGTGAAACCACGACTGTCAGCACGAACACCATCAGCGCCAGCGCGAAGGTAACCGCGATGTGGCTGGTGAAAGTGTACTGGAAAGGCAGCAGACCGATGTAGTTGCCCACCAGAATGAAGAAGAACAGCGCGAACAGGAACGGGAAGAAGGACGCACCTTCCGGCCCGATGGTGTCGACCGCCATGTTGCGGATGAATTCGTAGCACACTTCTGCCGCAGCCTGGAAACGCCCCGGCACAACAGCGGCAGGCCGCATGCCAAAATACAGGAACGCCAGCACGATGCAGACAGCCACAATCATGTACAGGGGGGCCTGGCTGAAACGCAGCGCCTCACCCATGCCACCAAAAAGGGGATGGAGCTCAAACTGTTCAAGTACGTTGATGCTGGAACCACCCGCCACAACCGCTCTCCTAAACACTGCGCCCGAATCCGTGTCTCGGGGTTCTGTTTTCTATGACCCGTCAATCAGCCTGACAAGACGCCAGACATTGAACACTCCGGCACAGCCGCCGAGCAGCGCGAAGAGGACAAGAAAAATTGCCCGGGTACCAAGCCAGTGATCCAGCCCCCACCCGATGGCAACGCCTACGACAAGAGCCGAGATCATTTCTGTCCCTGCCCGCAACGCCAGACTGGCAAGCGACTGATCAGCCGCCTGAACCGGATCAGGCTTTTTTTCCTCCTCAACCAGGCCGTGGCGGCGTTCTGCCGCCTTCAACCGAGCGTTGAAGGAATCGTCGTGGTCCTTATCCATTCCTCACACCTCCCGAAGGGTGCAGGCGCTTGCTAACGGCGCTACCATGTCCTGTCAAGAAAGCATGACAGGGCTTTGCACCAAAAACTTGCATTCTGCCCCTCCGCACGCCGCCTGTGCTCACTCCTGCGCTGCCACACCGACAAGCCCGCGGGCGTAATCGGCGGCAGCAAAGGGGCGCAGGTCTTCGGCCTGTTCGCCCACACCCACGGCATGCACGGGCAGGCCAAATGTGTCGGCCAGAGCAACAACAATGCCGCCACGGGCCGAACCGTCGAGCTTTGTCACGACTAGGCCGGTCACGTTCACCAGCTCCAAAAACACCCGCACCTGCTCCACCGCGTTCTGCCCTGTCGTGGCATCCAGCACCAGCAGGACGGAATGGGGGGCTGTTTCATCAAATTTGCGCATGACGCGGATGATCTTGGCCAGTTCCTCCATCAGCGCGCTTTTGTTGTGCAGGCGGCCTGCGGTGTCCATGAACAGAAGGTCCGCCCCTTCGGCCCGGCCACGCTTGAGGGCCTCAAACGCAAGCCCAGCCGCATCGGCCTTGGGGGGGCCTGCAATCACCGGGCAGCCTGTGCGCTCGCCCCAGACCTGCAACTGCTCGACCGCAGCAGCGCGAAAGGTATCGCCCGCAACCAGCATGACCTTGCGGCCCTGGTCGGTAAAAAACCGTGCCATCTTGCCAATGGTCGTGGTCTTGCCCACGCCGTTGACCCCCACCACCAGCACCACATGCGGGCTGTGGGTGGTATCTGGCTCAAACGGTTTGGCTACGGGTTCGAGAATACTGGCAATTTCATCGGCCAGAGCGGTGCGGATTTCCTCATCCGTCACTTCTGTCCCAAAACGGCTGGAGCGGAACGATTCGATCACGCGTTCTGCCACGGCTGGCCCAAGGTCGGCCGTTATCAGCAGTTCCTCCAGCTCTTCCAGCGCGGCGTCGTCCAGCTTGCGCCGGGTGAACATGCCGCTCAGCCCGCCTCCCAGCTTTTGTGTCGAACGCGACAGCCCCTGCTTGAGACGGGAGAAAAAACCAAGCGCCATGTTTCTTAAATCCTTTCCGCCACCAGCCCGCCGCCTTCAACCGCCAGCGGCACCAGTGTCACAATATCCCCCACTCCGGCTTCCCCCCGTGCCAGACGCACCGGGGCAAACTGTTCACTATGCCCCGTGGTGGGGGTTTCCATCAGCACACGCAGGGGCTGGCCCAGCAGGCTGGCATGATAACGCGCAGCCGCAGCCTCCCCCACGGCGCGCAGCGTGGCCGCACGGGCCTTGCGCTCTGGCACCGGCACCGCACGCATACGCGCCGCAGGCGTGCCCGGGCGCTCGCTGTAGGGGAACACATGCAGGTAAGGCAGCGCCATGTCGGTCAGAAACGCCCGTGTCTGGTCAAACAGGGCGTCGTCCTCGGTGGGGAACCCGGCAATAACATCCGCGCCAATCCCGATATCGGGGCGCAGGGCGCGGGCACGGGCCACCACACGGGCGGCATCGGCCACCAGGTGCCGCCGCTTCATGCGTTTGAGGATAAGGTCCGACCCCGCCTGCAACGACAGGTGCAGATAGGGCATGAAGCGCGGATCGATTTCCAGCAGTTGCCACACGTCCTCATCAATCTCCACCGGATCGACCGAGGACAGGCGCAGCCGTTCAAGCTCGGGCACCAGCCGCAGCACCCGGCGGCACAACTGCCCCAGGCCGGGCCGACCGGGCAGGTCGGCACCCCAGGATGTCATATCCACACCCGTCAGCACGACCTCACGGTAGCCCGAGCGCACAAGGGCGCGCACCTGCTCCACCACAGCCCCCACCGGCACCGACCGCGACGGCCCACGCCCGAAGGGAATGATGCAGAACGTGCAGCGGTGGTCACACCCCTGCTGCACCTGCACAAAGGCACGGGTGCGCCCGGCAAATTCGGTCACCAGATGTGCCGCCGTCTCCCGCGCGGCCATAATATCGGACACAGCCACAGCCTCCGCCATGGCGGCGGGGGACCAGCTTTCGGCCTTCAGCTTTTCCTCATTGCCCAGCACACGGGCCACGCCGGGCAGGGCCGACCAGCTGGCCGGGTCGATCTGGGCGGCGCAGCCTGTCACCACAATGCGGGCATCGGGGTTAGCGCGATGGGCGCGGCGGATGGCCTGACGGGCCTGCCGCTCAGCCTCGCCCGTCACCGCGCAGGTGTTGATGATGACCACATTGTCGAGCCCCTGCGCGTGATTACGCATGACCTCGCTTTCCCACGTGTTCAGGCGGCAGCCGAATGTCAGGATCTCGGGCGCGCCAGAGGCCGTGGACACAGCGGGGGGCGGGGGCGGCAGGTCAGTCGGCTCTGTCATGATGCAAAGGCGGCGAGATCGACCGTTCCCTCAAAGGTAGTGGCCACGGGGCCGGTCATCAGCACATGGTCGTTCTGCGCCGACCATTCAATACGCAGCACGCCGCCATCGAGCACAACCTCACACACACGCTCGGCCAGACCGCGCCGCACGGCATTGACCACGGCGGCACAGGCCCCGGACCCACAGGCCTCGGTCAGCCCGGCACCGCGTTCATGCACTTTCAGGCGCATGCGGCTGCGGTTTTCCATAATGGCCAGCCCGATATTGGCCCGTTGGGGAAACAGCGGGTCGTGCTCCAGCGCGTATCCCTGTGCCAGCAGGCTGAAGTCCTGCACAAAAAATGTCGCATGCGGGTTGCCCATGGACAGAGCTGCGGGCTGCCCCGGCAGGGGCAGGCACAGCGTATCCATCGCGGAGGCCAGCGGCACATCCTGCCAGTCGGTGCGCGGCGGCCCCATGTCCACCGTGACCAGACCATCGGCCTGCATATGGGCGGGCAACAGGCCAGCACGGGTCTGCAACACGGGGTGCGCGCCCCCACCCTGCCCCGCCACCAGCGCGGCCACACAGCGCGAGGCATTGCCGCAGGCTCCGGCCTCGGACCCATCGGGGTTGAAGAAGCGTACCAGCACGTCGGCCCCCTCCGCCTCGGGCTTGCCCAGCGTGACAAGCTGGTCGCAGCCGATGCCACGTTTGCGGTGGGCAAGCGCCGCAATCCGGGTGGGGGTCAGGGGCAGGAGGGCGGGACGTTCGTCAAAAATGACAAAATCATTCCCCAGCCCGTGCATCTTGTAAAACTGTGTCCGCATTGCGCGCCTTATATGCGAATTCCAAACCGGATACCATGGCGGATAACGTGGGGGCGCGTCATCACTGCCCCGGCAAACCGGGGCAGCCCGTGGTTACAGAAAACGCCCCGGCGCCCCACGCTGCAACACCTCGATCCGGTAGCCATCCGGGTCGGTCAGAAAAAAGAACTGCCCCACAACACGGCCCTGATGCTCCAGCGCCTTGACGGGTGTGACAGGGTAGCCCGCAGCGCTGATCCGGGCGTGTTCCGCCTGCACATCAGCCACCGAAACCGCAAGATGACCATAGCCGTCGCCCAGAGCATAAGGCTCTGTACGATCATGGTTGATTGTCAGTTCCAGTTCAAACGTTTCCCCCGGTGCAGCCAGATAGACCAGGGTGAAGCTGTCAAACACAAAACGCTCCACCACATGCAGGTCCAGTGTTGCCGCGTAGAAACGGACGGACCTGTCCTCCTCCAGCACACGCAGCATGGAATGAATCAGTCTGGCCATGGGTGTTCTCTCCCCTCTTTATAAACGTAAAAATTCTGGCGGCGGCGTTATTTAAAGTAAAAGAGCTTTTATTGAAAATATTTTTTAAAAACCGTCCTCTTTACGAAACAGTCACGAAAGTGGTTCACACATCTTTAAACACTCCCGCTCTTGCAAAACCTGAAAGTGAACGCATGCGCCCTTTCGGAATGTCGCCATGTTTTCTGGCTCCGTATCTGAGGAAAAGCCTGTTCGCAGGCACCGTGCTTCTTTCAGGCAGCCTGGCCGGGTGGCTGGACCGCCCCGCCCATGCCGATGACCTGGACCTGCTGGAACAGCAGGTAGCCCGTATCCAGGCCGAGCAGCATGAACTGCAAAAAGCCCTTGTCTCGGTGCAAAAACAGATTGCGGCACATCGGACAGGCCGGGGGCATGGCGGCATGCAGGCGCGCGCCGCCACAGGCGGGGGCAGCGGGGTTGCCGTAGCGCAAGGCCATGCCACAGGCGGGCTGCACGGCCTGACAGGCCTTGCCAGCACCCAGAGCGAGGAAGAAGAAGGCCCAGGGCTGGTGGAACCCACCCCCGTACGCGCCACCCGCCATGGCCGCGCCCGCATGGTGGCCGGGGCCGATGTGCAGCCCAGTTTTTCTGGCGCGACCGATACGCCCGAGGTGGATTCCGTCATCGGCCACAGGGCGGAGGATGTCATTTCCCGCCTGGCAGACAACAATGTTGGCCCCCATGCGCGGGAAACCGTGGGCGCACAGGCCGCCGGTGCGCTGGGCGACCACGGCGTGTTCCACATGGGGCCTGTCACGCTGATCCTCGGCGGCTTCCTCGACGCTGCCGCGGTGGAGGAAAACCGGCATACGGCCACGGGCACCTTCCAGTATTATCAGGACATTCCGTTTGCCAATCAGGCGCGCTACCACACTGACAACTTTGAGGGCAGCGCGCGCTATAGCCGTATTTCGCTCATGGCGCGTGGCAATGTGGACACGCACTCCACCATTTCCGGCTTTTTTGAAATGGATTTCGGCGCTGGTGCTGCCACGACCGATGCCTATGAGAGCAACAGCTACGCCTTCCGCCTGCGGCAGGCCTATATGGCCTATGACAACAGCGACCTGAACTTCCACTTCCTGGCTGGGCAGGCCTGGAGCATGCTGACCCCCGGCCGCGTGGGCATTACCCCGCGCCAGGAAAGCCTGCCCGAAACCATTGAATCCTCCATGCTGGCAGGACAGACATGGGCGCGGCAGCTCCAGTTCCGCTTCGTGAAGGACTTTTTCAACCACCGGCTGTGGACAGGTCTGTCGATCGAAAACTCGGCAACACTGTATGACACCACAGGCATGACCACATCGTCCGACGGGCAGATTGTCATGCCCAACGGCCAGCTTGCCACCATTGGCAGCCCCGGCACCGGCCTGACCAACAACGCCCTGTTCTCTAACGAAATTGCACCCGACATCATCGGCAAGATCGCCTGGGACCCGCACTGGGGCCATTACGAGGTCGAGGGTATCCTGCATTTCCCGCATGACCGCGTGTCCACCCTGGGCCACGGCCACAACAACACGGCCATTGCCGGTGGTGGCGGGGGCTCCATGGTTCTGCCCGTCATCCCCCACACCATGGAAATCCGGCTGGCTGGGCTTGTGGGGACGGGAATCGGCCGTTACGGCTCGGTCCTGCTGCCTGACGCCACACTCAACGCCCAGGGCGCGCCCGCGCCGCTGTTTTCGGCCCAGGCTACAGCGGGCATTGTCGGCCACCCCACGCCCAAGATTGATGTTTACGGCTTTTTTGGCATGCAGCAGGCGGGCCGCAGCTACTTTAACGCCAGTGGCTCGTCCTATGGTTACGGCAACCCTGCCTATGACAACACCGGCTGCATGGTGGAACTGTCCACCGCCTGCACAGGCAACACCCGCCGCGTGATAGAAGCGACAGTGGGCGCGTGGTACCGCTTCTTCAAAGGTCATTATGGCACGGTGGAAGGCGGCGTGCAGCTTGCCTACACCCAGCGCAGCGCCTGGGTTGGCCAGGGTGCCGCCCCCGATACAAGCCTGAGCGCCCTGTTTATGGACTTCCGCTACCTGCCATTCCAGTAACGTCAACTCTGGCATCCGCGCAACGGCGGCCAGAGAAACGTACATACAAGGGGCTCAAGGGGCTGGCCTTTCTGGGGCATAGGCTTTAATCCCCTTTTCTCCCCCTGTTGCCTGGACCTAATCACGCATGCCCTTTCAGAACGCCCCCGCCCCTCTTGCACGCGCATTGGCAGCGCGCGGCTTTGCCGCCCCCACCTCCGTGCAGGCTGCCGTCCTTGCTGACGAAGCCAAGGGCCGGGACCTGCTGGTATCCGCCAGAACAGGGTCCGGTAAAACCGTTGCCTTCGGCCTGACACTGGCCGACCTGCTGCTGAACGGGGGGGAGCGCTGCTCCTTCACCACCGCGCCGGTCGCCCTTGTTGTGGCCCCCACGCGTGAACTCGCCCTTCAGGTCCGCAGCGAACTGGACTGGCTGTACGCCGAAACAGGGGCACGCACTGTTTCCTGCGTTGGTGGCATGGAGCCCCGGC
Organism: Acetobacter vaccinii; assembly: GCF_008365315.1. Taxonomy (NCBI): domain Bacteria; kingdom Pseudomonadati; phylum Pseudomonadota; class Alphaproteobacteria; order Acetobacterales; family Acetobacteraceae; genus Acetobacter; species Acetobacter vaccinii. The sequence goes on along the minus strand of NZ_CP043506.1, from coordinate 1,272,665 downwards.
GCGAGGCTCGCGCCCTGTCCATGGGCTGCCACATTGTTGTCGGCACCCCCGGCCGCCTGTGCGACCACCTCAAGCGTGGCAACCTCGACCTGTCGCAGATCAAGGCTGTGGTGCTGGACGAAGCGGACGAAATGCTTGACCTGGGCTTCCGCGACGAGCTGGAAACCCTGCTGGACGCCACCCCCAAGGACCGCCGCACGCTGCTGTTCTCGGCCACCATCGCGCGGGAAATCGCGTCGCTGGCACGCCGTTACCAGCATGACGCCCTGCGCCTGGACACCAGCGGCGGCAACACCCCGCATACCGACATTACCTACCGCGCCGTTCTGGCCGACCAGCCCGACATGGCCGGGGCTGTTGTCAACGTGCTGCGGCTGGAAGAAGCCCAGACCGCCATTGTGTTCTGCCACACGCGTGAAGCCGTGCGGCAGTTGCAGGGTATCCTGACCGAGCGCGGCTTTTCCTCCGTCGCCATTTCGGGCGACCTGGGGCAGAACGAGCGCAGCCGCGCCATTGACAGCCTGCGCCACGGGCAGGCCCGCGTGTGCGTAGCCACCGACGTTGCGGCCCGCGGGATTGATATTCCCGAGCTTGGGCTTGTCATCCACGCCAGCCTGCCGTCCAACCCGGCTACACTGCTGCACCGTTCGGGCCGTACGGGCCGTGCGGGCCGCAAGGGCGTGTGCGTGCTGCTGGTGCCGCCCGCACGCCGCCGCGTGGCTGAACGCCTGTTTCAGGCCGCAAAAATCACTGCGGAATGGAGCGGTGCCCCCACCCGCCAGGCCATTGCCCAGGCCGATGCCGAACGCCTGCTGAACGCCCCTGTGCTGGCCGCCCTGCCCCCGGAAGGGGAAGGTGCCTCGCAGGAACTGACAGAGCGCCTGCTGGCCAACCACACGCCGCAGCAGCTTGCCACGGCCCTTGTCGGCCTGTGGAGCGCCAGCCTGCCTGAGCCTGTGGATGTGCGCGTGATTAACGCCGATGCCGCCCGCAGCCGCCCCATGCGCGATGGCGCTCCCGCCCCGCGTGAGCGTGAACGCGACCGGGATCGTGGCCCTGCCATGGACGGTAGCTGGTTCCGCCTGTCTGTCGGCCGCGCCGACCGGGCAGACCCCAAGTGGCTGGTGCCCATGCTGTGCAAGCTTGGCGGTATCCGCAAGCAGGACATCGGGGTTATCCGGATTGCGGGCGACCATACGCTGGTGGAAATTGCCAACGACAAGGCCCAGCGCTTTGCCGAATGCGCCTCTGCCACCGACCCGGACGAAATCAGCATCGAACCCGCCCGCGCCCCCCAGGGCGGCCACAGCCACGGCGGTGGCGGTGCTGGTGGTGGCGCTGGCCGCCCGGCCAATGCCGAACGCCGCCCCATGAAGCCACGCGGCGGGCCGAGCAAAGCCCCGTCATCGCGCAAGCGCAAAGGCTGATACAACCTTTAGAACTCCGGCCCCGTGGCCGGAGTTTTTTTATTCCAGCCTGTAAAACCCCAGCCCTGCCTTTGCCGCCCTAAGGCACAGGCACGCAACGGCTTAAGCCGGGTTACGCTGCCATAAGCTGATATTGATGGCTTAAACGCTGGGGTGCCGCATGCCCGTAGGGGCTGTTGGCCCCGCTGGCGACGGGGTGCCCCCGGCCAATGCGCGACATATGCGGCTGTGCTCGGTCGGACTATTCCCGAGCGTTGCAGAGTGCACCAGAAGCAAGCCTGTGGAACACTCTGCCTCTGGCTGAAAACGCCTGAGGGTGCCTGACTTCAAGAAGGTTGTCCTGCCAGAAAAAGCAGCACCCCGGGCATTCTCAGCCTTGGGTCTCAAACCGTTTCTTAGAAATGCGGCAGAGTCGTTGCATCACGCAGGCTGGAGGACACGCTGTTGGCAGCGCCCTGGGCCTGGTTATGCGCATTGGTGCCCATCTGGTGCAGGCGATTCTGGGCCGCGCGCGGGGCGGATTCCAGGCGGTCACGCTGGGCGGCAATGCGCTCGCGCTGCTGTTCAGCACTGTTGGTCAGGCGCTTTTCGGCTGCCTGCGGGGCGGCTTCCAGCCGGTCGCGCTGGGCGGTAATACGCTCACGCTGCTGCTCTGCGCTGGTGCTCAGGCGCTTCTGGGCAGCCTGCTGGCTGGATTCCAGCCGGTCACGCTGGGCGGCAATACGCTCGCGCTGCTGTTCGGCTGCGTTGGTCAGGCCCGAGGTGGCGTTATTGCGGGCGTTGGTCACGCCGTTTTCAAGCTGGCGGGCATTCTGCTGCGCCGTGTTGCGGGCCAGGCCAAGCTGGTCGCGCGCATCGTTCTGGATGCACGAAGCCGCCGTAACACACGGAGCCGCATGGGCAACGCCCGCAGCCATGACCAACGGCAGCCCCAGAACCGCAACTTTCTTGATAAGACGCATCTGCTTTCCTTTCCCGTGTCCTGCCCAAAAGGGGCGGACCAGGCCCCATCCATGACCACGGAATTCTGGCAAAAGATAGTCCGGGCAAAAAAGAAGCTGCCATGCCCTTGCGGGAAAAGCCGCACAGTCGCAGCATTGTTAAAATACTGTTTAAAAAGACATTCAGGTTATTCTGACAGGCTCCTGCCGGACGTGAAGGCGTTGTCCTGTTGCCTCGGCCCCACCACATGTGGGCTGGGCCGTTTCTTTCCAGCCCGCAGGGCTACCCCGCCTGCCCTTTGGGGCGGGTTTTTTGCAACAGCCCCTTGCTGGCAACCCGTGGAGGCATAGTCCCTATTCCATGATGTATCATGACCCCTCCCCCCTTTCTCCCTCACACACGGGACGCTGGCGTGCTGCGGGCCTGTGCCTGTCATTTCTCTGCGCTACGGCCCTGTCCACCGGAGTGAGCAGGGCCGACACACTCACCCCTGCCCCTGTGCTACGTACAGCCGCAAACCCCGCCGCCACGGACCAGGCACACACGCCCGACACCCCGGGTACTGCCGAGAACTTCCACGACACCGCGGCCCTGCTGCCAGCCGATGCCATAACCCACCACAGCGGCACCTTTGGCGGGCAGAAAATGGCCTACACCGCCCATGCCGGTACGCTGACCCTGCGGGACGAGAGCGGCAAGCCGACCATCCGACTGTTTTACACCGCCTACACCAAGGATGGCTCGGGGGCTGACACCCGGCCTGTAACCTATGTTTTTAACGGGGGGCCGGGGGCAGCTACGGCGTATCTGCACCTTGGGGCCGCCGGGCCGCAGGTTCTGGCTTTTCCCGCAGGCAACCCCACGGACGGCGCGAACGCCCACCTGCGCGCCAACCCCGATAGCTGGCTGGCCGCGACCGACCTTGTGTTTATTGACGCGCCGGGAACAGGCTGGTCTGTCCCGACCGACCCCAAAAAGGCCAAGGAGGAGTTTTACGGCGTCAAGCAGGATGCCCGCACCTTTGCCAAGGCCATCCAGCTCTGGGGGGAAAGCAACGGGCGGCTGGAGTCCCCCCGCTATCTGGCAGGGGAAAGCTATGGGGGCCTACGCGCCATTGAGGTGGCCGAAGCTCTGGCTGACCAGCAGGGTATTCTGGTCAACGGCATCATCATGGTCTCGCCCGCGCTGGACATGACCCTGCTGGACACCGCCAACAACCTGCTGGCGCAAACCTTTGTCCTGCCCTCCATGGAAATGGCCAATCTGGCGCTGCACCACAAGCTTACGCCCGAAAACGCCGGGGGCTTTCTGGACAGCGCCTATCGCTACGCTTTGGGGCCGTATCTGTCTGCTCTAGCTGGCCCACTGCCAGACGAGGATGATGCGGAGGATTTTTACGAGGAAGTCGCCACCCACACCGGCCTGCCGCAGGAGACTATCGCCCGTGCGCAGGGCCGCCCCCAGCCCGAAGCGCATGAGATCCGCAGCCGCGATGGCCGCCTGTATTCCCTGTACGACGCCACCCTCTCCATTGCCGACCCTTTCCCCGAAGGGGTGGACAACAGCGCCAGCCCCGACCCGGTGCTGGACGGTTTTACCCGCGCCTATGGCAGTGCCTTTACCCACTATGCCGGGTCGGAACTGCATTTTCATACCAGCGTGACCTATGACCTGCTGAACCTGCAGGTCAATGCCGCCTGGGATTACCGCGATGGATCGGATCTGATTGTGCGGCCCATACCCACCCTGCGCCGCCTGCTGGCGCTTAACCCCACGTTACGGGTCTTTATTGCCAACGGGTATTACGACCTTGTGTGCCCCTATGCGTCGTCCCGCTGGGTGGCGTCGCACATTCCGGTCGGGCGCAACCGGATCGGGCTGCACACTTATGCGGGCGGGCATATGATGTACACGCGCGCCGACAGCCGTGCCGCCCTGGCCGAAGGTGTGCGGGCCTTTCTGGCCCCCTGACGCACCAGCCCCTGTGCTGGCCCAAACCAGCGCAGGGGGGTGCCAAACCCCTAACCGGGGCCTTTACACACTGGGCCAGAACGCAAAAAGGGCGGGGGAACTGTGTTCCCCCGCCCTTTGCCGTGCGGTGCCCACCACCTGGGACCGAAGCCCCGGTGGCACGCCCTTCCAGATCAGCGCTTGCTGAACTGGAAGGAGCGACGGGCCTTGGCGCGACCGTATTTCTTACGTTCAACCTGACGGGAGTCACGGGTCAGGAAGCCAGCAGCCTTGAGGATGCTGCGCAGTTCCGGCTCGTAATGTGTCAGTGCACGGCTGATGCCGTGGCGCACTGCGCCAGCCTGCCCGGACAGACCACCGCCCGTAACCGTGCACACAACGTCGAACTGGTTGTAGCGGTCAGAGACGAGGAAGGGCTGGGACAGCAGCATGCGCAGCACGGGGCGTGCGAAATACTGAACAACCGGACGGCCGTTGACAGTGATTTCACCCTTGCCCGGCTTGATCCACACGCGGGCAACGGCGTCCTTGCGACGGCCGGTGGCGTAGGAGCGGCCCTGCGCGTCGCGCTTGGCTTCGTAAACCGGGGCATCGGCTGCAACAACCGGAGCTACGGTCTTGAGGTCGGCCAGCGTGCCTGTACGTTCCTGGGTTTCAGACATGATTTTCAACCCTTCTGAACGTTGACGACGTTCTTGCGGTTCATGGCCGCAACATCGAGCTTCTGGGGATTCTGGCCGCCATGCGGGTGCTCGCCACCGGCGTACACATGCAGGTTACGCATCTGGGCGCGCTGCAGCGGGCCGCGCGTGATCATGCGCTCAACCGCCTTGACCACCAGATGGTCGGGGTGGTTGCCTTCACGGCGCTGGCGCACGGTGCGGGTCTTGATCCCACCGGCATAACCCGTGTGGTAGTGGAACAGCTTCTGCTCTTCCTTACGGCCGCTCAGGGCTACCTTTTCGGCATTGATAACAACGACATGGTCGCCGCAATCAACGTGCGGGGTGAACTGAGGCTTGTGCTTGCCACGCAGGCGCAGAGCAATGATGACGGCAAGACGACCCAGAGCGAGACCTTCGGCATCGATCAGGATCCAGTTCTTCGTCACCTCCGCGGGCTTCAGCGAGAGAGTCGTCTTCATGACACTGAATTCCATATAAGGACGGTTACGTAAATTGGTGGTGCCTTATGCTGCCTGCAACGGCCACAGTCAAGCATTTTTGCCGTTATACGCGGTATTTTCAGGCACTTTTCTTGAGGTAACATGTTACCGTGCCCCTGCTTGCCCTGCCCCGCGCCATGCATTACATCTGGACCACAGGCCCGAAAAAACAGCAGGATTCCCGGCGTTTGAAAAAGCACACCCTTTTGACGGTCTCCGGCATTGCAGTCATGGGCTGCATCGCCTGGCTGGGCGCGCGCCATGCCGAACGTGTCATGCTCGACAAGAACATAGACACCCTACGCCAGACACTGGGGCCAGATACGTCGCTGACCTATGCCTCGGCCAATCCGGGCCTGCTGGGCCGCAGCGTGGTGTTTACCGGGCTGGTGTACCGGCAGGGGGCTGAAACCATAACCGCCGAGCAGGCGGAACTGTCACGCCCCGACACCCGCAACGACGACACACCCAACATCAACCACCTGTCGTTCCATAATATTCAACTGACCGACCCCGCAGGCAGCCTGCAGGTGGAGCAGCTCAGTATCGACGGTCTGGTCCTGCCCACACGCGGCGATGACCCGGCAGCCCCTACGCCGCTGCCCAGCATTGGCCATGCCCACGCCAGCAAGCTGCACGGCTTTATCAGTTCCCTGCAATCCGACATTACGGCCGAGTCGGTTGTTGTGGATGACTTTGGCGACAATGTTTCCTCCCGGCTGCTGGCCAAGGCAGTGCGGCTGGCCACCGATGTTGCGCCCCCGCGCCGCTTTACCGCCGCCAGCATCAGCATAGACGGGGTCGATCTGGCCGGGCTGTGCCGCAGTCTGGCCACCGGCACCCCCCTGACCACCCGCCCCGGTGTTCGGGATGTTGAAATTCTCGATGTCGCTATCGACGGTCCGGCCCCCCTGCTGCGGGTGGGGCGGATTCTGTCCCACGCCAACCTGAACGATACGAGCGAGCAGGAAGTCTCCAGCGCGCAGAATGTCGAACTCTGGCCCGAAGTCCCCAATCTGGGCTGGCTGCCGCTGCTGGGGTATGACCGCTTTCGTGCCTCTGTTGTCCTCAACGACTCGCATGACCTGAAAACAGGTGTGATGCATGTGGAGGAGCTGAGCGTGGACGCCCCGGAGATGGGCCGCCTGCACCTGCATGGTGACTTCCTGCAACAGGCGGCAGGGTCGGTGCTGGCCAATGCTGGCCCGGACATGCGGGTGGTCTCCATGACCCTCAATTACCTCGACCGCGGGCTGGCCCCACGGGCGCTGAAGGCTGTTGCCACCGCGCATGATATTTCCACCCAGGACCTGCTGACCGCCATGCGCACCCAGGGGCAGGGTGGAGCAGGCCATACCCCCGGCCCGGTGGATAAAATTATCACCTTCCTGTCGCACCCAGGCGACAAACCACTGAACCTGACCATCCACCCGGCCCAGCCCATGCCGATTCTGGGCATTGTGGCCGCCTTGAGCACACTGGGCACAGCACCGCAGATCAGCCAGCAGATTGGCCTGAGCGTTAACACGCCGTGATCTCCCACGCCCCCACCACCGGGGGCGGGCCTGTCCATGTTATCGGGGCCTCGGGCCGGTGTGGGCAGGCTGTTTGCAGGGCTCTGCTGCAACGCGGCACGCCGGTTGTGGCCCTTGCCCGCAGCCAAGCCCGCCTGCATGGCAGCGGCCTGACCGCCAACCCCGGCCTGACACCCCGCACCGCAGACCTGACCGACCCGGCTGGCACGCTACGTGCGGCTCTGGCCGATGCCACACATATTGTCTGCACAGCCCATGCCCGCCTGCTGCCTGCCCTGCTGGCGGCTGCCCCACCCACGGCCCGGCTTGTCTGCCTTGGCAGCACCCGCAAGCTGACACGCTGGCCCGATGCCCACGGTAATGGTGTTCTGGCAGGGGAGCGCGCACTGCTGGAATCCGGCAGGTCAGGGGCCATCCTGCACCCCAGCATGATCTACGGCGCACGCGGCGAAAATAATGTGCAGCGACTGGCGGCCCTTTTACGATACCTGCCCGTAGTACCCCTGCCTGTAGGAGGCAAGGCGCTGGTGCAGCCCATTTATCAGGATGATGTCACCGCCTGTATTCTGGCGGCCCTGCACGCCCCATGGCATGGCCCGCAGGCCATTATTATCGCCGGGGCAGAGGCTGTTCCCTACTGGCGCTTTACCCAGATGGTGGCTCAGGCGGCGGGCCTCACACCCAGACCCGTGCTGAGCCTGCCCGCCGGGTTCCTGCGGCTGGCGGCACGGGCCACCCCGTATCTGCCTTTTCTGCCCACCATCAGCCCGAATGAAATCCGCCGCCTGACGGAAGACAAAGCCTTTAACACCACCCCCATGCAAACCCTGCTGGGAGTAAGCCCGACCGGGCTGGCAAGCGGCTTGGCCCGCACATTTACTGACTGAGCACATTGTCTGAGGGGGAGTATCCCACGCGCTGGTTTTTCAGGGCGCTGCGCTAAGACCGGCGCAGAGCGTTGCCAGGCAGGATGCGGCTTTGGAGGGCTTTAACAGCACACCCAAAGCAACGTGCTAATGAACAAGACGACTGTCTTTCCAAGGCTGATCTTTAATGGCGCGCAAGCTGTATCGCAGGACTGCCTTAGACCAGCCCATAAAAAAACTGCGCCTGTGAAGGCTGGAAGACCCCCATCAGGCGCAGTAAAATCCGCTATCGGGCTGTTTCCCCAACAGGCCCACCCCGTTGAGCCGGGTGGGCTGTCAGGTCGGGCTTTAGTCCTCGTCGGTGTCATCACCCGCATTGGCGTCCTTGGCGGCTTCACCACCACGGGGGCGCTCGGACGGCAGCATATCGCCTGTGACAGCGTAATACACGCGCTCGGCAATGTTGGTGGCGTGGTCACCAATACGTTCCAGATTCTTGGCCACAAACAGCAGATGGATGCACGGCCCGATATTACGGGGGTCTTCCATCATATAGGTGACCAGTTCGCGGAACATGGTGGTGTAGAGTTCGTCCACCACGGTATCGGCGCTCCAGACTTCCCGCGCGCGTTCGGCATCGCTGTCGGCCATGGCTTCCACCGCGCGATGCAGGTTTTCCTGCACAAGGCGGCCCATGGCGCGCAGGGCGCTGAAGGAAAACGCACCCCCCAGTGGCTCCACCTTCATGGCGCGGCGGGCAATGCTGGAGGCATAGTCACCCACACGTTCCAGATCACCGCTCATTTTCAGGGCGGCAACAACCATCCGCAGGTCCGACGCCATGGGTGCGCGCAGGGCCAGCAGGCGAATACCCAGGATTTCAGCCTCGCGCTCAAGGGCATCCACTTCAGGGTCCAGCGCCGGGGCTTCCAGCGCGGCCTCTTCATTCTGGTTCACAACGGCGGCTATGGCCTGCGCGGTCTGCCGCTCAACCAGCCCGCCCATGCGGGCCACAATGCCGCGCAGGCTTTCCAGTTCCTGATCGTACCGGGTAATGGTGTGTGCCGCTTCGTTTACCATGGTGGTCTCTTTCGTGCCTGCGCCGGGGCGTTCTTAGCCAAACCGGCCGGTGATATAGTCCTGCGTCTGCTTTTCCTTGGGCGTGGTGAACATGCGCGGTGTGCTGTCCACTTCAATCAGGCGGCCCATGTAGAAGAAAGCCACCTGGTCCGCACACCGGGCTGCCTGCTGCATATTATGCGTGACAATGGCAATGGTGAACTCGGTTTTGAGTTCATCCAGCAGTTCCTCGATGCGGGCGGTCGAGACCGGGTCGAGTGCCGATGTCGGCTCATCGAGCAGAATGACCTCGGGCCGGATCGCGATGGTGCGGGCAATGCACAGCCGCTGCTGCTGGCCACCCGACAGGGCAATGGCCGAGGCATTCAGCCGGTCCTGCACCTCGGCCCACAGGGCCACACGGCGCAGCGAGTCCTCAACCCGGCCATCCAGTTCCGAACGGGACACGCGCTCATGCAGGCGGATACCAAAGGCAATGTTGTCGTAGATCGACATGGGGAAAGGTGTCGGCTTCTGGAACACCATGCCCACGCGCGAGCGCAGGACGTTCAGGTCCACCCGCGGGTCAAGAATGTTCTTGCCGTCAAACAGCACCTCGCCCGTTGCGCGCTGGCCGGGGTACAGGTCGTACATGCGGTTGAGCACACGCAGCAGGGTGGACTTGCCACAACCCGAAGGCCCGATCATGCCCGTCACGCTGCGCTCGGGGAAGTTGAGCGAAATGTCGTGCAGAGCGTGAGAGCTGCCGTAGTAAAAGTTAAGGCCACGCACCTGCAGGGCCGCAGGCAGGTTGGAACGGTCCGTAACCTCGTGGTCGGCCTGGGCGGCTGTAAAGTCCACAGAGGTCTGCACATGGCCGTGGGAAGGTGTGTTCTGTTGCATCGGGGTCAGGTCCTGCAGGGGCTGGGCTCCAAGGGTCATGTCCGTCCTCCGCGGGTTCCCACCCGCACCGCGATATTGATGATCAGCACGCCAACGGTAATCAGCAGCGCGCCTGTCCAGGCCTGCTGCATCCAGTCCTGATAGGCGGACCCGGCATACTGGTAGATGGCAACCGGCAAGCTGGCCATGGGGCGGCCCATGTCGAGCGACCATTCGGAATTGCCGAGCGAGGTAAACAGCAGGGGTGCGGTTTCACCCGCCACGCGGGCCAGAGCCAGCAGGATACCGGTCATAACGCCCGCACGCGCTGCACGCAGGCAGATAAACAGGATAACCCGCCACTTGGGCGCACCCAGTGCAATCCCGGCTTCACGCATGGCAACGGGCACCAGGCGCAGCATATCCTCGGTCGTGCGGACAATAATGGGCATGGCCAACAGCGCCAGCGCCAGACCACCAGCAAAACCGGAGAAGTGGCCAAGAGTTGCCACCAGCACCATGTAAATGAACAGACCGATCAGAATGGACGGGGCCGACAGCAGCATGTCGGACACAAAGCGCACAGTGCGGGCCAGACCGCTGCCTGCGCCATATTCAGCCAGATAGATCCCGGTCAGCAGGCCTGCGGGCGCACCCAGCAGAATGGCCAGACCGGTCTGGAGCAGACTGCCCACAATAGCGTTGGCCAACCCGCCGTCCTGGTCCGGCGCGGCCATGGAACGGGTGAACAGATGCACGCTCAGACCGGCAATGCCGTTGCGCAGCAGGGTCCACAGGATGGAACCCAGCAGGAACACCACCAGCAGCATGGCCAGCCAGCTTGCCGCCGTGGCCAGCTTGTCCGTCATGCGGCGGCGCAGCGCCAGAGAGGCGGACCGGTCAGCCCGCATGAGGGAGGAGGACGCGTTCATACCTTATCCCCACGCGCCAGCAGCCAGCGCGAACACCAGAGGGTGATGAAGGAAATAGCCATCAGGATCGCCCCCAGCGCCAGCAGCGATGCCAGCTTGAGGCTGCCTGCCGGGCTTTCGGGAAATTCCAGCGCGATGAGGGAGGCAATGGAGTTGGCAGGGGCAAACAGCGACCAGCCAATGCGGTTGCTGTCACCGATCACAAAGGTCACGGCCATGGTTTCGCCCATGGCGCGGCCCATGCCCAGCACAATACCACCCACAAGCCCCTGGCGGGACCAGGGCAGCACCACATGGCGCATGACTTCCCAGCGTGTGGCCCCCAGGCCGTATCCGCTCTCACGCAGCACGGTAGGCATGGACACAAACACATCACGCATGACGGCGGTAATGGACGGGGTGATCATGACAGCCAGAATGAACGCGGCCGTAAACAGCCCCGTGCCAAACGGCGGGCCGGCCACCAGAGCCGACAGGCCGGGCACATGCCCGAACAACTGGCGCGCCATGGGCTGCACATAATGCGCCACCACGGGCACGATCACAAAAAAGCCCCACATACCGAAGATGATGGAGGGCACCGCAGCCAGAAGCTGCACCGCCATGCCAATCACGGAGGACGCCAGCGGCGGGGCCAGCGCTGTCAGCCAGAAGGCCGTGCCAAATGCCAGCGGCACAGCCACCAGCAGGGCCAGCGCACTGCTGACAATAGTCCCAAACACCGGGGCAGCGGCCCCGAAATGCTGTGTCACCGGGTTCCAGACATTGGAAACCAGAAACTGTGGTCCGAAGGAGGCAAAAGCCTTCCACCCCCCCACGGCCATGACGGCTATGATAGCCCCCATGACCACAAGCACCCCCACGCCAGTCGCCGTGGCCAGGCCCCGGAAAAGCGGGTCACCTGTCCGGCTTTTGGCCATCATGGGTTCTTGTCTTGCTACAGGCGGAGCCTGCCCTGCGGAAACGTTCATCTGCTCTCCGTTCCGAATATCCAGCCGGATTGCCCTGAGGAATACTGAACACGTGTCGTGGCTGCAACATGCCTGTATGATCAAAGCGGACCATGCCGGCCAATATCACAAAACTGTAGTATAATTGGTTACACCTGCATGACCCTGGCCCCCGGCGTGCAATCACCGCCTGACAGCGGGGGGTTTGTGGCGTAATGTGCCGCGCGCTGTCACGGGGCAGCACCCGCGCACGACATGGAACACACAAAAAGAAAGACCAGACCCTATGGCCGGCTACCGCTCTCGCACCACCACTCACGGACGCAACATGGCGGGCGCACGCAGCCTGTGGCGCGCCACCGGTGTGAAGGATTCCGATTTTGGCAAGCCCATTATCGCCGTCGCCAACTCCTTCACGCAGTTCGTGCCGGGGCACGTACACCTGAAGGACCTGGGCCAGCTTGTCTGCCAGTCCATTGCCGAAGCGGGGGGAATCGGGCGCGAATTCAATACCATCGCGGTGGATGACGGCATTGCCATGGGCCACGGCGGCATGCTGTACAGCCTGCCCTCGCGCGAGCTGATTGCCGATGCGGTGGAATATATGGTCAACGCCCACTGCGCCGATGCGCTGGTGTGCATCAGCAACTGTGACAAAATTACACCAGGCATGCTCATGGCCGCGATGCGGCTGAACATTCCGGCTATTTTTGTGTCGGGCGGACCGATGGAAGCAGGCCGGGTCACTCTGGACGACATCGCCCAGAAGGTGGACCTTGTGACCTCCATGGTCGCAGCCGCCAGCCCCACCGTGAGCGAAGCCGACTCCCTGGCCATTGAACGCTCTGCCTGCCCCACCTGCGGGTCGTGCTCGGGCATGTTCACCGCCAATTCCATGAACTGCCTGACCGAGGCGCTGGGCCTGTCGCTGCCGGGCAATGGCAGCCTTGTGGCCACCCACGCCGCCCGCCGTGGCCTGTTTGTCGAGGCTGGCCGCCGCATTGTGGACCTGGCCCGCCGCCACTACGAAGACGGTGACGACACAATCCTGCCGCGCAACGTTGCCAGCATGAAAGCGTTTGAAAACGCCATGTCGGTCGATATTGCCATGGGTGGCTCCACCAACACGGTGCTGCACCTGCTGGCCGCAGCGCATGAGGGCAATGTGCCCTTTACCATGCAGGACATCGACCGCCTGTCGCGCAAGGTGCCGCACCTGTGCAAGGTGTCGCCCTCGCGCCCGGACGTGCATATGGAAGACGTGCACCGCGCCGGTGGTATCCCCGCCATTATGGGTGAGCTGAACCGGCTGAACCTGCTGCACCGTGATGTCACGATGGTACACGCCAACAGCCTGCCCGAAGCTCTGGACCAGTGGGACGTGCGCGGCGGCACCGCCGTACAGCCGCAGACGCAGGACTTCTTCCGCTCCTCCCCCGGTGGGGTGCGGACGACGGAGGCATTCTCGCAGTCCAGCCAGTACCACACGCTGGATACCGACCAGCAGAACGGCGCCATCCGCGATGGTGCCCATGCCTATAACCAGGACGGCGGTCTGGCCGTGCTGTACGGCAATCTGGCCGAAGACGGCGCCATTGTGAAAACGGCGGGTGTGGCTGCCGGGCTTGAGACATTTTCCGGCCCGGCCCGTATTTTTGAAAGCCAGGACGATGCCGTGTCCGCCATTCTGGGCAACCGCATCAACCCCGGTGATGTCGTGCTGATCCGCTATGAAGGGCCGCGTGGCGGGCCGGGCATGCAGGAAATGCTGTACCCGACCAGCTACCTGAAATCCAAGGGTCTGGCGGAAAAATGCGCCCTGATCACCGATGGCCGGTTTTCGGGCGGCAGTTCGGGCCTGTCCATCGGCCATGTCTCGCCCGAAGCCGCAGAAGGCGGCGTGATCGGGCTTGTGGAGGAAGGGGATACGATTGAAATCAACATTCCCACCCGCCACCTGTCGCTGGCCGTGTCGGAAAGTGAGCTGTCCGCCCGCCGCGCCCGTATGAACGATCTGGGCAGTGCGGGCTGGCAGCCCAAGCGCGACCGTACGGTCTCCAACGCCCTGCGGGCCTATGCCGCACTGACAACCAGTGCCGCCCGAGGTGCGGTGCGTGATGTCAGCCAGTTGGAACGCCTGCACGCCCCGCCCCGCGCTGCGGGCTGAAAACGGCAGACCAGAGCGGGTGCGGGGCCATAGCCCCCACCCGCGCATGGCCCTGCCTGCCGTGGAGGCCACCTGTGCCCCCACGCTGAAAGACCCTGTGCGCCAGAGAACCATGCGGCACACAGGAGAACAGGGTCAGGCTGACAGAAGCTGCGCTTCGGCAAACTCGTAGTTGGCCAGCTTGTCCAGATAGTTGGTGACATAGTCCGGACGACGGTTGCGGAAGTCCAGGTAATAGGCGTGTTCCCACACATCCAGCCCCAGCAGCGCATGGCCCTGACCCTCGGCCAGCGGGTTGGAGCCGTTGGCAGTCTTGGTGACAGCCAGCTTGCCTTGCGGTGTCAGCACCAGCCAGGCCCAGCCTGACCCGAACTGGGCGATTGCTGCCTTCTTGAAGGCGTCCTTGAACGCTTCCACGCTGCCCAGATCTTCCTTGATCTTGGCTTCCAGCGACGGCGGAATAACGCCCCCTGTAGGGGACAGGTTGTTCCAGAACAGGTTGTGGTTCCAATGCTGGCCCGCGTTGTTGAACACGGGGGCAAGGGCGCTGTCGCCCTTGACGGCCAGAATAATATCCTCAAGCGATTTGCCCTGTAATTCGGGCTTGGCCTCAACAAAACCATTCAGCGCCGTCACATAGGCCTGATGGTGTTTGTCGTGGTGCAGTTCCAGTGTTTCCTGGCACATGCCTTTGCTGGCAAGCGCGTTGGTGGAATATGGGAGAGCTGGCAGTTCAAAAGCCATGACGGCCTCCTTCATAACAACTGTATAGCTGGCCTTAATCAAATAAGCCGCTTTGACCACGGGACGCCTTTGCCCACGCCACACCCGCGTGGGGCAACCCCATTATGGGGGTTACAACTCCCCTTACGGCTCAAGGTTTCACTCACTATTCTGCCTGATATAAAATTCAACAGGCACCGTCAGTGTTACCGGGTCTCCAGCAACACTATCGGGTGGCACGGGCAACGGCTCTGCCCGGCGTACAAGAGCCAGTGTCTCCTGATCAAGCATTATATGCCCCGAGCTTCTGGCCAGCCGGGCTGACAGCACATGGCCCTTGCGGTCCATGGAAAAGGTTAAAAACGCGGTTCCCTGCCGTTGTTCGGCCTGGGCCTGGGCGGGATAACGCTTGAAACGCTCCAACCGACCCAGCAGCAGGCCCTGCCAGGTCACGGGATCGTGCGCGGCATGGGTGGTCGAAGCCCCGGGGGCCGGAGCCGCCTGTGCCGGGGCCGGGGGGGCCTGCACGGATGGCGGGGCCGTTGTCTGGTCGGCCTGATGGGTTTTGTCCGGCACAGGTGTTTTAACACTGGGCAGCGGTTTACGCTTTTTGATGATCTTCTGTATTTTTTCGGGCGCGGGCACCGGCACGGGCGGGTTGGGGGCCGGGGCCAGCGGGGCTGCAACCTCGGGCGGCAGCTCGGGGTCCGGGTCGGGCTGAGACAGCGTCTGCTGCGGGCCGGGGGCGGAATCATCCGGCGGGGAGGGCGTTGCCACGGCCTCGGGTGCCAGATCTATGGCAATCGCGGCCGGGGGAGCCTCGGGCACAGGCTGGGGGGGCTTGGGCAACTGCACCAGCAACGCAACACACCCCGCCCCCACCGCCATGACAGCCAGCAGCGACAGCCCCCAGGACACGGCCTCGCGCCGCTGCTCATGTCGTAACTGACTGGCCTGCCAGCGGCGGAAGGAAAAAGGAGAGATCGGGGCGCTGGCGGTCATTGCGGTTGCGCGCCTTCTTCCTGCCCTTGCAGGTTGACCAGCGCCACCTTGAGGTACCCTGCCGCGCGCAGCTTATCCATGACCCCCATCAGCGTGCCGTAATCCACCGTCTTGTCAGCCCGCAGGAAGATGCGTTCGTCCTTGTTGCCCTTGGTCGCGGTTTCCAGCGTGGCGGCCAGCGCGTCGGGGGCGATGTCATCCTCCCCCAGGGCCAGACTGTGATCCGCCTTGACGGTCAGAAACACCGGGTTATCGGGCCGAGGGGTTGGTTTTTCCGTCGAGGATGGCAGGTCCACCGGCACATTCACCGTGGTCAGCGGGGCTGTGACCATGAAAATGATCAGCAGCACCAGCATGACATCAATAAAAGGCGTGACGTTGATCTCATGCGCCTCGTGCGGGCTTTCGTCCGTATGGCGTAAACGGATGCTCATGCCCTGTTACTCGGCCCCGGCAGCGCGGCTGCCCAGGCGCACAATCTGCCCCTGTGCCAGCAACGCCTGCATCCGCCCCAGATCACGCGAGACCAGCCGCATGACCAGTGCTGTCAGGTCCGACACCTGCGCGCGGCAGGCCGCCGACTGCCGGGCCAGATGGTTGTAGATCACCACCGCAGGAATAGCCGCCACCAGCCCCAGGGCCGTGGCCAGCAAAGCCTCGGCAATGCCGGGGGCCACCACGGCAAGGGTTGTCGCCTTGCTGGCGGCAATACCGGTAAAGGAGGTCATGATCCCCCACACCGTGCCAAACAGACCAACAAAGGGGGATGTTGCACCAACCGTGGCCAGCAGGCCGGTGCCACGCATGAGCCGCCTGCCCTCTGCGGCCTCCAGCCGTTCCAGATGCAGGACAATGCGTTCCTTCAGCCCGTCTGTATCATCAGGAATATCGCTTGAGCGGGCGCGTTCGGTTTCGGCTGCCATAACCAGCGTATGGGCAATGCGGCAATGGCGTGTTTCCACCTCGCCCCCGCCCAGTGTGTCGGCTTCCTCCAGCACGGATTCGGCACGGGCCAGACGGGCGCGCACACGCAGGAACTCGATGGTCTTTGCAATAAAGACTGTCCAGGTCAGCACACTTGCCACAATCAGGACCAGCATGACCGCCTTGACGACGGGACCTGCGTTTAAAAACATCTCCCATGGAGAGAAAGCCGGGGGCAGTCGCATGTCAGTGGGCATGGTGAAACCTTGATGATGAAAACTCTAGCCATTGTCAGCCACAGTGCAAATGCACCACGCATGCCGCCAGACCATGGGCGCAAGCAGGCCCACGGGCTTAAAGCCGGGGACCGGATACAGGCGTGCCACGCGCGGTTTTATGAGGCCGCAATCCTTGGGATGACATCGCATAAATCATATTTTAATTGCAAGTAAGAATCTTTATCAAAATGAAATCCGGGCGGGTGCCACCAAACCCCTTAAATGAGGGGTTTTGATATTCCCTTTTTAAAACTAGGGAAAATTGAAACTCCGTAAAAATGACCAGACCCAGAATTGTGACAAAATTGACACAATCTGTCGGGGCAAGCGATTCCTGCTGTTAAGAATCATTTGCATATCTGTCATCCGCAAAATTATGTCAGTCGTGTTTTCATCATGTTCAGACAGCGTTCAGCCCCACACAGATGGCTGAATGAGGAGTATACTGCATGCGTCCCATAAAGCTGCCCCCTGCCCAATCCGGCACGTTGCGCGCGGCTGTTGCCTTTGGTGTTTCCATGGGGCTTGGCCTGACCGCCGCCGAGGCCGACGCACAGGATCTATCCAGCACGCCAGACGCCGCGCCGTCAGACAGCGCCATCAAACTGCCAGCCGTGCGTGTTGGTGGCCATACGGACCAAAGCGACCAGAGCAGCTATGCCGCGGGCAATACCAACAGTCAGGTTCTTAATATTTCCAGAATGCCTGCCTCCGTGCGGGACACACCGCAGACCATCAACGTGGTCCCGCAAGAGCTGATCCGCCAGCAGCGCGCCTTTACGCTGGACCAGGCGCTCAGCAACGTGCCCGGCATTACCATGTCCACCGGCGAAGGGGCTGGCGGGCTGAATGGTGACCAGTTCCGTATCCGCGGGTTGCAGGCCCGGCAGGATATTTACACCGACGGGCTGCGCGATTTTGGCACCTACACCCACGACACCTTCAACACCGAGAGTGTGGAAGTGATCAAAGGCCCGTCGGGCGAATATTTTGGTGCAGGCAATGTGGGCGGTGTTATCAACCAGACACAAAAACATGCCCATCTTGGCAATGTTTATAGCTACGACCAGTCTTTTGGCAGCGGGTCGCTGTTCCGTGGCGCGGGTGATGTCAACTATCAGATCAACGACGACATGGCCATTCGTGTCAACGGCATGTTCAACCGGCAGGATATTGTCGGGCGTAACAATGTGACCTCCAACCGGTATGGCACGGCAGTCGATTTCGGGGTGGGGCTGCGGCACAAAACATCGTGGCATATGACATGGCAGTGGCTGAACGGTGACAGCAGCCCCGACTACGGGGTGAGCATGATCCAGGTTGGCGGCATTTACCGCCCGATTACAGAATACGGCCTGCCGCGCGACACCAGCTATACCCGCAGCTTTGACCGCGACCAGTCCAACATCCACATGCTGACATCAGGCCTTAAGTCCGAGGTCAACCGCTGGCTGACCATTACCAACGACACGCGCCTGAGCCTGTACGAGCGCGACTACGCCGCAACCACCCCCAGCGCGTGCAGCGGCGCCTGTGCGACATCCTTCCTCAACGGTGGCAACCCCACCCTGCCCTACGGTGCCGGTGGCGGCGTTGCCTACCGCCAGAGCGGCTGGGGGGTACAAAACGTGCTGATGGGCCGTGCACGTTTCAAAACATGGTTTATCAAACATGACCTCAAGGCCGGGGTGGATATCAACTACGCCAGTGACTCGCGCTGGCCGGGTGTTTATGCCAACCGCTCCAACAACCAGACCATCCGCACCCCCTACTACTCCGCCCCCGGCACCAGCCTCAGCTTTCCGTCCTCCGGCTATGGCAATGCCAATGCGCGCGATGTCGGCCTGTTTTTTGCCGACAAGTTCCAGCTGACAAAACAGCTTTCCCTGTTTGGCACCGCCCGGTGGGACTCCTTCTCCAGCACGTATTATGCGCGCTCCAACCAGAGTGCAGGCCGGGCCGAGCAGAAGTCCGACCGATGGAGCCCATCGGCCAGCATTGTTTATGCCCCGTTTGACAATGCTTCCTTCTACTTCACCTTTGCGCGCTCCTATAAGCCGGTCGGCACGGATGTGTCCTCCCTTGTCACCATCCGGCCTACGGCGGGCGATGTGGCGCAGAAGGGGGTCAACCTGTCACCCCAGCGCAGCGACCTGTTTGAGTTTGGCTCCAAGGCCGACTTCCTGCACAAGCGGCTTGGCACCACGATCTCCTTCTTCCAGATCAGCGAAACCAATTCCCGCTACTATGATGTCAACGGCGACATGAGCACGGGCTTTGGGGATGCGGGCAGCGGCAGGCGTATTCGCGGTATTGAACTCAGCGCCAACGGAAAACTGACGCGTGACTGGCAGATTTTCTCGTCCTATTCCTACATGGACGGTATTGTCACGCACAGCGCCGCAGGGGACAACGGCCGGACAGCACCGCAGGTGCCGCACAACACCGTGTCCATCTGGAGCACTTATGACCTGTCCCGCCTGGTGCTGAACCCCAAGTGGGGTGACCTTAAAATCGGTGGTGGCGTGCAGTACACATCGGGCTACTGGGCGGGCCCCAGCACCTCAAACACGGCGCGTATTCCCTACACGTTCAACTTCAACGGCATGCTGTCGTGGGACTACAAGCACTATCGCGTTTCCTTCAACGCCAACAATATTACCGATAACCTCAACTATGCATCCTCCTTCTCCACCGGGCGTGCGGTTCCGGCCTCTGGTCGGGCGTTTATTGGCAATATTGGTGTGACGTTCTAAGCACGCCGGTTTTTCATAAAACCCCATGCGTTTGATGGACCCTACACCACACACCAGACTGCCCCCCCACACTGTGGAGGTGCAGCTTATGCTGGCCCAGATCTATCTGGACCAGCACCTTTACGCCGCAGCCTTTGGCATGCTGGAGGTTGCGGCAAGAAGTGCCGACCCACGCGCCCTGAACATGCTAGGCCGCGCTTACGAGCGGGGCTGGGGCGTTGTACGCAATATTCCTGCTGCCATAACCTATTTTAACATGGCAGCCGATCAGGGTTATGGCTGGGCGTTTTTTAACCTGGCCGACCTGCACATGGCGGGGCGGGACATCCCGCAGGATACGGCACTGGCACAGGCCCTGTATATCCGCGCCG
This sequence comes from Acetobacter vaccinii, assembly GCF_008365315.1. Lineage (NCBI taxonomy): Bacteria > Pseudomonadati > Pseudomonadota > Alphaproteobacteria > Acetobacterales > Acetobacteraceae > Acetobacter > Acetobacter vaccinii. The sequence goes on along the minus strand of NZ_CP043506.1, from coordinate 1,252,715 downwards.
CACAGGCGGGGGTTTACAAAGCCCTGACCATGCTTGGCCTCCTGCTGGAAGACACACAGCCCCCCTGCCCCACCACCACCGCAGCCGCGCGCCAGTATTATCAGGCCGCGGCAGATGCCAGCGACTGCTGGGGGTTTTTAAACCTCGCCCGCCTGTCTTTACAGGACGGGGACCATGCCGCAGCAGCAGAGTGTTTCCAGCAGGTTTTGCAAACGGGGTTCAGGGACTGCTTTCTGGCCATGAAGGCGTTGCTGCCCCACATACCAGACCCGCAGCGCAGCCACCTGCTGCACCAGACCGAGGCCCGCCTGCGGTCTTGAAATGTATTTTTCTTTTAGACACTTTTTAGAAAAATTCTCACCAGACCCTTTTGCCAGTGTCAGGGAACCGGCTGCACTTTGGCGCTGATAATCTCGATCAGCCAGTCCATAAAAACACGCACCCGGGCCGATAACTGCCGGTTGCTGGGATAAAGCAGTGAAAGCGGGGTCGGCAGTGGTGGAAACTCTGCCAGAACCTCAACCAGCGTGCCGTTTTCAAGGTCTTTTTGAAACCGGTAGCGCGGGGCCTGCACCAAGCCAAGGCCAAGCCGGGCCGCAGCCGCGCAGGTGTCGGCCCCACCCACCAAAAGCTGGGCAGGGAGCATAACCTCCACCACCTTGCCGCCAGACGTAAACTCCAGCGGCAGAGCCTGCCCGGTGCGGGAGGAGACAAAGCCAACCATCTGGTGGCCCTCCAACCTGTCAGGGCTGACGGGCACCCCATGCCGTGCCAGATACTCCGGGCTGGCCACCGTCACTTCCTCCATCACCCCCAGGCGGCGGGCCACCATATCGCTGTCAGCCAGCGGCCCGGCCCGCACAACACAGTCCACGCCCTCGCGGATCAGATCAACAAAGCGTTCCCCTTCACCCAGGTGCAGGGTCAGGCCGGGGTGGCGTGCAAGAAAATCCGGCAGGGCGGGCAGGATGATGGTCCGTGCCAGATGGCCGACAACATCCATACGCAGCACCCCCGCAAGAGTACCGCTGACACTCCGGTCAGCATCCTCCAGATCAGCCAGTAACGTGCGACAGCGCTGATAGTAAGCCTCCCCCTCGACCGTAGGGCGGACACTGCGGGTGGAGCGATGCAGCAGCCGTGCGCCAAGCCTGCTCTCCAGCGCCTTGATGGCCGCCGTGGCCACCGGGCGCGACACCCCACAGGCCGCCGCCGCCGCACTAAAGCTGCCCCGGTCAACAATACAGACAAACAGATGCAGTGTGGCGAGTCTCTCCATCCGATTATTCTACCACGCAAAACAATGCTGTCGGAAAGAGCTGTCTTATCGGGGGCCCGCAGATGTGACCACCATGGGGCCCTCATCACACGGAGAGTCTCATGTCTGGACCACACAGTATTGCCCTTGTTACCGGCGGAAGCCGCGGCCTTGGCCGCGCAACGGTGGAGGCTCTTGCCCGGCGCGGGGTTGCCTCCCTCCTGACCTACAACACCAACAAAGCTGCGGCTGATGCCGTGGTGGACAGCGTAACCCGGAGCGGAGGCCACGCAAAAGCCCTGGCCCTTGATACGGGCAACACCCGTGCTTTCCCCGCTTTTGTGGCCGAGGTGCAGCATGCTCTGGCGGCATGGGGGGCGGAGCGTTTCAATTTTCTGGTCAACATGGCCGGGACATCGCATAGCGGCCTCATCACCGAAGTGACAGAGGACGACTTTGACGCCGCCTATCGCGTGCATGTCAAAGGCCCGTTTTTTCTCACCCAGGCGCTGCTTCCGCTGATTGCCGATGGCGGGCGGATCGTCAACATTTCCTCCGGGCTGACACGGTTTTCACACCCCGGCCGGATTGTCTATGCCTCCATGAAAGGGGCTGTGGAAGTGATGACACGCTACATGGCCAAGGAACTGGGGGCACGCCAGATTGCCGTCAACACCGTTGCCCCCGGCGCGATCCAGACTGATTTTTCAGACGGGGCCGTGCGTGACAACCCGGAGATTGCCCGCGCCATTGCCGCCGCAACCGCGCTGGGCCGCCCCGGACTGCCCGACGATATTGGCCCGATGATTGCCTCGCTCCTATCTGATGAAAACCGCTGGGTTAACGCACAACGGATTGAAGTCTCAGGCGGGCAGGCCCTCTAACCCATGCTGAAGGAGGGGGCTGTAACACGCCCCCTCCTCCTGATACTGCTCAGAAAGCCGCGTCGATATCCACCACATTGATCAGCTTGTGGTTGACGAACTCCTTGATCCCAAGCCCGATCAGTTCCCGACCGTAGCCAGAGTTCTTGATCCCGCCAAAAGGCAGGTCTGCCTTGGGTGCCAGCGGGTGGTTGATCACCACCATCCCTGTGCGGATTGCCCGCGCAACCCTGGCCCCTCGGGCCTCATCCTGTGTAAAGACACTCCCACCCAGACCGTAGGGTGAGTCATTGGCAATACGGATGGCGTCGGCCTCGTCCTTTGCACGGTAGATCTGGGTGACGGGTCCAAAAAACTCCCAATGCCGGGCGTCATTTTTCTCATCCAGATTGGACATGAGCAACGGCTGGAAAAACGCCCCCTGTTCGGGCACAGGCGCACCAATAACCTCAACCTTGGCACCAAGGTCCATCGCCCGTGTCACCTGGTCCCGCAGGTCATCCGCCGCCGCCTGGGACGAGAGCGGGGCCAGAGTGGTTGCCGGGTCCATCGGGTCGCCCGCTTTAAGGGCGGCCACACCCTGCTTATACAACGCGACAAACTGGTCATACACCGCATCTGCCACAATCAGCCGCTTGGCAGACACACAGACCTGACCCGCATTCCAATGCCGGCCAATAACCGCCCAGCGGGCAGCTTTTGCAACATCGGCATCATCCAGCACGATAAAGGCGTCGGCCCCACCCAACTCCATGGTCGCCTTTTTCAACGCCTTGCCAGCAATCCCGGCAATAACCGTGCCTGCCCCTTCCGACCCTGTCAGCGCAACACCGCACACGCGCGGATCATTCAGGATCATGGCTGTATGGGGCCGGGCGGCATACAGGTTGCGGAACAACCCTTTGGGCAGACCGGCTTCTGCCATCAGCGTATCAAAGGCAGCAGCACACTGCGGCAGGTTGGACGCATGCTTGAGCAGCACCGCATTCCCCGCCGACAACTGCGGCGCAATAATACGCACCACCTGATAGAAGGGGAAATTCCACGGTTCAATCGCCAGCACAATGCCCAGCGGTTCATGCACCAGGGTGGCTTTACCCTCGGCCGGGTCAGCCACGGGCAGCACTTCAGGTTTTAGAAGATCCTGTGCATTCCGGGCGTAGTATTCAAAAATCTCGGCGGAAAGAATGACTTCCTTGCGGGATTCTTCAAACAGTTTCCCCATTTCCAACGTGCCGAGCCGGGCATAGTGGTCACAGTCACGGCGCAGGATGGCGGCGGCCGCCGTCATGACCTGGGCACGCTCTGCAAAGGATGTGTCGCGCCAGACCTCAAAAGCCGCATGGGCCTCGTCCAGAGCCGTTTGAACCTGTGCGTCCGTTGCATCGGGGAAACTGGCAATAACCTCGCCAGTATAGGGGTTGGTTGTCGCGTAAGCCATTGGAAGCCTCGTTTTATAAGCGTGTGGAAAAGAGGCCGGGGCAGCGCGCAGATGCGTCGCCCGGCCGTCATAGCCCGATTGATCAGGCGGCGGTTTGCAAAATTGTGCGGCTGACATCCAGCGTGACATCACCCTTTTCACCCAGGGCGGTCATGTCGTGGTCTGCAAGCTGCTGAACCAGATCGGTGATGCCGTCAGCCCCGATGTCATAGGCAGACAGACGGGTTGGAACACCCAAACTTTCAAAAAATGCCTCGGTTTTTTGAATAACAGCGTCAATCCGCGCATCTTCCGTGCCTTCGGTCAGGTTCCAGACCCGTGCGGCATATTGCAAAAGCTTGGCGCGCTTTTCCGCACGGCGCACTTTCAGCAGGGCAGGAAACACAACGGCCAGCGTGCGCGCATGATCAATATGATATTTTGCCGTGATTTCATGGCCAATCATATGCGTGGTCCAGTCCTCGGGCACACCAGCGCCAATCAGGCCATTGAGGGCAAGCGTTGCAACCCACATCAGGTTGGAACGCAGGTCATAATCCTCGGGTGTTGCGATAATACGTGGCCCGATCTCGATAAGGCTGGACAGTAGCCCTTCCGAAAAGCGGTCCTGTGCCATGCTGTCCACCGGGTATGTCATGTACTGTTCCATGACATGCACAAAGGAATCCACCACACCGTTGATCACCTGCTTCATGGGCAGGCTCATGGTACGCATGGGGTCCAGCACGGAAAAACGCGGGTACACCAGCGGGTTTGAAAACAGCAGCTTGTCACCCGTGGACTGGCGCGAAATAACGCTCAGACAGTTCATTTCCGAACCTGTGGCGGGCAGGGTAACCACCGTGCCAAGTGGCAGCGCCTTTTGAGCAGCCTCGCCTTTGCTGACCAGAATATCCCACGGTTCGCCCTCATACGGCACGGCCGCTGCGACAAACTTGGTGCCATCCATGACCGAACCACCACCGACAGCCAGAAGGAAATCCAGCTTTTCCTCCCGCACCAGGGCGACGGCCTTCATCAGTGTTTCGTAAGTCGGGTTGGCCTCAATGCCCCCAAACTCCCGAAAGGTCCGCTGGCCCAGAGCGGCCCGCACCTCGGCCAATGTGCCGCTGCGCTCAGCACTGGCCCCGCCATACAGCACCAGCACGCGGGCTGTGGGCGACAACTGGTCGTCCAGCCGGGCAATCATGCCTTTGCCGAACAGGATGCGCGTGGGGTTGTAGAATTCAAAATTCTGCATTGCCATTCCTCTTAGACCGGTCGTCTATATTAGACCGGTCACTTATTAAATAAGCAGCATCAAGCGCCACTGCGCCCTCGCCTGCTGCTAGATGTCCAAAAGCCGTCTGGTCGCCTCCCAGGCGTGGTCAAACGACTGTGCATTCCGGGTAATCTTGACCATCAATGTCGCACCCAGCCAGAGCTGGTACAGTGCTGCTGCCAGCATCTGTGGTGTCTGCTGGTTGCCCACCGAGCCTTCTGCCTGCCCCTGTGTGATAACCGTGCCCAGACGGTCGATCACAGTCGTGGTGCCAACTTCCAGAATGGCCCGCATCCGCTCAGAAAGATCCGAGACTTCCGCAGCAAGTTTGACAATCAGGCATTTATCCCCCACCTGCCCTTCCAGATGGGTGTCCCGCCAGAACTGGCAGTAACGCGTCAGCTTCTGGGCTGCGTTGCCGTCTCCCTTTTTCAGCAGGTCTTCCATCATCAACAGATAGTCTTCGATATAGGTTCTCAGGAGTTCTTCCCCAAAAGCCTCTTTTGATTCGAAGTAATGATAGAATGACCCTTTGGGGATACCTGCAACATCCAGGATTTGCGCCAGACCAACAGCCGAAAAACCACGCAGGCCAATAAGCGGTTTGGCCGCTTGCAGGATATGCTGCCGGGCAGCGCGATGTTTCTCTGCGATCTTCATACCAGTGTCTTTACGACACGGGGGCGGAGGTGTCCACTCAAAAATTAGACCAGTCGTCTATTTTTAGAGACCAACCCGAAAGCAAAAACTCTCTGCCCCATACTGACCGGCACAGGAGAGAAGTAGAACAGCAAAAAACTGGAAAAATGTGTGCTGGTGTCCGCGGCGGGATTCGAACCCACGGCCCCAGGATTCATCCCACTACAGCTTTCGCTGCCACCCCCAAAAAAGGGTGCGTTTGTGGGCTGGACTGTCCCTTTGCCCTGGGCCTGTAAAACAGGCCTTTAGGCACCGCCCGTCCAGTCTCTACACCTTCCGTCGTCAAACGGCTTGGCTCGGGATTGGCAAGGCCCGTAAAGGCCGTAGCTTTCCCCGACTTTGAGCGGATTCACCATGGGGTTTCCCATCATGGTGCCCAATTATCTAGGAATCCTGTGCTCTATCCTGCTGAGCTACGCGGACACACTCGCTTTCTATACTGAAAGCAGCCTGTACCGGCAAGGGGCAGAAGCACGTGGGAGAGAGGGCAGAGCCGGAAAATACGCCCGGCCTGGCCCGCAGTCACAAGGGCAGGCAAGCCACCCGTGACCGTCAAGAGGCGCTGAACGCGCCTCTTACTCGTCAGTCGTTGTGTCGGTGTCCTTGCCCAGATCGCGCTGGACTTCAGGCAGGCGCAGCAATGTATCAACATGCATGGCCGTATCCAGCGCCGTATCGGGCTGAAAGTGCAGTTCCGGCACGGTACGCAGGCGCAAGGTATGGGCAAGCTGGGTACGCAGCCACGGGGCAACCCGCTTGAGGGCTGGCAGCAGTACATCCACATCGCTCCGGCCCAGACGGCTGACAAACACCGTCGCGTGCCGGAAGTCGGGCGCAAGGCGGACTTCCGTAACCGTAATGGCGGCATCTACCAGAGCAGGATCGCGGAATTCCGTGCGGCCAAACACTTCGGCCAGCACACGGCGCACTTCTTCACCAACACGGAGCTGGCGCTGCGACGGGCCGGAAGTTGAAAGGCCAGCGCTATAACCCGCTGGCCCCTCTACTTTACCCGATGCTCTGTTCCGACGGCTCATGCCGGAACCAGCTCGCTTTCGAAGCATTCGACCACGTCACCCTCGCGCAGGTCATTGTAGCCTGCGAAGGAGAGACCGCACTCATAGCCACGGGCGACTTCCTTGACATCGTCCTTGAAGCGCTTGAGCTGGCTGAGATCACCTTCGTGGATCACAACGCCATCACGCAGCAGACGCACGCCACAGCCGCGCTTGACCACGCCTTCTGTGATGTAAGACCCAGCCACCTTGCCGATCTTGCTGATTTCGAAAACCTTGCGGATTTCGGCATAGCCAAGGAACTTCTCGCGGTGCTTGGGAGCCTGCTTGCCGCGGACCAGAGCCTCCACGTCGTCCGCCACCTGATAGATGATGGAGTAGTAGCGGATATCCACGCCTTCACGCTGGGCAAGCTGGCGGGCCTGCACCGTTGCGCGGACGTTGAACGCGATGATGACCGCATCCGACGCCTTGGCAAGCTGCACATCACTTTCCGTGATCTGGCCGACAGAGGCGTTGAGGACGCGCACGCCCACTTCCTCGTTAGCCAGCTTGAGCACGGTGGTCTGGATGGCTTCGGCCGAACCCTGCACGTCCGCCTTGACCAGTACGGAAACCTCTTTCTGGTCCCCGGCCTGGATACGGGCGAGCATCTGGTCGAGCGTGCCACGAGCGGCAACCTGCCCTGCGACCTGATGTTCCTTGAGCTTGCGCTGACGGAACTCGGAAATCTCGCGGGCGCGGTTTTCGTTTTCGACCACCACGAAGGGGGCACCAGCCGCCGGAACACCCGACAGACCCAGCACTTCCACCGGGGTGGACGGGCCAGCAACATCAACCTGGCGGCCATGATCGTCCACCAGAGCGCGGACACGGCCCCATTCGGCGCCAGCCACCACGATGTCCCCACGGCGGAGCGAACCCTTCTGCACCAGAACGGACGCAACCGACCCACGGCCACGGTCAAGGCGGCTTTCGATCACCGCACCTTCACCCGGACGTTCCGGATTGGCGCGCAGTTCCAGAATTTCAGCCTGCAGGAGGATACCCTCCTCCAGCTTATCCAGACCTTCGCGCTTGAGGGCCGACACTTCGATATCCTGGACGTCACCACCCATGGATTCGACCACGATTTCGTGCTGCAGCAGTTCCTGACGGACGCGGTCGGGCTTGGCACCCGGCTTGTCGATCTTGTTGATGGCCACAATCATAGGCACGCGAGCGGCCTTGGCATGTTTGATGGCTTCAACCGTCTGCGGCATCACGCCGTCATCTGCCGCGACAACCAGCACCACCACGTCGGTGATGGAGGCACCACGGGCACGCATGGCGGTAAACGCCTCATGACCGGGGGTGTCGAGGAAGGTGATGCGTGCACCAGACGCCAGAGTAACCTGGTAGGCACCGATATGCTGGGTAATGCCACCGGCTTCACCCGCGGCCACATCGGTCGTGCGCAGGGCGTCAAGCAGGGAGGTCTTGCCATGGTCAACATGGCCCATGACCGTCACCACAGGCGGACGGGGCTGCAGGTCGTCGGCCGTGTCTTCCACGCCTTCGATCCCCAGTTCCACATCCGATTCCGACACACGGCGGACACGGTGGCCGAATTCCTCCACCACCAGTTCGGCGGTGTCAGCATCAATCGACTGCGTGACCGTGGCCATCACGCCCATTTTCATCAGGGCTTTGATAACCTCACCCTGACGGGCGGCCATACGGTTGGCCAGTTCCTGCACGGTAATGGTTTCGGGCAGGATAACGTCACGCACGACCTTGACCTGGTCGGAACGCAGGCGCTCCAACTCGGCCTGGCGGCGTTCACGCTCGCGCTGACGGCGGACAGACGCCAGCGAACGGGTCTTGTCGTCGTCCCCTTCGATCGCGGCCTGCACGTCAATACGGCCAGCGCGACGGCCATTGCTGACCTCGCCCTTACGGCCTGCGCCGGTCTTGCGCCCGCTGGGCGGAGCCTTGCGGGAGGGGCCACGGCGTGGTTCGTCCTCGCCTTCCGCTGCACGGCCACTGCGCAGGCGCAGGGTCTGGGCGGCGGCGCTGTCGCGCTCGGCACCGGCTGCACCGTCAGCCGCACGGCTGGCCGGGGCGGCAGGGGTTGCCGCAGGGCGCAGGGGCCGAGCGGGCATGATTGCGCGTTCCGCCAGCGGGCGCAGACGGCCTACCGGGGGTGCAAGCGTCACTTCGCCAGGGATCGGCACCGCGGACACAACAGGGTCGCGGGTTTCGATCGGCTTGATGGCGTCGATACGGCTTTTGCGCTGTTCTTCCTCGGCGGCGGCCTGCTGGGCCTGAGCTTCTTCGGCTGCGCGCTTGTCTTCCTCTTCCTTCCGGCGGGCTTCTTCAGCCGCGGAAAGAATACGGATTTTTTCTGCCTCGCGCCGTTCAGCTTCGCGCTGGACAGCCAGTTCGGCTTCTTTTTTCTGCTCTTCCAGCACGCGCTGGCGCATGGCCAGTTCGGCTGCTGTCAGGGTACGGCCCACGCCTGCGCGTGACCCGCCTGAACGGCCACCCGCACCAGGTGTGCCGGGGCCACGCTTTTTGCGGACCTCCACCTGCACAACCTTGGAGCGGCCATGACTGAAACTCTGCCGCACGGACCCGGCATCAACCGTCCGCCCTACCTCCGAACGCCCTGCCGGACGAAGGGACAGACGCCCTTTACCCTGATCCTGATCCTTGCCTTCGCTCATTGACCCGCCTGTTCACACCCGTCCGCCGGAGAGGTCCGGCAGGACACGGGAGCTGTCTTGCGACACTCCCGCGAAACGCTTGTTTTCATTACACAGACGCGTGGCCAGCCCGCCGGCCGCCAGCGCCACATTCACTACCCGCTCACGCCCGAAAATCCTGGCGAGTTCAACGGACGTCAACGTCTCTATCACGGGAATATCCCGCCCACCCGAAAGCAGGCGATCACGCTCTTCCCGGCTTCCATCCAGTGCGTGGACAATGGCACCAACACGGTGCTGGGCCATCCATTCACGCACCTTCACAAAACCGCTGACAGCTTGCCCGGCCCGCCGGGCCAGCCCCACGATTTCGATCATACGCCGGAGCAGACCTGCCTCCACCTGGGTGGGCAGATCGTCCGGTACCTGTAGCTGCATCCGGGCGGCGCGTGCGAACGCACCACGAATGCGAGCCTGTTCTATCACATCCCGCCGGGCACTCAACCAGATTCCCCGTCCCGGCAGCCGTGCGTCCAAATCGGGCACCAGCACACCGGCAGGCGAAATGGCAAAGCGCACCATTTCGGCGGGCAACCCCTCGGTACGGGTAACAATACACCGCCGGTGGGTGGCCTTGGCCTCCGCCTCCAGCCCGCCGTCAAGCGGGCTGTCATGTTCTGGCACGTACTCTTCGTTCACTCGGTATCTGGCCCTCAGGCGTCGGCACCCTTATCCTGCGCGCTGGAGTCGGCACTGCCTTCTCCATCAAACCAATGCGCGCGGGCTGCCATGACAATTTCGTTGGCGGCTTCTTCCTCAATGGCATCTGCCCCGAGAAGCTCGACCAGTTCATCCCCTGCCAGATCGGCAAGGTCGTCCAGTGTCTTTACACCTTTTTCACCCAAAGTCACAAGCATCTGGTTTGTGAACACGCCCATCTGGGCAATTTCGTCCACAACACCAAGGGCTTGGCGGCGTTCGTCCAGGGCTTCTTCCTGACGGACCAGGTGGGCTTCGGCGCGCTGGATCAGCTCACCCACCACCGAGTCGTCAAAGCCTTCGATCGCTGCCAGCTCTTCGGGGTCGGCATAGGCCAGTTCCTCAATGCTATGATAGCCTTCGGTGACCAGCAGCCCGGCGATGACGTCGTCCACATCCAGTGCTTCAACAAACTGGTTGGTCCGACGGCGGAATTCTTCCTGCCTGCGCTCGGATTCTTCAGCCTCGGTCAGGATGTCGATGTCCCAGCGGGTCAACTGGCTGGCCAGACGCACGTTCTGCCCACGCCGGCCAATAGCCAGAGAGAGCTGGTCGTCAGGGACAACCACTTCCACGCGGCCTGCTTCCTCATCCATCACCACCTTGCTGACTTCAGCCGGGGCAAGGGCGTTGACCACAAAGGTGGCGGCCTGCGGGCTCCAGGGGATGATGTCGATTTTTTCGCCCTGCAACTCGGCCACAACCGCCTGCACGCGCGAGCCGCGCATACCAACGCAGGCACCGACAGGGTCGATTGCGGCATCGCGCGAGATCACAGCCATTTTGGCGCGGGAACCGGGGTCACGCGCAACGGCCTTGATTTCGATGATGCCATCGTAAATTTCGGGCACTTCCTGCGCAAACAGCTTGGCCAGGAAGGCCGGATGTGTGCGGGACAGGAATATCTGCGGGCCACGCGGCTCGTCACGCACGTCATAGATATAGGCACGCACGCGGTCGGAGTTGCGGAAGGTCTCACGCGGGATCAGCTCATCACGACGCAGCAGGGCTTCGGCGGAACCGATTTCAACCAGCAGGTTGCCGTATTCGGTGCGCTTGACCGTGCCGTTGACGATTTCGCCCACGCGGTCCTTGAATTCGTTGTACTGGCGCTTGCGCTCATATTCACGCACGCGCTGGACAATCACCTGCTTGGCGGTCTGCGCTGCAATACGCCCGAAGTCGATGGGCGGCAGCGGATCGATCAGATATTCCCCGGCCTGAATTTCAGGGCGGAAACGCCGTGCAATGTCGAGGGCAATCTGTGTGTCCTCGTTTTCGACCTGACCGACAACTTCTGTCCAGCGGGACAGGCGCACTTCACCCGTGCGGCGGTCGATCATGGCGCGAATGTCTTTTTCGTGGCCGTATTTGGCGCGCCCGGCTTTCTGGATGGCCTGCTCCATGGCCTCCAGCACCTCTTCACGCTCGATACCCTTCTCGCGTGAGACGGCGTCCGCCACCAGCAGCAGTTCAGGACGGGAAACAGAGGTATCCATGCTTTTGGCTCTCCAAAACAGGCAGCGGTTTCAGTGCAGCTTGTGGTCGGGCGGGGTCGGCCCGTCATCCGGCGTGTCATCGCCCCCCGCTGCGGGTGGGGCCATGCGGGCGCTGGCCTCGATCAGCGCGTCGGTCAGCACCAGGCGGGCGCGGCGCATTTCGGCCAGGGGGAGGGCAACTTCCGTGCCATCATCCAGCCGGATGCGCGCCACCGTGCCGTCAGACCCCAGGGCCACACCGGCAAAGCGGCGGCGGCCATCCAGCGGCACCATGACTTCGGCCCGGACTTCATGCCCGGCAAAGCGATTCCAGTCTTTTGCCCGGCACAGGGGCCGGTCAATCCCGGCGGAGGACACTTCCAGCGTCCAGGCCCCGGGAATCGGGTCTTCCACATCCAGCAGGGCACTGACGGCCTGGCTGATGCGTTCGCAATCTTCAACGCTGATCTGCGCGCCATCGGCACGGTCAGCCATGACCTGCACGGTCGGGCGCTCGCGCCCAAGCACCGCCACACGCACGATTTCATACCCCATCTCGACAATGGAGGGGGAAATCAGGGCGGCGATGCGGGCCTCAAGGCCGGAATGGGCGGAAAGATCAGTGTCCAAAGCAAAAAAGGCGGCCCGTCAAGGCCACCCCCCGAAACATATTTATAGTAAGAAGGATGATGTGGTGTTTACGGGATACCCGCCCAAACCGCAAGTACGGAATGGGGCCAGTGCCCCCACCAGGCAACGACACTGACGTTCGCGTATTGCGCCGCGACGCAACAAACGCTTTTATTAAGTTGCTTGCGACATATTTGCCACTCATGACCGATTCGCCAGGGGCCGATCCTTCCATGCGCCAAGACCAGGAACCCGCGGCCGCGCCAGAACCACACTCAGCGGCCCACACGACCAGAACCGCCCTGATAGGGCTGGCAGCCTGCGCCCTTGTGGCCTGGGGGACGCTGCATGTCCTGCGCCCTGGGGCGGCGGACAGCGCTGCCCCCCAGGCCGTGGCCGCCGCCGAGGACCCCAACATCCTGCATGCCGATGCGACAATGGCGGTCATAAACGCCGCCAATGCCCCCAAGGCCCTGGCCGACTCGGGCTATTCCACCGCTGAGCAGGCCGATATTCTGGCCGCCGTCAAACGGCACGAGGTCAAGCTGGTGGCCATGCCTGTTTATGACGCCACGGGGGCTGGGGGCGCCATTACCATTGTCTGCGGGCCGTGGCAGCGCACCGTGTCGCTGCTGCCCACACCCACCACGGTCATCCTGCCCATTGCCATCAGCGGTGCGGTGGATATCCTGCCTGCCACTCCCCCTGGCCCCATGGGCACAGGCAGTGGGGCCGTCACTGTTTTTGGCCCACAGGCGCTGCCTGTCCTGTATAAAGGGAATACCCTGTCCTTGACGGTTCTCGCACAATGAAGGCTCTGCTCCCCGCCCTGACACGGCTTATGCCGTTGATGATGCTGGTGTTCCTGCTGCTGGCCAGTATCCAGATCGTGCTCAGCCTGCACCTGTCGCTGCATTCCATCACGCATGTCCTGCAATGGGCGGCGGCCGCCTGGCCGGTTCTGGCACTGGGGGGGCTGGGCCTGACCGTGGCCGGGCTACTGTTTGAAACTCGCGCCGAAAAAATCGCGCGCAAAGGGCTACTACGCCGACGGGGGTTCTTTATGGACGTTCTTGCCAGACTGACCAATCGCACGGCGCTGGAGGAAATGCTGGCGCGCGAGCAGCGGGAAACCGCCATTGATGCCGAGGAACTGGCCGCCAACCTGCGCGCCCGTGTTATCGGCCAGGACCAGGTGTGTGAGGACATGGCCGCCCAGCTCCGCCGCCGCCTGGCGTTGCAGACCCGGGGCAAGCCTGTGGGCATTTTCCTGCTGGCTGGCCCGCCGGGCACTGGCAAGACCTATCTGGCCAAACAGCTTGCCCGCCAGTTGGAACGCCCGCTGCTGCATTTTGACATGACACAGATGAGCAGCCCGCACGCCGCCACCCAGCTTTTTGGCTCGCCCAAGGGCTATGTCGGCTCGGACACCTACGGCAAGCTGACCGGCGGGTTGCAGGAAAAGCCCGACGCCGTGGTGCTGCTGGACGAAATTGAAAAAGCCCACCCCGATGTGTTCAAGAAATTCCTGACCGCATGGAACGACGGACATATTACCGAGGCCTCCACCGGGCAGCAGATTTCCACCGTGCGGGCCATTTTTGTGCTGACGTCCAACATTGCCACCACGGCCCTGACCGAAATTGCCGACCGCCTGCATGATGACCCCGACCGCATGCGTGCCGAGTCGGTGGAAGCCCTGCGCCAGGCCGGTTTTGCCCCCGAAGTGCTGAACCGACTGGACCGCATTTTTGTGTTCCGTGCCCTGCGCGGGCTGGATATTGCCCGCGTGGCCGCGCTGGAAATCGAAACCATGATCGAAGGCTACGGGCTGAAGGTGGAAACAGGCGGGATTGACCCGGCCCTGCTGATTGATGTCATGCGCCGCCAGAGCCGCATGGGTGACGCGGCCTCGGCCCGTGACCTGGTGCGCGCCATTGAGGACATGATCAGCGAGTCGCTGATTGTTGCGCGCCAGCAGGGGGCAGGCAAAGTGCGCCTGCTCAAGGAGGCCGACGGCAGCGTGGTGGCCCATGTGGCGGAAGACGGCGGGGCAGACGCCCGGCTTGTGCCCTGACCGCACCCACCCCCCACGACCCCAGCTAAGGCCCCGCGTATGTCCGCTTTTACCCGCCTGTGGCGCCGTGCCCCGCTGTGGCGCACGGCCCTTTTGACCACGGGGGCCTGCACGGCCCTGTCCGTGCTGTTTCCCGCCCCGTGGCTGGCTACGCGGCTGCCTGCCTATGCGCACCTTGCCTCCAGCATCCGCCATGCCCTGCCCGGCCAGGGCAGCGCCGACAGCACGGCGGAGGACGGCAGCGCCCTGCACCCGGATGAAGACCAGCGCACAGTCTCCGTCCCCCCCATGGATGCCCAGTTTGAAGGCTCGGTCGCCTTTGCGGGGCGGCGCGTGCCGCTGCCTGCGGGTAAATGGCACCCGCTGCTGAACTATCAGGACGATGTCTCCCACGGGGAAATCCTGACATCTCTCTATGTCCGTTCGGAACAGGGTATTGTGACGGGGTTGATGATTGCCCAGGCCACCACCCAGTCCATCCCGCTGTCCGACACGCAGGTGGTGCAGGAGGAGTGCCACAGCACCTTCAACTTCATGACCGAATCCCTGCCCCAGGACGGGGCACGCACGGAATGCTGGATGACCTCCCCCGTGCGGGTTGTGAACTCGGTGTTCCTGACCTCCAACCAGGCTTTGCAGGCGCTGGTCAGCAGCCCGCTGTTTATCCCCCCCGCCGTGCAGCGCCTGACTGTCATGGGGTTTGAACTGCCCCCCGTGCTGGTGGATGCGGCGTGGAACCATATTGAAAAGACCAAGGACAGCTCGCGGGTGGATTTTATGAGCGTGCATATCCTGCTCAGCCCTGCGGAAAGTGGCAGCCGCAAAGTGCCCGGCGCGCCCGAAAACTGGTCCCGCGCGGGCATGGCGGATTCCCCCGCTGTGGCCGACTTTGTACAGCGTAGCAATGCATGGCTCCAGGGCTGGGTGCCCTACCTGCGCCAGGGGTTTGATGGCAGCCTGTCCACCACAGCCCCCCCTCCGGCTGCCGCCGCGACAGACCCCGCTTTCCATGGCTGAAAAGCCGGGGCAGCCGCCTTGCGCGCTGCCCCCTAATGCCCGTATCATCCACCCCTATGACTGGGGTGGCCATGGGGCTGGAGACGGCGCAATACCTTAACAGACAACGGCAGCAGGCCCACTGACAGCATCCCTCCTGAAGGAAAGATTTCGACTGAGTGATCCAGCCTGCCACCCACCCCGCGCCCAGTCACCCCACCACCCTTGCCCCCCACCGCCCTGCTGCAATTGATATTCCCGTTGCTCTGCCACGGCTGCCCACGCTTGAGCACATCATCCCCTATCTGGCGCAGATTGATACCAACCGCTGGTACACCAACCACGGCCCGCTCTGCGCAGCCTTGCAGGAGCAACTGGCGCGTTTCTGGGGGCTGGAGTACGAGCACGTCGCCCTGACAACCAGTGCCACGTCGGGCATTACGCTGGCGCTGAACGCGCATGAGGTGCAGCCGGGGCTGCGCTGCCTGATGCCGTCCTGGACATTTACCGCCAGTGCCGGGGCCGTTGTGGCAGCCCATCTACGCCCGCATTTTGTTGACGTGCGCGCCGATACCTGGTGCCCCGACCCCACAGAGATGGAAACACTGGCCCAGGCCCCCGATGTCGGGGCCATGCTTGTTGTTGTGCCCTTTGGCACGCCCATAGACCTGGCCGTATGGGACGGTGTCAGCCAGCGCACCGGCAAACCGGTGATTATTGATGCCGCCGCCGCCTTTGACACCCTGCGCGCCGATGGCCCCATGCCTGTGGCCCACTGCACAACGGTTGTCAGCATGCATGCGACCAAAGTGTTCGGGCTGGGCGAAGGGGGGGCCGTGCTGTCGCGCGACCCGGTGCTGGCGGAGAGGGTCAGAACCCTCGCCCGTTTTGGCTTTGCAGGCACGCGGGCTGCCCAGTTACCCGGTATCAACGCCAAAATATCGGAATATACGGCGGCTGTCGGGCTGGCCGGGCTGGACTACTGGCCCCGCACCCGCGCCAACTGGCAGGCAGCTACCGCACTGTACAGGCAACACCTGCCCGCCACCCTCCTGCCCCCCGGCGGATGTGGTGATCACTGGGTAACATCCACCCTCAATATCCTGTGGCCGGACAGCGCCACGCAGTTGGCCGACACGCTGGCCGGGCAGGGTATTGGCAGCGTGTCCTGGTGGGGTACCGGGTGCCACACCCAGCCTGCCTACGCCACCTGCACCCGCCAGCCGTTGCCTGTGACGGAACGCCTTGGCCACAGCGCCCTTGCCCTGCCGTTCTGGCAGGATATCGGCACGGAGCAGGTTCTGCGCATCTGCGCTACCCTGACCCAGGCTCTGGACAGCATGGACCTGAACACCGCCGGTTAACGGCCGCCCCTTCCAACAAAGGAACAGACGCCGCATGTCATCCCCCCGCAATATTGTTGCGTTTGTCGGCCAGAATGAAAACGGTATCCTGCGGCAGTACAGCCACGACCTGATGGCCCTGCTGGCCCCGGACGGGTATATTGGTCACGTCATAGACCTGCACACACCCGATGGGCTGCAAAAGTTCAACGACCTGTTCCCCCAGGGGATTGCCATGGCCTGGGGCTGTGCCGGGGTGGGGTCCGGGCTGCGGCATAATGACCAGATCCTGTGGGATATTATCAAAATCCCGTTTATTTCCGTGCTGGCTGACCCACCGTGCTGGATGCCTGTCCACCACTTCATGCCATCGCGCTATGTGGCCAACGCCTATGTCTTCAAGGAATGGCTACAGGTGCAAAGGCGGCTTGTGGGTTCCCCCCAGTATAGCGCCGTGCTGGATGCCGTGGGTGTGCCGCCCAACCCGCACCGGGATGACATTGCCTGGCGTGACCGCTCACAGCGGATGGCCTTTATCAAAACCGCAGGCGACCCCCAGACCCGCAGGCAGAAATGGGCCAACTTTCCGTCCCGCTGGCGCGCCATACTGGAAGATGCCGCCGCCAGCGCCATCGTGTGTGAGACGGGGGATATTACCGATATCTTTCTGGCTGCGTATGAAAGCCATGGCCTGTGCCCCGACCACCGCAAGGATATCCTGTTCGGCCTGATGTGTGAGCTGGACCTGTATGTGCGCGAACACCGCATGACAGCCTTTGCCACCGCCCTGCTGGACCTGCCGGTGGATATTTACGGGCGCGGCTGGGACCATCTGGCCCACAAGGCCACACGCGCGCGCTTTCACCCCGCCTTTGATGCCATGACACTCAACCGGGTTTACGCCGACACCCAGTTTATCCTGAACACCAGCCCCAACATTGCCTCGAACGTACATGAGCGGGTGGCATCGGGGCTGGATTCCCGCTGCTGTGTCATTTCCGACCACAATGCCTTTACGCGCCAGCACATGGCCGATATCCCGACCTTTTTTGGCGTTGACCCCAACAGCCCCGACCTTGCCGACCAGATGGCCGCGCTGTACCACTCCCCCACGGATTATACAGAGGCAACCCGGATCGGGGCCAGCTACGCCGCCCGCACCTTTGACGGCAGGGCCTACATGCTGGCCATGCTCAAAATCGCGGAGGAAATCAAAACGGCGGAGCATTTCCACGCCTCTATCCCAAAGGAGCTGGTCTTTGTATGATCATGCCAACACCATGGGAATGCCTTGGCATACAACGCCCTGCCCCTAACGGGCTGGCCCGATTTTAAAAATCACGAACTCAGAGGACCCGATCAGATGGACGAATTTTACGAAGGCCTTGCCGAAATTCTGGAAGTGCCCGCAGCGCAGGTCAAACCGGAACTCAGCCTTGCCGACCATGACTGGGATTCCATGGCCATTATCTCCTGCGTTGCGCTGATTGATGAAGTATTCGGCCATCTGGTTTCCGGCTCTGCCCTGGCCAAGTGTGCCTCTGTCGCGGATATTGAAAAACTCATTACTGCTGCTGCACAGTAAGGAAACGCACGATGTCAAAATGTTCCGTCGCGGGTGTTACCATCCAGGGTGCGGTCTGTGCCGTGCCAAAGACACAGATCGGGAATGACAGCTTTGTCGGACGTTTTGACGAAAAAACCATTACCGATGTCAGCGCGCTGACAGGCGTTACCACCCGCCACATCGCCCGCCCGGACCAGACAACCGGCGACCTGTGCCTGGCAGCAGCCGAACAGTTGCTGGACACCCTGCAATGGCCGCGTGACAGCGTGGACGCCCTTATTTTTGTCTCCCAGACCCCGGACCAGCGCATGCCCGCCACGGCCTGCATCCTGCATGGCAAGCTGGGGCTGGCCCACCACTGTCAGGCGTTTGACGTGGGGCTGGGCTGTTCGGGCTATGTCTATGGGCTGTGGCTTGTCTCGGCCCTGATGAATGCAGGGCTGCGCCGGATCATCCTGCTGGCGGGTGATACCAGCAGCCGCATGATAGACCCACAGGACCGCAGCACGGCCATGCTGTTTGGGGATGCAGGCTCCGCCACCGCGTTTGAATACGCGCCCGACGCCCCCACCGCCTATTTTGACCTTGGGACCGATGGCACAGGCGCACAGTATCTGACCGTGCCGGGCGGGGGTTTCCGCCCCACCGACCCGCAGGACACCAAGCCCGATACGCTGCGCATGGACGGTAGTGCTGTCTTTGGTTTTACCATCGGGACTGTGCCCGCCATTATCCGCGGTATTCTGGCCCAGGCTGACCGCCAGATTGATGATGTTGACTTCTTTGCCCTGCATCAGGCCAACCGCTTCATTCTCCAGCATATTACCAAAAAACTGAAAATCCCTGCCGGGCGGCTGCCCATCAACATCGACCAGTTTGGCAATACCAGCTCGGCCTCCATCCCGCTGCTATTCTGCACCACCCTGGCCGAGGAGCTGACAACCAGCCCCCGCACCGTGCTGATGTCAGGTTTTGGGGTTGGCCTGTCCTGGGGCTGTGCGCTGTTCAGCAATGTCCAGCTCCGCTGTGCATCGGTCATCCACGTATGATTTTTACACCCACAGCGCTTGAGGGCCGGACCATTCTGGTCACAGGCGCATCCTCCGGGCTGGGCCGCGCCACAGCCCGGTTGATTGCCCAGTGCGGCGGCCGCGTGATTGTAACCGGGCGCGACAGCGATCGCCTGGCTGCCACGCTGGACAGCCTGCCCGGCAGCGGCCACAGCGCCATGGCCGCAACCCTTGATACGGCGGAAAACACAACCGCGCTGGTGGTGGAGGCCGCCCAGACAGCAGGCGGGCTGGACGGGCTTTTCCACTCCGCCGGGGTGGAGCTGAGCCGCCCTGCCCGACTGGTCAAGCAAAAGCAGATAGATGCCGTCTTTGGGGCCGCCCTGTTTGGAGCCATCGGCATTGCTGCCGCGGCAGGCAAGCGGGATGTTTTTAAGCCCGGCGGGTCCATTGTCTTTATGTCCTCCGCCGCCGCACACCGGGGGCAGCAGGGGCTGAGCACCTATTCCGCCGCCAAGGCCGGGATCGAGGGGCTGACACGCTCACTGGCGTGGGAGACACGCTCCCTGCGGGTCAACGCCATAGCCGCAGGCGGTGTGCAGACCGAGATGCACGACAGGCTGAGCAATGGCCTGTCCGAGCAGGCGCTGGCCGAATACGAACAGGCCCACGCGCTGGGTTTTGGCAAGACGGACGACATTGCCAATGCCGCCGTATTCCTGCTCTCCCCCGCTGCGGCGTGGGTGACGGGGGCGGTCTGGTGTGTGGATGGCGGCTATACAGCGGGGTAGGTCTTATGGCGGACTATGTGCTGGTTGGCGGGGGTGGTTTTGCCAGGGAGATTTACGACTGGTTTACCCCCTCACTCACCGCTGCGGGCAGCCGGTTTGTTGGCTACCTGGATGACGGTGACAACCCCATGCAGGCCTATGGCCATGCCCTGCCGCAACTCGGCCGGATTGTGGACTACAGGCCAGACGCCGCCCACAGGCTGGTCATGGCCATTGGCGCGCCTGCGGGCAAGCAGGCGGTTGCCGCCCAGCTGGGCACCGCAGCGTTTGCGACCCTGATCCACCCCACCGCATGGGTCTCGGCATCGTCCACCATTGGGGCAGGGGCCATTATCGGGGTTTTTGCCCATGTGTCCGCCAATGCGACCGTAGGCCCGCTGGCCACCATCAATGCCTACAGCGGCGTTGGCCACGATGCGACACTTGGTGCCTATGCCACCCTGTCAGCCCATGTGGACCTGACAGGCAATGTCACGGTCGGGGAGGCCACCTTTGTCGGGGCCGGGGCGCGTATCCTGCCCCGTGTCCGTATTGGCCAACGCTGCACCGTTGGTGCCGGGGCTGTGGTTGTGCGCTCCACAGGCGATGATGTCACCCTGTATATTCCCCCCGCACGCAGGCTGTAGGCCATGTCCACCCCCCTTGACCGCCATCTGGCCCAGACATACTGGCACTGTGTTGCCCACCGCAGCGAACTGCCCAATGACCGTGACTTCCTGCGGTTCGAATGGGTGCTGGGCGACCTTGTCCTTTACAACGACAAAGGCACCATCATCGCCTTTGACAATGTCTGCCCCCACAGGGGCGCACGGTTCTTTATGGAGCCGCAGGGCAATGCGCCCATTTCCTGCGGGTATCATGGCTGGGGGTACCGAGGGGGCAAGCTGCTTATTCCCAAACCCGCCAACTATACCGCCTGCGACCGCAACCGGGCACGGCTGAATACTTTCCAGACCGCATGGTGTGGCAATTTCCTGTTTGTCGCCATCACTCCGCAGACCGACCTTGCCACGCAACTGGGTGGGCTGGGTGATGTGCTGGCAGGCATGTCGGAGGACATAGACCGCCGCCGCGACCGCGACGCCTATATGTATGAATGCCAATGGCGGGTTGCGGCAGAAAACGCGCTGGAGCCAGACCACGTGCCCATGGTGCACCCCACCACACTGGGAACGCTGGAGCTGGATGCGGGCCAGAACAGCTATTACGGCTGCAACTCTGTCCTGACCGCCACTATCCGCAACGAGCACACCGTGCGGGGACTGAACCGTATTGGCCGTTTTTTCAACACCAGCCATAATACAAAAGCCTATACAGCTATTTTTATTTTTCCATTTTCGTTTCTGTCCACGACATTTGGTTACACTTACGCGTTGCAGAACTTCTTTCCATCACGCAACCCGCAGCTTACGCATTTTACGACCCGCATGTTCAGCACCCATCTGGCCAACCCGGACAGTGGGGAGGCCATTATGGCGCCGTTCTTTGCCTCTGTGACAGACATCAATCACAAGGTCTTTCAGGAAGATCATGACATCTGCCGCCGTATTGCGCCGGATTTCCCCCTGGATGACCCAGGCTGCATTCTGTCACACAGCGAGGAAAAAATAGCCCATTTCCGGGCCTGTGTTCAGGCTGCCAAACGGACATGCCCCGCCGCAGACCCGGCCCCCTGACGCCACAACGGCAGGCCATCGAGGCTACACCACAGGGCGGACCTATCCACACACCCCGATCATGATACACTTGCCCACGGGCGCGCCACGGCCCCCAGGGCCATGGCCGTAGGACACCCCGCGCAAGGACCATACGCCAGCCATGTCTTCCTCCCCCTTTCCGCCCCTGCTCCAGGCCGCACAGGCTCTTGCCCATGAACGCACGACAAGCCGCACCCTGGTGGAAGAGGCTCTGGCCCGCATTGCCGACCCGCAGGGCGAAGGTGCCCGCGTGTTCATGACCGTACATGCCCAGGCTGCCCGCCATCAGGCCGATGCCATGGATGTTGCCCGGCGCAACGGCTATGCGCCCTCCGCCGTTGCGGGCCTGCCAATCTCTGTCAAAGACCTGTTTGACGAGGCCGGATCCACCACCCGCGCAGGCTCTCAGGTGCTGGAGGGCGCGCCCCCTGCCAGTGCCGATGCCCCGGCCATACAGGCACTTAAACAGGCGGGGCTGGTCAGCATTGGCCGCACCACCATGACCGAATTTGCGTTTTCAGGCGTTGGCATCAACCCGCATTACGGCACCCCTGCCAACCCGTGGCAACGGGCTGAGGGGCGTATTCCCGGCGGGTCGTCCTCCGGCGCAGCCATTTCTGTCAGTGACAGCATGGCGTTTGTGGGCATTGGCAGCGACACGGGCGGGTCCTGCCGGATCCCTGCCGCGCTGACAGGGCTTGTCGGCTACAAACCCACAGCCCGCCGCATTGCCACCCGTGGCACGGTGCCCCTGTCTACCACGCTGGATTCCATCGGCAGCATCGGGCGTAGCGTTGCCTGTTGCTGGGCAGCCGACAGCCTGATGGCAACAGGCACGCTGCCCCTGCACAACGCCCCCACCGGGCGCGAGGGCCGCACCCTGCGCCTTGGCGTGCTGTCCACCATTGTCATGGACGGCATGGACAGCACAGTCAGCCAGACATGGGAGCGCTGCCTGCACCGTCTGGCCGGGCACGGCACCCTGCTGGAAGATGTGGCCTGCCCCCCGCTGCTGGACATTGCCGCTGCCAACAGCAAAGGGGGCTTTCCCGCAGCGCAGTCCCTGACATGGCACCAGCCCCTGCTGGACAGCCACCGCGCCACGTATGACCCGTTTGTGCTCCACCGTATCCTGCGCGGAAACGAGCAGAGTGCTGTGGACTACATTACCCTGTGCCAGGCGCGTGCGCGCATAGGCCGCCAGGTTGCGGATGGTCTGGACCAGTACGACGCGATCATCCTGCCCACCGTGCCCATTATCGCCCCCCGCATTGCCGACATGGACGACAATGACCGCTATGTGGCCACAAACCTGCTCCTGCTCCGCAACACGACCCTTGCCAACTTCCTTGACCGCTGCGCCATAAGCCTGCCCTGCCACACACCGGGGGAAGCCCCGGTCGGGCTGATGGTCATGGGCCGCACCAATGGTGATGCGGCCCTGTTTGACATTGCCGCCCAGCTTGAACGCATGCTGGCGGGCTAAGGGCGGGCACAAACCCGCTCCTGCTGTGCTGGGGGCAGGTTTGTGCACTAAGACAAATAGTTTCTGATGCTTTTTTCTAAAAACGGCATGGTCTTTAGCGATTTTTTGAAAAATATGCACCGGAAATTTTGATTTTTCTGCCTATTTTATCAAAAGCCATACAGGCTGCTGCACCCTTCTGGCGGCAGTCCTTGCCAAATGCTCTGGCCCCTATATTCTCTTATTATCGATAATAAGAGAATCGAAACATGATCGACATGATGCAGGCAGATGTTGGGCCTGTTGCAGAACTGCTCAAAACCCTCTCCCACCCCGACCGCCTTCTGATTGCCTGCACATTGGCCGAGCGTGAGCTCTCCGTCGGGCAGATGGAAAGCACCCTGCATATCCACCAGCCCAACCTTTCACGGCATCTGACCGTTCTCAAAGCCGCGCGGATTGTAACCGCCCGTAAGGAAGGGGTGTCTGTTTTCTACCGTCTTTCTGACGACAAGGCCGGGCAGGTGATTGCCGCCCTCCACGATATTTTCTGTGCAAAGACAAAGTGAAAATCCTCATGATTGACTGGCAAAGTCTTACAGGGGGGCTGCTCATCGGTCTGGCATGTTCTGCCTACCTGATCCTCGATGGCCGGATTGCTGGCATTAGCGGGATTCTGGGGCGGACACTTGGTGGCAAAAACATCTGGCCGGGGGCGGCCCTGCTGCTTGGGCTGGCCGCCGGACCTGTGCTGTGGCGCCTTGCAACCGGAGCATGGCCTGACATGACTGTCTCCGCCCCCTGGCCGCTGCTCCTCATCTCCGGGTTTCTGGTGGGTTTTGGCACCCGTCTGGGCAGCGGCTGCACCAGCGGTCACGGCGTTCTGGGTCTGGCCCGTCTCTCGCGCCGCTCACTGGTCGCTGTCATCTGCTTTTTGGGAACAGGGGTGATAACAGCAACACTTTTACCTTTTTTGACAGGGAAATAAGGCGACCATGGCTATCAGAACGCTTGTGGCCTTCCTGTGCGGGCTTGTTTTCAGCTTTGGCTTAATACTGGGCGGTATGCTCAACCCTGCGACTGTTCTGGGTTTTCTGAATCTTGCCGGACACTGGAACCCCTCCCTGCTATTTGTTTTAGGCGGGGCTGTGTGCCTGACATTCTGTGGTGTCCGCTTGCAGCGCCACCTGTCACGCCCGGTTTTTGAAACAACCTTCCAACTACCAACCGCACGCCAGATCGACTGGCCCCTGATGGCAGGCAGTTGCCTGTTCGGGCTTGGCTGGGGGCTGGCTGGCTTTTGCCCCGGCCCCGCTGTTGCCTCCCTGTTAATGGGACACTGGCAAAGTCTGGTTTTTCTGCTGGGTCTGATCGGCGGAATGAAAGCCTTTGCGCTCTGGAAGCCAATCTAACCGCGCTGTTGCGTAACGCCGTTGCCCGAACGCTTTGGATAACTGCTTGCTTTAACGCAGTCTCTCGCCAAATAGCCTACGGGACACTCATCCATATTTAAGTTTTTATCATAACCTAAACTATGGCCCAGACGACTTGCGCTGTGTTTAAGTTTAAGAATCTACAGCGCGACAGCCTCTGCACACTGATGTTCCCACCATGCCCCGACAGGCATAAGCGGATGGCACCCGGCCTCTGGCAGGGCAGGATGTGTCTTTATTGTTCCCTGTAGGGGTATCATTACAGTCGGCAGGTGCAGGCTCTGGTATTTTCCATAAGTCACAGTATGAATTAAAAAATAAAAAACTGTTCCACTTTATAACCTGATTTTTAGACAAGGCCGGCAAGGATGTCTTGGGTGCATAACTATCCGCTCACCGTTATTGGTCTTTTCATGTTTGCGTCCTCCATCCTGTGTCTCGAACTGGGATACCAGGTCACGGTATGGGTTATGAACCGCCGGGGGAAAGACCCTCTGCTCAAACGGGCATTAGGCAGCGGGGGGCGGGATTATCTGCTCACGGCCATGCTGGGCCTGATGGCGTTGCTACTTGGGTTTACCTTTTCCCTCTCCCTCAACCGCTTTGAGGGCAGGCGTGACCTTGTCGTGCAGGAAGCCAATGCCCTGCGCACCATATGGGACGACACGCAGCTCCTGGCCGAGCCATACCGGACAGAGGTCAGCACCCAGCTCCGCCTTTACATTCAGGACAGGCTACAATGGTCCACCCTTTACGCAGGGCGTGAAAACATCAACGAAACACACCGCAAGCAGAAAGAGCTGTGGAAGGTTGTGGCCGCCGCGGTCAAGACAGAGCCTGTTGAGCCCATCAGCCAGAGCCTGCTGGATGCGACGTCTCACAGCTTTGACATTGCCACATCCAGACTGGCCGCGCGCTCGGCCACCATCCCCGACCGGGTGCTGAATGTGCTGTTCCTGTATATTCTACTGGCGTCCCTGATGCTGGGGGAGGTCTCGGCAACATACGACGGGCTGCACCGGGTGACGACATGGCTGATGCTGTTCCTGCTCACCCTGGCCATTCTGATCATTCTTGATTTGGATAGAGCCAGTGATGGCGTAATTACAGTCTCCCAACAGGCCTTGATGGACCTGCACGAAATCATGCGCTGACCCTTGCCAGGCACAAACCGCCTTTAAAAAAGAAGAACTCGCCCCGAACATCGCCTTTTTTCAAAAAGGCGACCGTCCTTTAAGGCTTTTGAGCAAAGCACTCTGGCCCTGCTCTCTTAGAGTGCTTTGCCCTCGGCCACACCTGCGGGAATGGGCGCACCCTCGCCCCCGCCGCCATGGCCTTTAGGCGGGCTGGCCGCCGGGGGCGTGTTATCGCGCAGCAGTTCGGCCGAAATTTCCACCAGAAAGTCCAGCACAGTACGGGTCCGCAAAGGCAAGGTGCGCGGGCCGGTATGCACGGCGTGGAAGGGCATGGACGGGATATTCCAGTCAGGGAACAGGCGCACAAGCCGCCCGTTTTCCACCGCGTCCCGCACCTGAAAAGCGGGCAGAAGCGCCATGCCTATCCCAGCCTCGGCAGCATAGAGCGCGGCCTCGCTGCTGTTGGCGCGCAGCACGGCGGAAGGCGCAATAACGCTTTCCTCCCCATCGCGCTCAAAATTCCAGTCCAGCCAGCTTGTGCCGTAGTTATAGGCAACGGCTGGGTATTCCATCAGGTCGCGCGGGTGGTCGGATACTTTGTAACGGCGCAAAAACGCCGGGGATGCCACCAGCCATTTTCTGACAACACCCAGCTTGCGGGCAATGAGCGAGCCTTCGGCAATGTCACCCACGCGCACGGCCAGATCGAGCCCTTCTTCCACCAGGTCTCCAAACCCGTCGCGCATGACAATATCAACCGACAGATCCGGGTGGCGGTCCAGCAGCGCACCCAGCCTGCGGCTGAGGAACAGCCCGAACGCCGTTGTCACCCCCACCCGCACCAGACCGGAAACAGAAGCCCGCCTGCGGCCCAGCACGTTTTCCGCTGTTTCCAGAATACCCAGCACCTCGTAGGCGTGGGGCAGCAGGCTGCGGCCATCTTCCGTCATGGTCAGGCTGCGGGTGGTGCGGGCAAACAGGGTGGTGCCGTAATGGGCCTCCAGCAACGCGATATGCCGCGATATGGTGGGCTGGCTTACCCCAGTCTCCCGCGAGACAGCGGAAAACGAGCCCGTGGCCGCAACACGGACAAAACTGTGCAATGCTGAAAGAAGATCCATGATTACCGCCCCCGCGCCCCACGGGACACAGCCTAGCCCCTGCCGCCGTCAACAACTACGGCGCCAGCACTAGCCGCCCCTGTGGGTCAGCCTCGTTGTGCAGCAAGGTGGAGGGGGAAACAATATCAGCCCCGGCTTCCTGCACCCATACGCCCTATGCGTTGAGCGCATGAAGCCGGGTCGATTTACTTACGCCGCATATGCGGGGCCGCCAGCCGCCGCTCGGCAAAGCGGGCCAGCCGGACAAACGGCAGGCCAAGCAGCAGATAGGCCCCACCGATCATAAGCCCGGTGCCAAAATAGTCGAAATAGGTCGAGGACAGGCGCACATAGGTCTGTGTCAGCTCGGTCAGGGTAATGACACTGACCAGCGACGAGTCCTTAAGCAGGGAAATAAAGTCGTTGGTCATAACGGGCATGACCAACCGGAACGCCTGCGGCACCACCACATGGCGCAGCGCCTGCGCGTGGGTCATGTTCAGCGCCAGTGCGGCTTCCATCTGGCCGGGGGCAACCGATTGCAGGCCCGCCCGGTAGTTTTCAGCCTCATAGGCCGCGTAGTTCAGCCCCAGGCTGATAACACCCGCAATAAAGGGGGTCAGCCGCACGCCAAACTCTGGCAGACCGTAAAAAATCAGCAAAATCTGGATCAGCAGCGGTGTGCCGCGCACCAGTTCCACATACAGGGTGGCCAGCCACGCCAGAGGCCGGGGGCCATACAGCCGCACAAGCGCCAGCACCATCCCCAACGACACCGCCAGCACCATGGCACACAGCGACACCGCAAGCGTCAGCCACGCGGCATGCACAACCAGCGGCACAAAGGACAGGTAACGGTCCAACTGGGCACGCCAGCCGCTTTTGCCATGCAGTTCTGCCACATAGGCATTCCATGCCGTGGCGGGCACATCCAGCACGGTATGGTCGCCCGTCAACTGCACCATCTCGGGTGTCCACAGCCCCCAGCGGGCCAGAATACCGTGCAGTGAGCCATCGTGCAGCATGGAGGTCAGCGCCGTGTTTACCTGCTCACGCAGGGCGGTATGCTGCCCCTTGGCAAAGGCAATGCCGTATTCCACCCGGCCTATGGGGTCGCCCACCACATGCAGGGCGGGGTTTGTGTCCCCGTAGTATTTGGCAATCGGGCCGTCGATCAGCACGGCATCCGTCCGGCCTGCGGCCAGGTCCATGAAGACGTTTGTTTCTTCCTCATACGTCCGCAGGGTCACGCCCGGCTCGTGCATGAGAATACGCTCGGCCTGGGTGTCCTTGAGGGTGCCCACAGCGTGGCCGTGCAACGACTCCAGCGTTAAAAGCTGCGGCCCGTCTCGGCGCACCACCATCCGTTCGGACGTAATGTAGTACGGCTGTGTAAAGTCGATGGCTTCCGCATGTTCGGGGGTGATCTCGATCCCGCAGGTCACCATTTCGTACAGGCCACGTTGCAGGCCGGGGATCAGCCCGTCCCAGTCGTTTTGTACAAACTGGAGCGGTATGCCCATGTGGCGCTGCAAAGCGCCCATCATGTCATATTCAAACCCGGTCAGCCGGTCGGGGTCAGCCAGATCATGGAAGGTAAAGGGCACATCGGCCGAGGCATCGGCCGCCCAGCGGACAGCGCTCTGCTGGGGTACGCTCTGGGCAGGTGTCTGGGCCTGTGCGCCAGCACCCGCACACAACAACCCCGCCACCAGCGCGCAGGCAAGACCGAACACCCCCGCCCTGCGGCGGAGCGAACGCAAAACAGAAGCCTGGCTCACAGCACTGTCCTTAGAAAACGGCGGGTTCGGTCATCCACAGGGTTAACGCACAGCTCCTCCGGCGGCCCGGCTTCAACCACCAGCCCGCCATCCATATACACAACAGTATCCGACGCCACCTGGGCAAAGCGCATGTCGTGGGTCACGACAATCTGGGTCATGCCCTCGTTGTCGAGGGTGCGCATGACCCCCAGCACCTCCTCGGCCACAATGGGGTCCAGGGCGGAGGTGGGTTCGTCATACAGCATGATCTCGGGCCGCATGGCCAGGGCGCGCGCAATGGCGGCCCGCTGCTGCTGCCCACCCGACAGCGACACCGGGTAGCGCATGGCCACCTGTGCCAGACCCACTTTTTCCAGCAGGGCCATGGCCTCGTCACGCATGGTGGCGGAGCGCTCGCCCTTGACCACACGCGGGGCCAGCAGAACATTGTCCAGCACATTCAGGTGCGGGAACAGGTTAAAACTCTGGAACACCATGCCCACGCGCGTACGCAGCTTATGGGCAGCGTGCTCATCCGCACGGCTCCACGCCCCGCCCGCGCGCGTAATATGCACGTCCTTGACGGTTACGGAGCCCTGATCGGGAATTTCCAGAAAATTCAGGCAGCGCAGAAAGGTGGACTTGCCACAGCCCGAAGGGCCGATGATGGACACCAGCTCCCCCTCGCGCACCTGCATGGACACTCCACGCAGGATGTCCTCCTCCCCGAAGCTCTTGTGTATTTGTTCCGCACTCAGAACAACGGGAGCATCAGTCAAAAAGGCCGGTCCGGAATATTCCGGACCGACCATCTCACGAGCACCTCGAAAGGCTTGTGTATCAGGCAGCTTGTGTCATCCCACGCAAGACGTACTGGAGGATGCCACCGTGCCTGTAATATTCGACCTCGTCCAGAGTATCCACGCGGCACAGAAGCGGAACATCCTGGGTGGAACCGTCATTTCTTGTAATTGTCATAATGACGTCCATCCGGGGCTTCAGCTCTTCAACACCTTTGATGCTGATGACTTCGTCCCCTTTCAGGCCCAGTGTCTGGCGCGTGGTGCCGTCCTTGAACACTAGCGGCAGAACGCCCATGCCCACCAGGTTGGACCGGTGGATACGCTCAAAGCTTTCCGCCACCACAGCCTTGACGCCCAGCAGCAGGGTGCCTTTGGCCGCCCAGTCGCGTGAGGAGCCCATGCCGTATTCCTTGCCGCCGATCACGACCAGGGGCACGCCCTCGGCCTTGTAGGACATGGCAACATCATAGATCGCGCCTTCCTTACCGTCGGGGTAGTGCTTGGAATAGCCCCCTTCGGTGCCGGGCAGCATTTCGTTCTTGATGCGGATGTTGGCAAAGGTGCCGCGCACCATCACCCGGTCATTCCCGCGCCGTGACCCGTAGGAGTTGAAGTCCTTGGGGTCCACACCGTGTTCGATCAGGTAACGGCCAGCCGGAGAGTCCTTCTTGATGGACCCGGCGGGGGAGATATGGTCAGTGGTAATATTGTCACCCAGCAGGGCAAGAATACGCGCACCTTCAATATTGCCCGGAGCCTTGGGTTCGACCGCCATGTTCTTGAAATACGGCGGGTCCTGCACGTAGGTGGACTTCTGATCCCAGGTATAGGTTTCGGACCCGGTCGCAACCTTGAGATCCTGCCATTCCTTTGTGCCCTTGGAAACATTGCTGTACCGCTTGATAAACTCCTCGCGCGAGATGGCGGAGGCAATCAGGTCGGCAATTTCCTTGTTGGTGGGCCAGATGTCCTTCAGATAGACCGGCTTGCCATCCTTGGAGGTGCCCAGCGCTTCGGTCGTGATGTCCTTGCGCATGGTGCCCAGGATGGAATACGCCACCACCAGCGGCGGGCTGGCCAGATAGTTGGCCCGCACGTTGGGGGAAATACGGCCCTCAAAGTTACGGTTGCCCGACAGAACGGACACGGCAACAAGGCTGTTGTTTTCAATCGCGTCAACAATATGCCCCGGCAGCGGGCCGGAATTGCCAATGCAGGTCGTGCAGCCATACCCCACCGTGTTGAAGCCCAGGGCATCCAGGTCAGCGGTCAGGTTGGAGCGGTTGAGATAGTCCGTCACAACCTGGGACCCAGGGGCGAGGGATGTCTTGACCCAGGGCTTGGGTGTCAGGCCCAGAGCGCGCGCCTTGCGGGCCACCAGACCAGCCGCAATCAGCACCGCCGGGTTGGAGGTGTTGGTGCACGACGTAATGGCGGCAATGACAATGTCGCCCTGGCCCAGCTCATAATTGGTGCCTGCAACTGGCACTTTCTTGTTTGCTGCGTCAGCCGGAACACCGAGGGAGGAGGTCAGTTCCTTCTCGAACTCGGTTTTCGCGCTCTTCAGTTCCACGCGGTCCTGCGGGCGCTTGGGGCCAGCCAGAGACGGCACGACAGAGGCAAGGTCGAGTTCCAGAATGTCGGTAAAGACAGGCTCTGGCGTCTCGGCGGTGCGGAACATGCCCTGAGCACGCAGGTATTCTTCCACCAGCTTGATGCGGTGTTCGTCACGGCCGGTCTGGCGCAGGAAGTCCAGCGTCAGCGTATCGACGGGGAAGAAGCCACAGGTCGCACCGTATTCGGGGGCCATGTTGGCAATGGTTGCGCGGTCGGCCACAGGCAGGTGGTCCAGCGCGGGGCCAAAGAACTCAACAAACTTGCCCACCACGCCTTTTTTACGCAGCATCTGGGTCACGGTCAGCACCAGATCGGTGGCGGTCGCGCCCTCGGGCAGCTTGCCGGTCAGGCGGAAGCCGATCACATCGGGCACCAGCATGGCAATGGGCTGGCCCAGCATGGCGGCTTCGGCCTCGATCCCGCCAACACCCCAGCCCAGCACGCCTGCGCCGTTGATCATGGTGGTGTGGCTGTCCGTGCCGTACAGCGAGTCGGGGTACACATAGTCCTTGCCGCCGACTGTTGCCGTCCACGCGACCTGGGCAATGTATTCCAGGTTCACCTGATGGCAGATGCCGGTATCAGGCGGTACAACCGAGAAGTTTTCAAACGCCTGCTGGCCCCAGCGCAGGAAGGCATAGCGTTCCGCGTTGCGTTCAAACTCAAGGGTAATGTTTTCCTGCAGGGCGTCCTTGGTGCCTGCAAAGTCAACCATCACGGAGTGATCGATCACCAGATCAACCGGCACCAGCGGGTTCACCTTCTGCGGGTCACCCTTGAGGTTGGCAATGCCGTCGCGCATGGCGGCAAGGTCCACAACGCCGGGAACGCCAGTAAAGTCCTGCATGAGAATGCGCGAGGGCTTGAACGGGACTTCCTGCGTGCTGCTGCCCTTGGGCAGCCACCCGGCAATGGCCTTGGCGTCGTCCACGCTGTAGGAGCGGCCGTCCTCAAAGCGCAGGATGTTTTCCAGCAGGACTTTCAGCGAAACAGGCAGACGGCTGACATCGCCAATGGTCTTTGCTGCTTCTGGAATGGAGAAGTAGTGATAGGTCTTGCCGTCCACCTCTAGGGTGCGGCCAGTTTTAAGTGAGTCGTGCCCAACCGATTTCATCTTCGTCTCTCCCCGATCACAGCCGATGGCTGGTGATGCGTTCAGGATAACACCGTGCGCCTTGTTTACGCCTGCCCGGTTATACGGGTCATTCGGCTTGCTATCCCGTTGGCGCTAGAACATACCCGCAGTTGTAAAAGGCACAAGCCGGGTAGCAACCACGAGAACGCGAGCGCTCGGCTTTTGCCCCATTCTGGATGGTAACATTAGGGAGAAGTCCGATCTCCGGCATGCCTCTTTCCGGCACAAGCACACCCGTGCCCCCCAGTAGCGCCCCGGCCCTGCAGGCCGATGCCCTGTGCGTGTTCCGGGGCGACAGGCTGGTGCTTGACGGTGTCAGCCTGACCCTGGCCGCAGGGGGCGCGCTGCTGCTGACAGGCCCCAACGGTGCGGGCAAATCCACCCTGCTGCGCGTACTGGCAGGGCTGCGCCGCGCGGATTCGGGGGCGGTGCTGTGGCAGGGGGCACCCGCATTGGCCGACCCCGCCGCCCATGCCGCCCGCGTGGCCTATCTGGGCCACCAGGACGCACTAAAACCCGGACTGAGCGTGCGTGAAAACCTGGCCCTGTTTGTCAGCGCAGGCCGTGGGGGCGACAGGGCACGGCCTGAAGGAGACAGTCTGGAAGCAGCCCTGACCGCCATGGACCTGCTGCCCCTGGCCGACCTGCCCGCCCGCCTGCTGTCTGCGGGGCAAAAGCGGCGCACAGCACTGGCCCGTGTCCTGCTGGCCCAGGCCTCGCTCTGGCTGCTGGACGAGCCAAGTCTGGGGCTGGACAGCGCCGCCATTGCCCTGCTGGGCACGGCACTGGCACAGCACAGGGCGCAGGGCGGGCTTGTGGTTGCCACAACCCATGTACCCCTGCCCCTGCCCGACACCACCACCCTGCGCCTGCCCGGCGCTGCCGACACCCCGCTGGAGGACACCCCATGGGCATGACCGCGCTGTTCTGGGGCATTGTCCTGCGTGACCTGCGCCTAGCCCTGCGCCACGGTGCCGACACGCTGGGGGCGGTGCTGTTTTTTATTGTCACCGCAACGCTGTTCCCCCTGGCCCTTGGTCCGTCACCCGAACTGCTGCGCCACATGGCACCGGGTATTCTGTGGGTCTGCGCCCTGCTGGCGGCCCTGCTGCCGCTGGACAGGCTGTTTGGCGCGGAGTTGGAGGACGGGTCGCTCGACCACCTGCTGCTGCTGGGCCTACCCCCGGCACTGGTCGCGCTGGCCAAGATGGTGGCACACTGGCTGACAACTGGCGTGCCCCTGCTGCTGGCCGCCGGGCCACTGGCCACCATGCTGGGCCTGCCCGCAAGCAGCCTGCCTGTGCTGCTGGCCGGGCTTTTTCTGGGGTCTGTTGTGCTGTCCCTTATTGGCGGCATGGCAGCCTGCATTGTGCTGGGCGCACGGCGGGGGGGCGTGCTGCTGCCCCTGCTCAGCCTGCCGCTGGCCACCCCGGCCCTTATTTTTGGCGCGGCGGGAATCGACGCCGCAGCAACCGGCCTGCCCTGGCAGCCTGATCTGGAACTGCTGGGCGCTTTTGTGGCCGCAGCCCTGCCGCTGTGCCCTCTGGCAGCCGGTGCGGGCCTGCGCGGTGCGGCGGAATAACCCGCGGCACCCCCAGCCTGCCCCAGAATACACAAAGCCGAGTCGCCTGCGGTTACCACCCCGGTAGCGCGGCAAGGCACGACCCCGGCCAAGACGAGTCGCCCCGGAGTCTCAGGCTATCTGGGGCAGAGTACACACCAAAACCCCCACACAAGCGGGGGCTGGCAGAACAGCATGATCGAAAAAACCACGCCAAGCCCGTTGGGGCCGCACCCATATAGGCCCGGCCCCAGCAGTGGCTTAGATGTAGTGCTCGCCCAGCGGTGCGAAACCGTTGAAACGGGTCGAGCAATAGGTGGAGACATAAGCCCCCGTGCCCATCAGATCGATCGTCTCGCCTGCTTCGAGGTCAAGCGGCAGTTCGTAGTGG
This sequence comes from Acetobacter vaccinii, assembly GCF_008365315.1. Taxonomy (NCBI): domain Bacteria; kingdom Pseudomonadati; phylum Pseudomonadota; class Alphaproteobacteria; order Acetobacterales; family Acetobacteraceae; genus Acetobacter; species Acetobacter vaccinii. Next base: position 1,218,717 of record NZ_CP043506.1, on the reverse strand, counting down.
GTCTTTTCGTACAGAATATCGGCACCATCGCAGGTTGGGCCTGCCAGCGCGACCGGGCCTGACGGCGCATGGTCGCGCCCGGTACGGATGGCATAGCGGATGGATTCGTTCTCCGTTTCCGCAAGCCCGCCAAAGCGGCCGATATCCAGATACACCCAGCGCGGCCCGTCCTGACGGCCACGTGCGCTGACCAGCACCACCTCGGTATGGACAACGCCCGCCGCCCCGACAACAAACCGCCCCGGCTCGACCAGCATTTCGGGCTGGGCATTGCCAAAGTGTTCGGTCATGGCGTGGACAATCGCGTCCGCAAAATGGTCGATCTCAGGCACGTCCTCGCGGTAGCGGATAGGAAAGCCGCCCCCAAGGTTGACCATGCGCAGGTCCAGGCCTGCGGCACTCAGGTCGGTAAAGAGGCTGGCCACACGGGCAATAGCCACTTCATACGCCTCGGCCGAAAGCTGCTGGCTGCCAACATGGAAGGACAGGCCATACGGGTCCAGCCCCATATCGCGGGCTTCAAGCATCAGGTCACGCGCGGCTTCCACCGTGGTGCCAAACTTGCGCGACAGCGGCCATTCCGCGCCGTAATTGTCCACCAGCAGGCGGCAATAAACGCGGCTGCCCGGTGCGTGGCGGGCCAGCTTTTCCAGCTCCTCGCGGCAGTCAAAAACAAACATCCGCACGCCAGCCGCATAAGCAGCCTGAATGGCGGAAACTTTCTTGACCGTGTTGCCAAAGGAAATGGCGTCCGGCTGGGCGCCAGCCTCCAGGCAGAGGGAGATTTCCTCCCACGAGGCCGCGTCAAAGCAGGAGCCAAGCCCCACCAGACGGGTCAGGATCGGCATGGCCGGATTGGCCTTTACGGCGTAATAAACGCGCGCCTGGGGCAATGCCCGGCCAATGGCGCGGTAGCGGTTTTCCACCTCGTCAACATCGACGACAAGGCAGGGTGTTGCCGGATTGTTCTCGGCAATGAAACGGGTAATTTTGGGATTCATAACCCCTACTCCCCCAATTCAGGCTTCCCGCTTGGATGTCGGCAGCGGAGAAGGACGTTGCGAAACGGTCTAACGGACCAGCGACCAAAGGCAGGACACCCAGACATGGATGACCCCGATTGCCAGAACGCTTGACGTCGTTGCGTAACCTCAGAGGGCCAGTGGCACGTGCGTTGCTGCGTAGGGGGGTGGATATGAGACCAAACCGCCACAAGCGCAAGTGAAAAAAACATGACACACAAAAAAACATGACAGCAGCAGGAAAGTGCCGATAAGACAGACAAAACTCACGGCTGTACCCACCTGGGCCATCAGCCTGGCCCAATGGGCCTCTGGCGGCCGGGAATGTGCCCACCGCCTGTCCGTGACGGGGTGCCAAAGGGTGGCGCCCAGCACAGGCACGCACCCTGCGTTGCCTGGGCGCCGTTCCACCACCTGGCCCCACCATGGCCAGGGCAGAGGAAGGATACCCCACTCCCGATGCAGGCATTGTGTCAGCCCGAGTCCCACAGCCACACACACGGCCCCGACGGCGGGCCAGACCGCGCCCCTGACGGTCAGCCCGACAACCCGGTGTCCCACCCGACGGCCCTGCGCTGGGCGGACTGGAAGATTATTCTGCGCCGCGCCATCCGCAGCCTGTTTGTCGGCCCCACCACGCTGGTGGCCGCAGGCTGCGCGTTTTACAGCACGTTGTCGCTGTTCCCCGCCATTAGTGCGCTTATTTCCATTTACGGGCTGGCGTTTGACGTCAACACCGTCGCCCCGCAGATGGATGTGCTGCACCACCTGCTGCCCCCGTCCGCCTTCCGCCTGATCCAGGACAGGGTGCAGACACTGGTGGCCGAGCCCCATGCCTCGCTCACCCTCAACCTCATCATCTCGCTGACGGTGGCGTTATGGTCGGCCTCGGCCGCGACGCGCTCCATCATCTACGCGCTCAACATGGCGTATGACACGCGTGAGACGCGCAACTTCATCATCTTCCACATTACCGCCTTCAGCCTGACCCTGTTTGCCGTGCTGGGTGCAGCGCTGACCATTGCGCTGATGGTAGCCGTGCCGCTGCTGTTCAGCATGGCGGTGTGGCTGCACATTCCCACCCCGCCGGGTGCGCTCAACTTTCTGGCGCGCTGGAGCGGGCCGATTGTCATGTTCACGTTTGAAATTCTGGCCCTGTCCGGGCTGTACCGTTTTGGCCCCGACCGCAAAAGCAAAACACGCTGGCGCTGGGTGCTGCCCGGTGCGCTGCTCTCGACCGTGATGTGGATTCTCGCCTCGCAGGCGTTTTCCTACTACGTGGCACATCTGGCCAGCTACAACGCCACCTATGGGCCGCTGGGCGCTGTCATTGCCATTATGATGTGGTTCTTCGTCACCGCCTGGGTGGTGCTGATGGGGGCCGAAATCAACGCGGAAATGGAAGGCTACGCCTGCGGCACACCCCGCCAGCCTGCCTGGCAGGTGGTGGCCAATAGGGCAGACAACGCCACATGCCCCCCGGCCTGACCCGGCGGGCAGGCACAGGTCAAGCCCCGGTCGCGTAGCCGGGGCAACACCCGGTGCCGCCCATGATTGATCTGATTATAAAGATTGGCTCTGGCTCTGGCTCTGGCTCTGGCTCTGGCTCTGGCTCTGGCTCTGGCTCTGGCTCTGGCTCTGGCTCTGGCGCCGTAAGCGTGCTGGGGCTACCGGGGCAACCCCGCACCTGCCCCACAATGGCTGTGAATATACTTGTCTGACCTGTCAGCTTTTTCACGCCACGGGCCTGCAACAGGCAAGGGGCCTTAGCCCCCAGAACTCCCGACTGCTGCGGTATGCCGCCGGGTTAAATCAGCGGTGGCCGCGGGCGCGGTGGATCACGCGCATATGCGGCAGGGCCACATGGCGGGCCGCAACACCATGAGCATGGTGGGCCACCATCCGGTGGCCGGTCACAGCGCTGGTGTCGGGGGCTTCGAGACCCTCATCACCCATGGTTTCGGGGGCGGAGGCAACTTCCTCCGGTGTGGCGGCCTGGATACGGACATGGGCAACGCCCGAGCCCAGCATGCCAATCTGCGCCGCAGCAGCGCGGGACAGGTCAATCACCCGGCCACGGCTGTAAGGCCCACGGTCGTTAACCGTCACCACGACAGAGCGGCCCGTTTCCTCAGAGGTCACGCGCAGTTTGCTGCCCAGGGGGGCGGTGGGATGGGCGGCTGTCAGGCCGTGTTTGTCAAATGCAGCGCCAGAGGATGTGCGGCGGTGGTTGAAGCGCCCGCCATACCAGCTTGCCATGCCTTTTTGGAGTGCCCGGGGGTTTTGCACCGCACCCGAAGCCCCGTCGCTGTCCATGCCACGTTCAGCCAGTGCCTGCCGTACGGAGTCGGCCCAGGCGGTCTGCTGTAATGCGGGCTGTGAGGCGCGGGCTTTACCCGCAGCGCCATGGACGCCCAAGAGAATTACACTTCCAAGAAGTGCCCGGCGCAGGGCTGACATCCGCCTGTTTCCTCCATTGTCTGTGACAGGTCTGCGGGCATAGGACCGCATACGGCACACAGAAATCAACCTCTTTTTGTCCTGACGTGGCGGAAAACAGCCACGCCCCCCGGCCCGCCCCGGTGTGGGACTCGGCCAGACAGGCCGGTTTGGCCCAGTGTCTGGAAGCATTGCAGCCGGTTGTGGCCAAAACAGGGCCGGGCCTGCCCCATGCCGTTTTTTAGGACCCGCCATCCGTCTTCTCTTGGATACGGCACGGCATCGTGCTACGGCCCCCCTGTCATGGAAAGACCTCTTATTGCTGTCCTTAACGGCCCGAACCTGAACATGCTCGGCCAGCGCCAGCCAGAAATATATGGCCGGACCACGCTGGACGACGTGGAACAGCTATGCCTCCAGACCGCCGGAAAGCTTGGCCTTGCCATAGACTTCCGGCAGACCAACATGGAGGGGGAGCTAATCTCCTGGGTGCAGGACTGCCGCAAGCGGGCGCGGGGCATCATCATCAACCCTGCGGGTTATACGCATACATCCGTGGCGCTGCTGGACGCGTTGCTGGCCACGGACCTGCCTGTGATTGAGGTCCATATCTCCAACATTCACCGCCGCGAGCCTTTTCGCCACCACTCCTATGTCTCACGCGCCGCTACCGGCGTTATCTGCGGGCTAGGCGTGGGGGGGTATTCTCTGGCATTGCAGGCAATGACCGATCTTATTCTTGATGAGGACAACCGATGAGCGGATTGCTCGTGGACGCGGATGCCATCCGGGCTCTGGCTGAAATTCTGGCTGAAACCGGCCTGACCGAAATCGAGGTCGCGGAAAAGGACAGCCGCATTCGCGTGGCGCGCCAGCCCGCGCCCGTGCAGGCCGTTGCCGCCGCACCTGTGGCGGTTGCCCCCGTCGCGGCAGCCCCCGCAGCCACCCCGGCCGCTGCGGCCCCGGCTGACCTGTCCCGCCACCCCGGCGCGGTTGCCAGCCCCATGGTGGGCGTGGCCTATCTGACGCCCGACCCCTCGTCCCCCCCGTTTGTGACCGAGGGGCAGAGTGTCAGCGCAGGCCAGACCCTGATGCTGATCGAAGCCATGAAAACCTTCAACCAGATCAAGGCGCCCAAGGCTGGTACGCTCAAGTCGCTTCTGGTCGGCTCGGGTGATCCGGTGGAATTCGGCCAGCCGCTTGCCATCATCGAGTGATGTTTTCCAAAATCCTCATCGCCAACCGTGGCGAAATTGCCCTTCGCGTCCTGCGCGCCTGCCGGGAACTTGGCATCAAGACTGTGGCCGTTCATTCGACCGCCGACGCCGACGCCATGCATGTGCGCCTGGCGGACGAGGCCGTGTGCATCGGGCCACCGGCCTCGCGCGATTCGTACCTGAATGTGGCAGCCATTCTGTCGGCAGCAACCATAACGGGGGCGGAAGCCATCCACCCCGGCTATGGCTTTCTGTCCGAAAACGCCGATTTTGCTGAAACGGTGGAAGCCCACGGCCTGGTCTTTATTGGCCCCACGGCCCAGCACATCCGCATGATGGGTGACAAGATCACCGCCAAGACCACCATGCTGGCCCTTGGCGTGCCGCTGGTGCCCGGCTCCGACGGGGAACTGCATAATCTGGACGAAGCGCGCGAAGTGGCAGAGCGCGTGGGCTATCCGGTGCTGATCAAGGCTGCCGCTGGCGGCGGCGGGCGGGGCATGAAAGTGGCCCACTCCGCCGACGAACTGGCCGAAGCCTGGGACATGGCCCGGACAGAAGCGCGTGCAGCCTTTGGCAACGACGCGGTCTACATGGAAAAATACATGGACCGCCCCCGCCATATCGAGTTGCAGGTGCTGGGCGACAACTACGGCAACGTGGTGCATTTTGGCGAGCGTGACTGCTCGCTCCAGCGCCGCCACCAGAAACTGCTGGAAGAGGCCGGGTCCCCCGCGATCGACCCCGAGCAGCGCGACACCATCGGCCGCACCGCGACCGAGGCCCTATCACGCATGGGCTATCGCAACGCGGGCACGCTGGAGTTCCTGTACCAGGACGGGCAGTTCTGCTTTATCGAAATGAACACCCGCCTGCAGGTGGAACACCCGGTGACCGAAATGGTCTGCGACGTGGACCTGGTGCGTGAACAGATCCGCCTGGCTGCGGGCGAAAAGCTTGGCTACACGCAGGAGGACGTTACCTTCTCCGGCCATGCGATCGAATGCCGCATCAACGCCGAAGACCCCGCCACCTTTGCCCCCTGCCCCGGCACGGTTGCGGTCTATCACCCGCCCGGCGGTCTGGGCGTGCGGGTGGACAGCGCCCTGTACACCGGCTACCGCGTGCCGCCGTTCTATGACAGCATGATCGCCAAGCTGATCGTGCACGCCCCCACGCGTGAGCAGGCTATTGCCCGCATGCAGCGCGCGCTGGATGAATTTGTGGTGGAAGGCATCAAAACCGTGATCCCGCTCCACCGCGATATTCTGGAAGACCCGGGCTTTCAGAAAGGCGATTACACCATCCACTGGCTGGAACAGTTTACCGCCCGCCCGCGCTGACAGCGCACGGGCTGGAGGGTACTCCAGACAGCAAAAAGGGCCGCCCCTCGGTTGAGGAGCGGCCCTTTTTTATGGTGCGGCATTAACCCCAGGCTGATGCTGTTACCCCGCCTTGGGCTGGGGGGCGTCATCATCCGCAGCAGGGGGAATACGGTAGTGGTTGGCGGCTGTGGGGGCAAAGCAGCCATGGCGCAGCGCGGTTTCGATATCCTCCAGCGACGCCCCGGCTGTCTCGGGCACAAACCGCCAGACAAAAACAACCGACACCAGATTGACCAGCGCATACAGCCACATGGTGCCGCCAAGGCTGAGCCACTGCACAAGGCTGAGGGCCGTGGCCGTGACAACCAGATTGGTGCCCCACAGCATGGCCGCATGCAGGCTGGATGCGGCAGCACGCATGGGCAGGGGGAACAGCTCCGCCCCCAACAGCCAGCCCACAACCTGAATACCGCCGGAATTAAAGAGCATGAACAGCAGCAGAAAGACCACAATCAGCCAGCTTGCCACGCTGCCCGCTGCCGGGTGCAGCGCAAACATGGACCCAAGCCCCACAAGGCTCAGCACAGCCCCCGGCCCCATGACCAGCATGAGCCTGCGGCGCCCGATCCTGTCCACAAACAGGCTGCCCAGAATAGTCATGACCAGATAGACCGACGCCACGCCAAGGCTTGTCAGCAATGCGGAAGACCCACCAAACCCGGCACCCGACAGAAAGGTGGGGGTGTAATAGATCATCATCTCCAGCCCGCCTGCCTGTGTGAAAAAGGCAACCCCAAGGGCGGCAACAAGGGCCGGGCGCACCCAGGGCAGTCGCAGGCCGCGCCAGCCGCGCTCCTCGTCACGCATGTTGGTCACGGCGTCGTGGATTTCGACAATTTCACGCTGGATAACCTTGCGGGACGACCGGACACGGCCAAGCTGGTCCACCGCCGATTCCAGCCCTTCGTTCTCGGCAATCCAGCGCGGGCTTTTGGGCAGGAACATCATACACACAAACACAAAGGCTGCGGGAATGGCCGCCACAGCCAGCATGGCGCGCCAGCTCCACACCCCGCGCATGGCAAAGCCCACCACACCGGCCAGAAAAATACCTACGCCAATGGCAACATTAAACAGCGTGACAAGCCCGCCCCGCCTGCTGGCAGGGGCCAGTTCGGAAATATAGGTGGGCACCACCTGTGTCGCGCCGCCGACTGCAAGCCCCAGAAAGACACGGGCCACCACCAGCGCGCCCATGTCCGGCGCACGGGCGCAGGCCAGCGCACCGGCCACAAACACCGCTGTCACGACCATGACCGACAGCCGCCGCCCAAAACGCTCGGACAGCCACGACCCGCCGAGCGACCCAAACACCGCGCCGACAAGAATAGCCGCAGTCACCATTTCCTCCTGTACGGAGGTTAGATGAAAATCCCGCGTGATTAGAAGTAGAGCACCAGAAATAATGCCGGTGTCATACCCATAAAGTCCGCCGCATATAGCAGACACGCAGGCAGCAACCCAAAGAACGCGATCGGCCTTTGGAGATATTTCGAGGTTTTTTATCGCATTAAGCGCATCTTGTCTTTCCGCACACATGCCCAAAGCATGACGTATTTGAAAATCATTTCACATCTTAAAAATTTTTCTTTATTGTTGTTTCTGGGCCTCTGTACGCATGGCTCTGGCCCACTGGCCCCGCACGGGGGCCTCACAAATCAGTGTTCCCCTGATTTCCCCGCGATTTTCCTTGACAGGCAAGGGCTTCAGATTATCTGCTTGGGTCAGACCAAGGGGGGTTCCGGCAAGGAACTGAGAGGCCACTTCCGCTTCCGCACAACGGAGCAGCGTGGCGACCCTGCCACCAGCAGCATGAGGCTCTGGTGGGGAACCTGATCCGGCTCATACCGGCGGAGGGACTGGTGTCTGACACATCTCACACCCGTCCTGCGTGGCGGGTGCGCTGCCACTCCGGCAGTGGTGGTGTGTGCGGGCCTGTCCTCCTCCCGGCGGAGGAGAACCAACATAATGTCCGACGCAACAACAACACCCCCGCCTGGGCGCGATATGTCCACCGCCGCTGGCCGCGCCGCAGCACCTGCCCCCGGCCATGTCACCACCGGGCCTATCCGTGGCTCCCACAAGGTGTACACCAGCCCGGCTGGCCACCCCGACATCCGCGTACCGTTCCGCGACATCACGCTGGACCCTTCCGCCAAGGAAGAACCGCTGCGGGTGTACGACACGTCCGGCCCCTATACTGACCCGGATGCCGATATTGATGTCCGCAAGGGTCTGCCCAAAACGCGCGCGGCCTGGCTGGCCAAACGGAATCTGGACGCCGCAACCCCGCGCGCCATCCGCCCCGAAGACAACGGCAATGCCGAAGGCGCGTTCCTGGTCGCACCCTGTCCGGCCCCGCACACCGTGCTGACGGGCCGTGCAGGCGAGCCTGTCACGCAGTATGAATTTGCCCGCGCCGGGATCATCACCGAAGAGATGATCTATGTGGCCCACCGCGAAAACCTTGGCCGCCAGCAGGCCGCCGAAGGGGCAGCCCAGCGCATGGCCGATGGCGAGTCCTTTGGGGCGGCCATTCCCGAGTTTGTAACCCCCGAATTCGTGCGGCAGGAAATTGCCCGCGGGCGTGCCATCATCCCCGCCAACATCAACCACCCGGAGCTGGAACCCGTCATTATCGGGCGCAACTTCCTGGTCAAGGTCAACGCCAACATCGGCAACTCCGCTGTTACCTCCTCCGCCGCGGACGAGGTGGAAAAGCTGGTGTGGTCCATCCGCTGGGGTGCCGACACGGTGATGGACCTGTCCACGGGCCGTAACATCCACAACATCCGCGACTGGATCCTGCGTAACTCCCCCACGCCCATTGGCACTGTGCCGCTGTATCAGGCGCTGGAAAAAGTGGGCGGTGATGTCAGCAAGCTGAACTGGGACATCTTCCGCGATACGCTGATCGAACAGGCCGAGCAGGGCGTGGACTACTTTACAATCCACGCCGGTGTGCGCCTGCAACACGTGCCGCTGACGGCCAACCGTGTCACGGGCATTGTCTCACGCGGCGGGTCGATCATGGCAAGCTGGTGCCTGAACGGCCACCGCGAGAGCTTCCTCTACGAACATTTTGAGGAAATCTGCGACATCATGCGTGCGTATGATGTGTCCTTCTCGCTGGGTGACGGGCTGCGGCCGGGCAGCATTGCCGACGCCAACGACGCCGCACAGTTTGCAGAGCTGGAAACCCTGGGCGAACTGACCAAGATTGCCTGGGCCAAAGGCTGCCAGGTCATGATCGAAGGGCCGGGCCATGTGCCCATGCACAAGATCCGCGAGAACATGGACAAGCAGCTACGCGACTGTGACGAAGCCCCCTTCTACACGCTTGGGCCATTAACGACCGATATCGCCCCCGGCTATGACCACATTACCTCGGCCATTGGCGCGGCCATGATCGGCTGGTTTGGCACCTCCATGCTCTGCTACGTGACCCCCAAGGAGCATCTGGGCCTGCCCGACCGTAACGATGTGAAGACAGGCGTGATCACCTACCGCATTGCCGCCCATGCGGCCGACCTGGCCAAAGGCCACCCGGCGGCCCGCCTGCGTGACGATGCCCTCAGCCGTGCGCGCTTCTCCTTCCGGTGGGAGGACCAGTTCAACCTCTCGCTCGACCCGGATACGGCCTGCGCCTACCACGACGAAACCATGCCGCGTGAAGCCCACAAGAGCGCGCATTTCTGCTCCATGTGCGGGCCCAAGTTCTGCTCCATGCGGATCAGCCAGGACCTGCGTGAAGATGCCCGGCGCATTGCGGGCATGGAAGAAAAGAGTGAGGAATTCCGCCAGTCTGGCGGGCAGGTTTACGTGCCTGTGGCGTAAGCACCACTCCCTCGGGGCACCTGCGCAGGCGGGTGCCCCACCCCTGCTGGCAGCCTAGAAGCTGACCGAGGAATGCAGGCCAAACACCACCTCGTTCCCCACGCGGTGGTGGGTGCCGGGGGCGTAAATCCCGCCCGAAGGCGCAATGACATACTGAAAATCAGGTTGCAGCACGCACCAGGGCGTCACCTGGGCCTGATAGGTCAGTTCCACAAGGGCTTCGTTCCCCTGTTCGATCGCATGAGTGTTGCGGTCAAAACGCCGCTGCCCGTAGGTCGCGCGCCCCATGCCCCCGCCAAGGCCCAGCGTGTCGTTGTCACGCCCGGCAAAAGGGGCCTTCAGGTCCAGTCCGGCATCCACCGCAAAGGCAATGGCGTTCCTGTCCCCTCCGTTACCTGTGGCGCGGGCAAACACCCCCAGCGAGCGGCCGGGGCTGGTGGCCGAGCGCCAGACCATCTGGTCCACCACACCGTACACCATCCAGTTGCCCCGCAACCACCCCGGCACGCTGTTGCCCGCATCCTGCGGGTACAGGCCCAGAGGGCGGCCCTGCCGGTCGTAGCTGTAGTTGGGAAAGCGCGCCGTATCATACAGCCCGCCCAGCTTGTACTGCCCCGGCAGCCCCCGCCGCCCCCCATGGCCCAGCGGCAGGGACAGGGCATAGTCCACCTCCGCCATCAGCAGCGCGCCTGTGCCCATGTTAAAGCGGGTGCCACTGGCGTTGTTAGTGTTCTGGTTGGTCGGATCAGCAGGGTTGCCACCGTCCTGTATGGGCAGGGAATTGGACTGATTGCCCGGCGGGTTGTCATCCGCCGCCACAAACAGCGCTGTCAGGCTGTCGGTCGGGCGGTAGCGCAGGCGTACAGCGGGCGAGGCCAGCGGCCAGGACGGCCCCCCTGCATACAGGTTGTTGGACGGTGCCATGGGCCAGCCAAAGTTGGCGTTGAGGAACAGCGACCCGTAGCTGGTAATCATGAATTCCGTATCCAGGTCCTGCTGCCCAACCCGGACATCCAGCTTACCGTGCAGCAGGGACTGCTGGTACCACAGTTCAAACAGGCGGGTGGAGCGATCGGCCTCGAACCCGGAGACAGGGTTGAACACCGACAGCCTGTCCTGCGAGATGGAACGGCCGTGGATCTGCAACGCACTGATATTAAACGTGCCGCCGCGCAGCCCCACCAGTTTTTCCATATCCACTGTCAGGGTGGGCATGGTCACGCCCGTATAGGCTGGCCCGCGGGACAGGCCGCCGCTGACATTGCCCCACAGTTCGTCCACCTCGTGCAGGTCAAACGTAATACCGTGCAGGAACATCCATACCCGTGCGCCTGCCATATCCCCCAGCAGGTTATCGCTGGTGTCCATGCCCTCTGCCACCGCCTCCGCCCTGGCGGACTCCCGCACACTGGCGGGGTCCACCTGCATGATCAGCGGGGTGGAGCCTTCAAGAATCCTGCGGCTCTGCCCGATCTGGGACAGCACAGGGGCTGCCTGCGCCACCCCGGCACACCCGGCCAGCACACACAGCCCAAAAGCCAGCATAACACCTGGCACACGGCGGCCTGACGCCCGCCAGACATGGTTTGGCAGTACACTCATCCGCCCCACGCTCCTGCTCCGGCGGTAAAAAACGTATGGGAAAAAAAGCGGCCTGACCGCCTTAACAGCCCCTGTGGCAACACCACGGGCAAACAGCGGTGGCCCTGCTGGCCACCATCCGCCACGATACTGGACAAGGCATCGCACGCGGCCCCCCACACCCCAGGCAGCCCATAAGGCAACCTGTATGATTACAGGCCGCGACTAAACCATATCCGCCGGAAATTGCAATGTCTGGCTGGGTTGTGGAAAACAGCGCCATAACCCCCATGGGGTGGGCCTTGCTTTTTGGGTCTGTCCCTTCCAAAGCTCGTGCTTTGCACCCCAGCCCGACCTGCGCCCCATGGACCCACGTACCCGCATACCGCCCCTGCCCGCCCTCAGCGCCTTTGTCGCCTTTGCCCGTACAGGCGGCATCCGCCGTGCTGCGGTCGAGCTGGGCATGGACCATGCTGCCATCAGCCGCCATATCCGCGATCTGGAACAAAGACTGGGCACCCCCCTGCGCGACCAGGCCACCGGGACACTGACCCAGGCCGGGCAACTGTACCACGACCGGGTCGCCCCCCTGCTGGAAGGGCTGGCCACCGCCACGGCGGAAGTCCGCAACCAGCCCCGCCCGCTGACCCTGACCTGCGCGCACGGCTTTGCCTACCACTGGCTGCTGCCCCGGCTGGCGGCCTTCCGCCGGGCCCACCCGACGGTGGAACTGCAACTGCGCCCGGTGGATGCCAACACCACCTTCCATGTCAGCGGGGTGGAGGCCGGGCAACATGCCCATATCGGCTACCGGCGGGACGATGACACCATGCCCTCCGAACCGCGCGACCTGCGCGAGGTGCTGATTGCACGGCCCCCGGTTTTTCCCGTTGTATCGCCCGCAGGGCTGGCGGCCATGGGCGGGCAGCCCCGCACAACGGCGGACATGCGCGCCCTGCCCCTGCTGCTGGAGGAGGACGACTCCGAATGGCGGCTGTGGTTCCGCGCCCAGGGGGTGCCTATGGGCGGCATTACCGCAGCAGGGCGGTTATGGCAGGCGCATGTCACACTGGCCGCCGCCCGCGCGGGCGAGGGCATAGCCCTGAGCAACCCCTTCCTGCTGGGGGATGACCTTAAAACCGGTGTCCTGCTGCGGGTGGCCCCCACCGCCACCCCGTTGCAGGAGGCCACGCTGGGGGCCTATGTCCTGCGCGCGCCCGCTCGCCTGTGGGAAAAACCCGCCCTGTCCTGCCTGCGGGCCTGGCTGCTGGACCAGGTGGCACAGCAGGAAAACACTGCCTCCGGCCCCTCTGACCGTGGCCTGTCAGCCCCCTGACGGGTGGTGATGAACCGACACCACCCACGGCATAGAAATCTCCTCCCACACGCAGATAAAAACGCTTACAGAACAAGCTGACCATGCTCTGGCACCCCGCCAGATGCCCCCTGTCCAACCGAGCCGGAGGCCACCACCCATGAGCACCACCAATTCCGACCTTCTGGCCCGCCGCACCAATGCTGTGCCGCGCGGTGTCGCCACTGCCACCCCCGTTTTTGCCGACCGTGCAGAAAACGCCGAACTGTGGGATGTGGAAGGCCGCCGCTACGTTGACTTTGCTGGCGGTATTGCTGTGCTGAACACCGGCCACCGCCACCCCAAGGTGCTGGCCGCCGTGCAGCGCCAGCTTGAACGCTTTACGCACACCGCCTTCCAGGTTTCGGCCTATGAAAGCTATGTGGAACTGGCCGAAAAGCTGAACGCCCGCGCCCCCTTCTCCGGCCCGGCCAAGACCATTTTCTTCACCACCGGCGGGGAAGCCACGGAAAACGCAGTCAAGATCGCCCGTGCCGCAACTGGCCGTAATGGCGTTATTGCCTTCTGTGGTGGCTTCCATGGCCGCACGCTGCTGGCCTCGGCCATGACCGGCAAGGTGCTGCCCTACAAAGCCCCCTTTGGCACCCTGCCCGGTGAAGTGTACCACGTGCCCTTCCCCGACGATGACATCACGGTTGCTGACAGCCTGAAGATGCTCAACTTCCTGTTCGCGGCCGATATTTCGCCCGCCAACGTGGCAGCGATCATCATCGAGCCGGTGCAGGGTGAAGGCGGTTTCCGCACCGCCCCGACCGAACTGCTCCAGGCCCTGCGCGCTGTGTGCGACCAGCACGGCATCAAGCTGATCGCTGACGAAGTGCAGACCGGCTTTGCCCGTACCGGCAAGCTGTTTGGTATTGAGCACTCCGGTGTCGAACCTGACCTGATCTCGGTCGCCAAGTCCCTCGCAGGCGGGCTGCCGCTGTCGGGCGTGATCGGGCGTGCCGACCTTATGGACAGCGTGCCGCCCGGCGGGCTGGGTGGCACCTATGCCGGTGCGCCGCTGGCCTGCGCGGCAGCACTGGCCGTGCTGGACGTGATTGACGAAGAAAAGCTGCTCGACCGTTCCAACGCCATGGGCGAACGCCTGAAGGCCCGCATTGCCGCATGGCATGCCCGCACCGACCTGCTGCCCGTCAGCGCGCCGCGCGGCCCCGGTGCCATGGTGGCGTTTGACATTCTGGAAGCCCACGGCAGCACCGAACGCCGGGCTGGCTTTGCCTCGCAGATCTGCGCCCGCGCGTGTGAAAAAGGGCTGATCCTGCTGGCATGCGGTGTGCAGGGTGCCACCATCCGTATTCTGGTGCCGCTGACGGCATCCGATGCACTGGTGGACGAAGGGCTGGATATTATCGAGCAGGTTCTGCTTGAAGCTGCACAGGGCTAACCCGGCCAGATAACAGCCGGGCCGGACAGGCTCCAGACAAGGCGGCTGCCCCTTTCGGGGTAGCCGCTTTTTTTATACACCCCACACCGCACAAAAAAACCCGCCACCGGCGGACGGTAGCGGGCTATCCAGCGGGCCTGTCAGACAGGCCACACACGGGGTCAGGCGTTACTTGTTGTCGCTGCCGGAGAAGGTGTTGTGGATATCATGCCCGACATCCTGCCCAAAGTTCCCCACAGCCTTGCCAGCCGAACTGCCCCACTGGCCAACATGCTGCGCGGCATCCTTGGTGCCGGACTTGGTCTTATCCCACGCGTGCTCGCTACCATCGCGGGTTTTATCCCAAGCCTTTTCCGTACCGGATTTGGTCTTGTCCCATGCATGGTCGGCCCCATTGCGGGTCTTGTCCCAGGCGTTGACCGTGCCAGACTTCGTTTTATCCCACGCGTGGTCAGCCCCATCGCGGGTTTTGTCCCAGGCCTTTTCCGTCCCGGACTTGGTCTTGTCCCACGCATGGTCGGCCCCATTGCGGGTCTTGTCCCAGGCGTTAGCTGTGCCGGACTTCGTTTTATCCCACGCGTGGTCAGCCCCATCGCGGGTTTTATCCCAGGTCTTTTCCGTCCCGGACTTGGTCTTGTCCCACGCATGGTCGGCCCCATTACGGGTCTTGTCCCAGGCGTTGACCGTGCCGGACTTCGTTTTATCCCACGCATGGTCAGCTCCGTCGCGGGTGCTGTCCCACGTCCGCTGCACAACACCGGGCTGTGTCGGCTGGTCTGCCTGCTGGGCGTGGGCGGCAGGGAGTGTCAGGGCAAAAACTGCCGCACCCACCATGCTCATTACTGCGGTATGAAATGAATCCCGGGACATACGATCGCCCTCCTGTATGATCTGACCTGTAATACGACGCTTGTTCATGCAAGCCAGTCTGTCAGCCGTTTATGGCAAATATGCGCCAACCCGCCCTGTCAGCCGTTGCGGGCCACCGCCATGGGAATGGCATCGAGCGCCGCCTGCAACGTATAGGCCGCTGCCAGACGGTCCACCATTTCCGCCCGGCGGCTACGTGACAGATCGGCTTCCTGGATCAGCATACGGTTAACGGCGGAGGAGGACAAACGTTCGTCCCACAGGCAGGCGGGCAGGCCCGTCTGCTCCGACAGGGCCAGTGTCCAGTCCCGGCTGGCCTGGGCCGCGGGGCCAAAAGACCCGTCGAGCGAGAGCGGCACCCCCACCACAAGCCCCCCTATGCCATGCTCGACCGCAAGGGCTTTGATGGTGGTTGCCATCTGCCCCAGCTTGCCGCGCTTGAGGGTTTGCAGGGGGGAGGCCACCATGCGCGACACGTCGGACATGGCCAGCCCCACCTGTTTGCTGCCGGGGTCTATGCCCAGCAGGCGGGCCTGTGCGGGCAGAATGGCCGCAAGTTCTGAAAGGCTGAGAAGAGTCGTCATACTGCCATGGTATGTTGCCTTCGGCCTGATTATGCTAGGGGGCATCCCATCATAGATCCAGTCTGAAGGAAGAGGGGCGCGCTTTTATGTCGTTAGACCTTGCGACCACCCGACGCATTGCAAAACTGGCCCGTATTGGCCTTGAGGACAACGAGCTTGAGGCCACCCGCCAGAAGCTGAACGACATTCTGGGCTGGATTGACCAGCTTGCCGAAGTGGATGTCGAAGGCGTGCCCCCCATGGTCGGCACCGAAACCGAAACCCTGCGCCAGCGGGAGGATGCCGTGACCGACGGCAACTACCGCGACGCCCTGCTGGCCTGTGCGCCTGAAACCGCAGGCCCCTTTTATACAGTACCCAAGGTGGTGGAATAATGCTGACCGGACTGACCCTGACCGAGGCCCGCAAGGGCCTTGCCGCGCGCACGTTTTCCGCCCGGGAACTGGCACAGGCCCATCTGGACGCCATTGACCGCCTGAACCCGGCCCTTAACGCCTATATTACCGTGCTGCCCCAGGCCGATGTGCAGGCCGCGGCCGACGCTGCCGACGCCCGCTACGCCAAGGGGGAAGCCGGGCTGATGGACGGCCTGCCCGTAGGCGTGAAAGACCTGTTCTGCACCAAGGGTGTGCGCACCACCGCCGCCAGCAAGATGCTGGCCGAGTTTGTGCCCCCCTATGAAAGTGCCGTAACCGCCCGCCTGCTGGCCGAGGGTGCGATCTTTCTGGGCAAGACCAACCTGGACGAGTTTGCCATGGGTTCGGCCAACATGTCCTCCGCCTTCGGGCCTGCCACAAACCCGTGGCAGCGCGCAGGCACGCCGGATGTCGCCCTGGTGCCCGGAGGGTCGTCGGGCGGGTCGTCCGCTGCTGTGGCCGCCGGGCTGGCGCTGGCCGCCACGGGCACCGACACGGGCGGGTCCATCCGCCAACCTGCCGCCTATTGCGGCATTGTCGGCCTTAAGCCCACCTATGGCCGGTGCAGCCGCTGGGGCGTGATCGCCTATGCCAGCTCGCTCGATCAGGCTGGCCCCATGACCCGCAGCGTGGCCGATGCCGGGCTGATGCTGGAAGCCATGGCGGGGTTTGACGCACGTGACAGCACCAGCTCCAACCGCCCTGTCCCGGCTTTTCACAAGGCTGTGGGCAAAAGTGTGAAGGGCCTGCGCGTGGGTATTCCCACCGAATACCGCGCCCCCGGCCTGCCAGCCGAAATCCTGGCCATGTGGGAACAGGGCATTGCCTGGCTGAAGGACGCCGGGTGCGAGGTGGTTGATGTCTCCCTCCCCCACACCCGCTACGGGCTGGCCAGCTATTACATTATCGCCCCGGCCGAATGTTCGTCCAACCTGGCGCGGTATGACGGCATCCGCTTTGGCACGCGTGAAAGCGCACCGTCGCTCGACGGGGTGTACGAGGCTACCCGCGCCGCAGGGTTTGGGGCCGAAGTCCGCAGCCGTATCCTCATGGGCACCTATGTGCTGTCAGCCGGGTATTACGATGCGTATTACCTCAAGGCCCAGAAGGTCCGCACCCTGATCCGCCGTGATTTTGAACAGGCGTTTGAAAAGGTCGATGTGCTGCTGGCCCCCACGGCACCCTCAGCCGCCTTTGCCCAGGGCGACAACATGAACGACCCGGTGCAGATGTATCTGAACGACATCTTTACCGTTCCGGCCAGCCTGGCCGGTGTGCCTGCTCTGTCCGTGCCTGCCGGGCTGGACAGTGCCGGTCTGCCGCTGGGGCTACAGGTAATCGGCCGCCATTTTGATGAAGAAACCGTGCTGTCCATTGGCGGCGCGCTGGAAGCAGCGGCGGGCTTTACGCACCGCCCGACCCTGCATGCGGGAGCAGGCGCATGAGCTACGTGATAGAAGGCCAGACAGGCCCGTGGGAAATTGTGGTCGGGCTGGAAGTCCACGCCCAGGTTATCAGCCAGTCCAAGCTGTTTTCGGGCGCGGCCACCGCGTTTGGGGCAGACCCCAACACACAGGTCAGCCTGGTAGATGCGGCCTTTCCGGGCATGCTGCCGGTTATCAACCACACCTGTGTGGCGCAGGCTGTCCGCACCGGGCTGGGGCTGAAGGCGCAGATCAACCTGTTCAGCCGGTTTGACCGCAAGAACTATTTTTACGCCGACCTGCCCCAGGGCTACCAGATCAGCCAGTTTGCCCACCCCATTGTGGGCACCGGCAGCATCAGCATCGAGTTGCAGGACGGCCAGACGCGTGAAATCGGCATTACCCGCCTGCATCTGGAGCAGGACGCAGGCAAGCTGCTGCACGACCAGGACCCCGCCAAATCCTTTGTGGACCTGAACCGCGCTGGCGTGGCGCTGATGGAAATCGTCAGCGAACCCGACATCCGCGCCCCCGAGGAAGCCGGAGCCTACCTGCGCAAGCTGCGCCAGATCCTGCGCTACCTTGGCACCTGCGACGGCAACATGGAGGAAGGGTCCATGCGGGCGGACGTGAACGTGTCTGTCCGCAAAACGGGCGAGCCGTTCCGCACCCGTTGCGAGATCAAGAACGTGAACTCGATCCGCTTTGTCATGCAGGCCATTGAGGTCGAAGCCGCCCGCCAGGTGGAAATCTGGGAAAACGGCGGTGAGGTAGACCAGGAAACCCGCCTGTTTGACCCCGGCCGGGGGGAAACCCGCACCATGCGCTCCAAGGAAGACGCGCATGACTACCGCTACTTCCCCGACCCTGACCTGCTGCCCCTGGTGCTGGAACAGAGCTGGGTGGATACGCTCAAGGCCGAACTGCCAGAACTGCCCGACGCCAAGCGCACCCGCTTTCAGACAGACTACGGCATTACCTTCTACGATGCCGGGGTGCTTGTGGCCGAGCAGGCCGTGGCCGACTACTACGAAACCGTGGCCCGCGGGCGGGACGGCAGACTTGCGGCAAGCTGGGTCATGGGCGACCTGTTTGCCGCCCTTAACCGCACCAGCACCACGATTGAGACCAGCCCCGTCAGCGCCGCAGCCCTTGGCAAGATGCTGGATCTGATTGCCGATGGCACCATTAACGGCAAGATCGCCAAGGAAGTGTTTGAAGACATGGTGGAAACCGGCGACAGCCCGGATGCCATCGTGGAGCGTAAAGGCCTGCGCCAGGTGACAGACACCGGCGTGATTGACACGGCCATTACCGCCATTTTGGAAAAACACGCCGACAAGCTGGAAGAATACCGCAGCGGCAAGGACAAGCTGTTTGGCTTTTTTGTGGGCCAGGTGATGAAGGAAACCAAGGGCAAGGCCAACCCCGCCCTGGTGAACGACGCCCTGAAAGCCCGGCTGGACGGCTAAAATACGCCAAAGCTGAAAATAACATACAAATAAGACACCAAGGGGGTTTGACGGCACCCGTCAAACCCCCTAAAAGCAGCAATGCAAACGTCGTGTATGTGTGCACTCTTCGGCGGAGGGGTGGCCGAGTGGCTGAAGGCGGCGGTTTGCTAAACCGTTGTACACTGTCAAGGTGTACCGTGGGTTCGAATCCCATCCCCTCCGCCAAAGCCTTCCCGGCTTTTTTATTTCCCATTCCATTGTATCGCTGCTGAACATCAGGGCATCCGGCACTTTGTCGCGCTGTGCGCACGCCCCTGTGTTGAAGACAGCCTTGTTTGTTGGTCTGCCCCTTTACGCACAGACCGGCCCCTTATGCCTTTTGGCAGAGTGCGCGCACATATCTGGCCAGAGACAGACAAAGAGAGCGCACCACCCCCCTGTTACCCGACGGAACACCGGAGGAAATACCGGGTTCGTTTTCTATATCTATCCAGCGGATGTTCCGAAAAACCATATCAACAAGCGCCTTGTCCTGGCCAACATGCACGATCAGATCATCCGCCAGAGAAAATGTCTGGTGGATCGGGCGTCTCTCGCCATAATCGATCCTGACAACACGGCGCTCCTGATCAATTTTGACGGCTACAGGTTCATCAAAACTGACATCATCCGGCTGTATGTCTTGCTCCCGCAATGCCAGCGCAATCAGGGGGCCGTGCTCAAAGCCATCGGCATAGACAAAAGGCTCAGGCTCCACCCTGCCAAAGTAAACATCCAGGCCCGCAAGAATATTCCCCTTCCGAAGAAACGCCTGCATTTCACCGATATCAACCCTGGGGGCCATGTCCGTAACACCCATGCGGGTGTCTATTGCCTCCTGCAAAGCTGTTCTTGTTTCTCCATAGGACAAAGGGTACGTCATCACGACGTCAAAGGCGATGACTGAACATGTGGCCTCCAAAAGAGGGGCTTCATCACACGGCAAAAAATCAAATTGTACCATCATGCCCACCTTGCAGGGGCCACGCAGCGCTGCCCAGCCTACAGCCCAGCATAGTCCGCCGGATCAGGCACAGCCAGACGCAGGACAAGGCGTGAGGATGCTGCACGGTGCCGAGCCTGCGGGCATAGGCACAACCTTACCCGACAACAGCCGTGGCAGCCTGCCCTTTTGCTCAGGCTTGGCCCTGAAACCCGGAAGGAACCGCTGGCCCCTTCCCTTCAATATTATGGATGCTTGGTAAAAAGCCACGCTGGCGGGTGGCTCAAACCCCTACGGCCCTGTACCGCCGCAGGGGGTGTGGGCTGTCAGAGGGCGTCTTCTGTCGGGCCGTCTTCCAGCGCGCCTTCCCACTTGGCGGAAATCGCAGCGGCGTAGCCATTGCCCAGCACGTTGGTGGCCGTGCGGGCCATATCCAGAAAATGGTCGATCCCCAGAATAAGCGCCATGCCCGCCTCTGGCAGGCCAAACTGCGGCAGCACAGCAACCAGCGTCACCAGAGATGCCCGGGGCACGCCTGCAATCCCCTTGCTGCTGAGCATCATGACCAGCACCATCAGCATCTGCTGGGTCCAGGGCAGGTGGATGCCATAAGCCTGGGCAATAAACATGGCCCCGAAGGACTGGAACAGAATGGAGCCATCAAGGTTGAAGCTATAGCCCAGCGGCAGCACAAACCCGCCAATGCGGGCAGGCACGCCAAAGTCTTCCAGCTTTTCCAGCAGCAGCGGGTAGGCGGCCTCGCTGCTGGCGGTGGAATACCCTAGCAGGACAGGCTGGACGAGTGCGCGGATCAGCTCCCGGATACGTTTGACACCAAGGATACACATGGTCGCCGCAGTCAGCACGACCCACTGGAACAGGATGGTGCCGTAAAACTCTGCCAGAAAGCGCCCATACTGCAACAGCATGCCAAGGCCGCTATGGGCCAGGCTGCCCATGATCGCGCCAAAAACCGCCAGAGGGGCTGTGATCATGACCATATCGGTCATCCGCAGCATGATCTTGGCCAGTTCCTCCGACCAGGTCAGCATGGTCTTGCCTGTTTTGCCCACGGCGGGCAGGGCCAGACCAAACAGCACCGAGAACACAACAATCTGCAAAATGTCATTATGTGCCATGGCATCCATGATGCTGGTGGGCACAATATGCAAAATGAACTCGACGGGCTGGAACGGGTGCTTAAGGGCCGAGACATCGGCCACCTCGGGCGGCGTAAAGCCTACACCCGGCTGCAACAGGTTAGCCCCCAGCAGCCCGATCGTCAGCGACAGGAAGGACATGCCGATAAACCACAGCATGACCTTGCCACCCACCCGCACCACAAGGCTCTGGTCGCCCATTTTGCCAATGCCGCACACCAGTGTGGCAAACACCAGCGGGGCAATGACCATACGGATCAGCCGCAGGAAAAGCCCTGTCAGCAAAGCGGAAAGCTGCTCGGCCGCACCAATATAGGCGGGCAGGAAGGAATGCACGGCAAGGCCGACTACAATACCCAGAACAAGTCCAGCAAGAATAGCCAAGGTTCGTTTGCGTGTATTGCCCGGGTGTATAGAAGCGCCCATACGTGGTTCCTCTTGTCGTTCGGTGCGGAATATTCCGAATAAACATCGAATCTATAGAGAGAAATACCCATCGGGTCAAAAATGATTTTTACCGTGGCCCGCACGCAGAGGCTGGGGTTTCCTGTGCAAAACCGAAATTGTTTTTGTAATTTTTAATCTTTGAGGGCATATCATTTCTATAGAAAACACCGACCGAGCATCCACTATATTTTGTTTGGAAGTCAAAACAAAAATGCACTTCTTCTCTTTTTCTCTTAAAAAGACAAAACATACTCTGTGCTGTAGTGCCGCGCTCCTTTCTTCTGCGGTGTTTTCCTGCTCTGCCCATGCCCAGCAGTGGTATACTGGCTCCCTCCTCTCCCCCGCTCCGGCCAAGGATCGGGCAGGCCAGGGCACCATAGAGCCTTATTTTACATATTCCCTGCCTGTCGGGTATTTTGACGCCACAGGCACAAGCCACCCCCAGCACCCGCGCCAGCAGCAGTTCAGCAATTCCACCTTGTGGAAATACGGCATCACGGACGCGCTGAGCATTCAGGCCCATACCGTAGTGTCCTATAGCTGGAAAAAGGATTCCGGCCATTCCGGTGGCCCCAAGTTCGGTGACCTGCCCATCGACATGATCTGGCGGTTTGTGAACGGTAATCCCAAACGCTACATACCCACCTTTAACCTGTTTGCCGGGGTGGTTTTTCCCACAGGGGATTATTCCAACCTCTCCAACTCCCAGGACGGGGTGGGCAACGGCACCTATGTGTTCCGCACCGCGCTGCTCAGCCAGTCCGCCTACAGGCTGCCCGGCAACCACCCCCTGCGGTTACGGACATGGGCCTGGTGGCGGCGGTCCCTGAACAGTGCCGATATTTCTGGTATTTCCTCCTATTCCACCCAGGCCGGGTTTCACGGTCGGGCGCGGCCGGGCATGAGCGGGCAGGCCGGGTTCTCGCTGGAATATGGGGTCACGCAGCGCTGGGTCATGGCCGTGGATGTCGCACGGGACTGGGCCAATGGCTCCAAGGTCTGGGGTGTTAACGGCAATGGCCAGCGCGTGAACCGCATCAACTCCGCATCGGGCGACTGGCAGGTTGACCCGGCGGTGGAATACAATTTTACATCACGCGTCGGAATGATCGCCGGAGCCTCCATCTATTATGCAGGGCATAATACCGGAGTGCGTATTGCTCCGCAGTTTGCCGTCAACACGGTTTTCTAAAATACCATGACACCACAGCCCGACATGGGCACAGGGCCGGGTTGAGCCCAAGGGGCACCAACCCGCCAGCAGGCGCGCCTGAAATGGCGCACCCTCCCCCGGCTGTGGTTTAAAGACCCAGGAACTTAAAAGGCTGGGCTTTCTGGAACTGGCTTGTCGCATCACCTGAATAGATGTTGCTTTCATCCACCCCCAGGTCGAGCCTGCGTACGCCACCAGTCTGGGGCGAGAAATCGACCTTTTTGAGATCGACCCAGAAAATGGAAGGCGACATCGCAGATTCAAAGAAATACAGCTTGCGCTTGTGGTCAAACACCGTGCGCCAACGCGTGGAAGACAGCTCCGGCTCGGTGGGGGAGGAAATGCCAAGCGGGACCGACACGTTGCGGATAACCCCAAACACACTGGCCAAGGCCCGGTCAGGTGCGACATCCTGCGGCACGGCGTTGATATAGAAGGACGCACGCACAAACCTGTCCGACGCCCGGCTGGTGCCTGGCAGCATGCTCATGCCGCCCACCTCTTTCCAGTAGCTGGCGCGGGCCAACTGCTCGTCATACGCAGGGGAGTTGGTCATGACCTGATACTGGCGGCCATGGTGGATGGTCTGCTTGCCATCAATATATTCAATAATGGCGCTGTCACCCGTCGGGTCGGAAATGGACAGGTGCAGCGTGGCCAGCCTGTCCTGCCCCGGCACGCGCGAGGTCACAACCGTAAAGGGTTCATGCTCCAGCGCGGCCACGGCCTCGGCCACGGTGGCGTAGTTGTCCAGCACATACTGCGCCCAGGCGGCAATGGTCAGCCCCGGCTTACTACCCTGTTTGACCTCGGGATAATGCGATTCAGCCAGCCACAGCAGGTTGGCCACAAGCCCGGCCTCGTTCGCGCCATCGGTGGTCGAGACATCATACCCCGTCGCAACCACAGACCCGTATTTGGAGGTCCAGCGCAGGGAGTTCGGCCCCGCCTCGCCACAGCGGTCCATGCCACGGGGCAGAATGTAAAGGCTGGTGCCAATCGGCTGCTTCCAGTCCATGGAGCGTGCGGTCATAACGGCCTCACCCCCCAGATAGACCACACGGGTGCAGGCACTGGCTGGCCCCGCCCATGCCAGCACGCCCACAGCGCAGGCCCCCGCCAGCAGCCGCGAGGCTCTGGCTTTCAACCTGTTCAAATGCCTGTTTTCCATGTCCACATTGCCTCTTTGCTGATCGCAGCCAAATGCCGGGCCGAGCCTACAGGCTTCCCCCCGGAAAGGATACCGCGATATTGCCTATCCACACGCGCACAGGGGCCTGAAGTTGCACCACAAATTCTTCACTTTCCGCGCCCATGCTGTCGTCATGGCACCAAGCGGAGACAGACAATGACAAAAACACTCCTGACGACGGCATCCCTTCTGGCCACACTGCTGCTGGCAGCCTGCCAGGGGCCCCCTCCGCGCGGCGGGTGGGACCGGGGTCCGGGCAGGCACGAACACCATCACCCCCAGCCCTATTATGGCGGCGGGGGCGGCGGCGGTTTTAACCAGGGTGGCTACGGGTACGGGCCATCAGGCGGCAGCTACCGCCCCTGACCACACACCTCCCCGACAGGCACACCCAGCCGGTGTGCCTGCAACGCCCCCAGCAGGCCCACAGCCATGGTGCCCTGCATGAGCGCAGGCTTTCACCTCAGACCAAGTTCAGCATAAGTGCTGGACTGACCACGGGTGTTCCCATGGCCACCATGATCGGCAGGGCAGGCTGTCAGGGTGTGCCCCCCTGTCTGGGCAGGCTTGGCCGGGCCAGATGGGTGGCCACGTAGGGGATGGCATATTTCACCCCCAGCCCAACCACGCGCACAATCTGATACACCCCCACCAGCACCCGCCCATGGGTCGGGGCGGGGACTGAGGCCGTAATGGCGGCGCAGGTAATCATGGTTACGCAAATGGACAGAGCACAGCCCGGAGGCAAAACCGCCATAAGGCTAGGTAAAAGAGTTACAATAGCCGCAACCTTGACAGTATTGGCCGTTGCCGTAGGCCCGCTGGCGGGCGTAACCCCTGCCGGTTCTGGCGGTGTGTCATCAGTCATCACATTGTCCTGTTCATCATCTGTCAGACATGGCCACCCTGTGGACAGGGCACGCCCATACGGCCCGCAGGGTCAGCCGCCCGCCTGGGTGGCATCCACCAGCGGGTCGGCGGTGGTGGCGTCGTTCACACGCGCCAGAATGGCTGTGTAAGCCTGCGCCTGCGTCACGGTGCTGATATCCTCCACACCCAGATCCGTGGCACTGAACTGGAAGCACCGTGTCACCAGCGGATTGCCGGTGGCGGCATAGGCCTCGGATACAAAACCGCCGAGATAGACATTCAGCGCCTGTGCGGGCAGCAGCACGGCCTGAATGGAAATAATGGACCAGTACGCCACGACGGTGCCATTCCCGAGCGTGACAGTTTTTGAAAAAGCCATTGTTCTGAAAACCCTCTATAAAAAAAGGGGGGCCGAAGCCCCCCTGTAATCCCTGCGGTCCTGTTCATCACCCGGCCATGCCGGGGTTACTGCAAGGTGGCTGTTTTCCATGCCCCTGCCACACAGACATGAAAGCCCGTGCCACTCACCTCCATCTGCCCGGCCGTGCAGGCACCCGTAGGGGCTGCGGCCACAACAGGCACGGTCATTTTGGTGGTGGCGCTGACACTGCCCGCACTGACAGAGGGTGCCTGCACAGGCGCTGTGGCCACGACGGCACCGCTGCCTTTGGCCGACAGCACGAGATTGATGTCGGGAGCAGACCCGGCGGAAAACAGCGTTGTCGCCCCCGTCACATTGTTGCTGACATTGAGGAAGGCATACCCCCCTGCCCCGCCATAGCCGATGTTATTGCTGGGGCTTTGCGGCCCCAGAATGACGGTTGACCCATCCGACGCAAGGCCATTGTACAGGCTGCCCGTGCCCTTGTTATGAAAATTCACCGCCTGGGTGGAATCAAGCGAGATGGCAGAGCCCGTAATGGTGGCATAGGACAGGTCCAGCCCGATCCCGTGCTTGCCCATGATATGGAGCGATATAGTGGCATCCCCGACATCCACAAAGCTGTTGTCCTGTGCCGCACCGCCCATAATACCAATAGCGTTATGAAACAGATGCGCGCTGTTGGTGCTGACATCTGTTTCCGACCCAACAATATCAATGCCGTAGGACGCCATGTATTTTGTAATGCCTGTAATTTCCAGACCAACAATACTCTGCGTTCCCGCCACGGCGGGGTCCCGGTCGGAGGACAGGTTTTCAACATCAATTTCATTGCCATGCCCATGGCCCTGAAAACCCGGCCCGGCATACAGCATCTGGTTTTCCGCCCAGCAGTCGGATGACCCAGCAAGGCAGTTCATGCCCACAAACAGGTTGATACGGTCCGCCGCACCACCCCAAATGGGGTCGGTCACACCATAGCCGGTGGCGCTGGTGGTCTGGATGACATGCGGCCAGATGGAGGTTGTGCCATCCACCGCTGTCTCGTTGGCATAGAGCGTGGACTGGACAGTACGGTTGCCAATACCCACCGGGTGGGCGGTAATGTTGTTGCTGCCCTGGGACGAAAACGCTTTCAGGCTGGAAATGACCGGGGCGGACAGCGTCTGGTTGGCGGATGTCCCATTGGCCGTGTCCACCTTGGTCCCAAGGGCTGTGGCAACGGCGGTCGAGCGGATCATATCCGCCGGGTTGCCGGTTGTCTGGTAGGACTTCCAGGCCGGGGCTGTCTGGGCCAGGCTGGTTGCGGGCAGCAGCGCAGCCCATACGGCGGCACAGCGGAAAACAGGCGCAAGGCGGGTCATGGGCTACGGCCTTTCAGGATCATGACTATCGGGGGCGGGGGCTGTGGCGCACAGGACGGCCTGCCCGAACAGAGCAACCCTGGCCGCATCGGCCTGTCCTTTCCCCGCAGGCGTATTGTAAACACGCTTCCAGAACGCGCACAGCCCTACCGGGTTATCCCCCGCAGGCAACGGCAGGGGCGAGCGATAAAACGCAAGCCGACACATGGCCGCAGCATAAGGCTGCCCGGCGGCCCCCGCCATCAGCCCCGCATGGGGGGTGGACGTGCCTGCAAGCCCACGCAAGGCGCGGGCCAGAGTGGGGTGAGCGGGCAGAAAATTGCGCCAGATATCATCATGCGTGCGCGGCTCCATCTGGAACCACCCCAGCGCCGGGCCACCGCCATACTGGCGCATGGTGCGGTAGCCGGTTTCAACCAGCCCCGTACCCAGCACCAGCGCAACACCGGCCCCTCCGCCAAGGCCCAGACGCTCAAGGGCCGGGGCAATAACCGTGTCCTTAATGGTCGCCAACTGCATGACCACCCCCCTGCATAGCCTGCGCCCAGCCGGGCGTATGGTGGAGAAAACGCACATTGCCAAAAACCCAGTCGTCCCACGTCTGGCTGGACAGCAGCGTGCCACCTATGGCGGCCAGGACCGTCAGCACCATGGACAGCGCCGCCAGCCTGCGCCGCAGCAGGGTCAGCCGGGTTGCGGCCTGCGCCCCCCGCTGCTGTTCGGACAAAAGGGCGGCCTGGGCCAGACGGTTACGCTCCTCCTGTGCACCAGTCTGCGAGGCAATCTGGCGTGTCAGCTCGGTAATCTGCCCCCCCAGCCTGTCCAGTGCCGCCGCTGTGGCCTGCGCGCGCGCCTGCCCTTCGGCCCGCACCACCGCCACCTCCCGCGTGAGGGACTGTAGCCCCCCTTCCACCGTATCCAGCGCCCCACGGATCTGGCGGATATCATCCGCATGCCCGGCCACAACGGCGCGCAGGTCGGCAACCATGGCGCAGCAGGCTGCATCCTCTCGTTCGTTCATTCTTATTGTCCAGATATGAAAAAACCGCCTCCAGGGCGGCATTGGCGGCACGCTATGGCCCAGGGGCGCGGCCCTCAGTAATACCCATAGGCCGTGACAAACACCGCCACATCAGCCTCGATCGGACCATTGGGAAACTGCGGAGACTGGCACCACAGGTTCAAAGCGGCATTGCCATTGGGGCCGCAGGTGACCGTGTAAATATTTTCACCCGCATCAGACCCATGCGCCCCCACAAAGGAGGAAAACGCCGCAGGCAGGCTGACCGTATAAGGCGTGCCCTTGACCCCGCAGGCCGTACCTTTGGGAATAGTGACCGAAAAGACCTGCACATGCATGTTATCAGGCAAAGGCAGCTGCGCCTTAAGAGCATAGTTCTGCTGCACATACAGGGTTGCGGCGTATGTGTCCTTGACCCACTGGGTCTGGGCATAATCCCCTTTGGGCTGGGCGTAATTGCTGATCTGGGTGGCCACGTTGTACTGGGACGGAAACAGGATATTGCCCCATGTGGTCTGCGCCTGCAGGTAGGCAACAACCGTGTCCCCGCTGGGCGCGTTTTTAAGTTGCAGGTTGCTGATAGGGTAGTTGCCCCCCGCCCCCGTGCCGCTGACATACTGGGCCAGTGCTGCGCGGGGGGCAAACCATTCATCCACCCAGTAGGTCGTGGCCAGACGGGTGCCGGTATTGGTGCCTGGCACGTCCTCCGGGTTGGGGGCATAGACCCCTCCGGCAAACGCGGCCCCCGCCAGAGCGGCATAGCCGTCAAACAACGACACCCAGCTTGCCCCGGTTGCGCCGGGTGCTGTCAGGTTGCCATCGGTCGTGGAGACCCAGAACGTGCCCGCCACAGCCCCGGCCACAATGGCCCCGGCAGGGTAGCCCCCAATGCCCGTGGCAAAATCCGCATCAAACGGCCCCAGATACCCGGCCTGCAAAAGCTGCACCGCCTGCGACAGACGGCTGAGAAACCCGTTCATATCCGCCCCGCGCGGCGGCACCCCTCCGGCGGCACGGGCCACAAAGGTTTCGGGCGGGAAGCCAAGGGCCATGCTGGCCGTACCATCGCCCGCGGCGGCCTGTGTCTGGGGAATGTCCGCGCGGTCCTGGGTGCTGGCCTGCGCGGCTATGGTCGTGCCGAACAGGCAGCGCGACAGTGTCTGATGGTCCATGGGTGTCTGTCCTCACGCATTACGAAATATCTGCGTCAAAGTCGTTTTGCTGGATTGTCCGGTCGATAATGCGGTAGCCCACATCCACCCCGGCGGGGCGTGGCAGCACGCCACTGTTCTGAATAATGCTGATCTGTACTGGGCTTGGCAGAAATTCGAACACGTAGGTCATGCTCATATCCTGCCCGTCGCGCACATAGGCCGCCCCGGACGCGCCAAACAGAACCCGCAGGATGGCATTGAGCGACAGCACCGAGCAGTCGGTAATGTTGGCCAGCGCCTTGGCGTAAACAAGCTGGCGATAGCCCTCGTCCGACAGGCGGAAGCTGCCGGTACTCGCCTCCCCCGTGTACCAGGGGGCTGTGTCAAACCCTTCCTCCGACAGGTCGTTGCTTTCGGCAAAGCCCAGACAACTGCCTGCGGTCAGGGACAACACGCGCGACACCCCCACAATCCGCCCCCAGACATCCAGCCCGTAGCCCTGGGCTGTCTGGATGTTCCAGACAGCTGCGTACCAGACCTCTATCAAAGCCGCCGGGTCTATGGCCTGGTTCCAGGCGTTGATGATCATGCCCAGGCTGGGGCTGTTGGCATACTGCGACAGCAGGGTCTGCTCGATCGCGCGCATTAGCCCAGCACCACGGCAATGGTCGCGGCCTCCATGGTCGGGACCATGTTCATGGCCAACTGGGCGGTCAGCCCGGTGGGGGACGGGTCCAGCCCCAGAGTTATCCCGACCACCCGCGCCCAACTGCCAAGGGCAGCCACGGCGGCATAATAGGCGCTGGCATACAGCGTGCCGCCAATGGTCGCACTGGTGTCCACCGCAAAGGCGGCCAGCACCGCCGCACGCACATCCTGCTCCACTGTAGCCGGGACGGTCGCGCTGCTGCCCAGGGTGACTGTCATATAAACCGGTGTGGGGGTGGCTCTGGTAAAGGATACATCGTAGCGCAACGGCACGGCGGCGGTGCTGTCAGGGTCGGTCACGGTTACAGTCGTGGCCCCGGTATAGGCGCAGCCCGGTGGTTTTTTACGCAAGATGGCAAGAGCCACATCCGCATCCGCACCGCCGTTGACACACACATACAGGCTGTGCGGTGCCAGGCTGACACCCCCCACCACCTGGGTCTGGGCGGTGCTGTTGTCGGTCACATAGGCATCGGTCACGCCTGCCACAGCCCGCACGGCCCCATTCAACGCGCCCAGAAAGCCCATGGCGTTGGCCGCAACCGATGCCGCACGGCGTTTTTCAAATGCAATGCGGCCTTCCTCCTCCGCACCATTCACCCCTGCGGCAGGGTTGGTAATCCCTGTCAGCCCCGGCACGGACTGGTACAGCGCAATACTGCCAGCCGGGCAGGCCACCGCCCCCGTGACCGTACAGGCAAAATCCCCCAGCCCCGTGGCCGATGCCCCCTTGCGCGACAGAAAATAGAGATTGCCGATAGCGTCCTGCATCCGCCCCTGCGCGCGGTCGGGGTCTACCCCGTTGAACAGCGCCAGCATCTGGTCGTACGCATCGCCCAAAGCGGCGGTAAAGGACATGGCCAACTGCCCCTGCGGGGTGGACAGTGCCGTGCTGGCATTGCCCCCCAGGGCGGCGTTCATATCCGCCAGCGCACCGGTCAGGATATCGCTTTCCGCTGGCGCGACAAAACCCGCGCTGGTCAGCGTGGGGGCGGGGACGGAGGTTGTCCCCGCCGTGCTGCTAGAAGCCGACACTCTGCGTTGCTCCATCCGATGTTGTCACAAGAATACCGCCCGAAAGCTGCCTGTCGGCCCCCAGCGCGGTGATAATACAGCGCGCCGCCGCCACACCGGGCACACGCAGGGCCTCGGTCTGGGCCTGGGCACGAAACACCGCCGCCGACTGCCCCCGCCCCAGCACGCGCTGGCGGTAGGGCAGGCCCAGGCTGGTGTTGTAATGACATTCGCCCTGAAAGACGCGCAGGGCGCTGGCCACGTCCTGCGTGGTGGCGTATGCCCCGCTTGCAACGGCTATGCCGCCGCGTGCATCCAGCGCCAGGTCCCAGGTGGTTCTGTCGAGAAGCAGTGTCTGCATGGAATTACCCACAAAAAAAGCCGCCCAGAGGGCGGCGTGCGGAAGTGAAACGGCTGCGGGGCAGGCAGATCGGCTCAAAAAACCGGGCGACTGCGCGTGCAAAATCTTTATTTACTTTTTGTTTACTTTTATCACGTATTCGTGATAATGTGCAGGATTGCCAATTCTGCACCAATTATTATCCAGAACTTGGGCCTTTTCATGGCTCCATATTCTATCTGCTAGGACAACAGCCATGCGTAAGCTTTCGGCCCAATTCGGGGTTCTGTCATTGTGTGCTCTCTCTCTTGCCGGGTGCGCCACACCGGGTGAGGAAAACCGGGCCGACAGTTATACGGCCGGCCAGGTCAACCAGCGCCAGCTGGCCCAGGTTGTGACCATTCTGGCAGTCATGCCCGCCCGCGTGCAGGTCAGCAACGCGCAGAACCAGCGTACAGCCCAGATTGTCGGCGGTCTGCTGGGTGCGGGTCTGGGTGCCGGGCTTGGCGCCGGGGTTGCCAACTCCACCACCGCAGGCGTGCTGGGTGGCCTTGGTGGCGCTGGGGCCGGTGTTGCCGCAGGGTCGCTGGTTGGCAGCACCACCATGGTTGATGGCGTGTCCATTACCTACGAACAGGGCAACCAGACCTTTAACTCCGCCCAGGTTGGCCGCGTGTGCGAATACGTGCCGGGCAAGGCTGTCATGGTGCAGTCCAGCCCCACGGAAACCCGCATCCAGGCCAACCATGCCTGCCCCCCGCCCCAGGGTAAGTAAGGGAGAGCCTGACCATGAAACGCGTGGCCCTGCTTGCCCTTCTGTTTACCCCCCATCTGGCATGGGGTCAGTCCAGTATCGGGGACCAGATCAACGCTGTTGATTCCGCCCAGCAGCGCCACGACTATATGGCCCAGCAGGCGTGGCAGGCCCAGGCGCGGCAGCAGGCCGCGGCCCAGGCAGCCGCGCAGGCCAGCCGCCGCCGTGCACAGGCTGCCGCCAATGCGCGCGAAGCGGAACGCCAGCGCAGGCTGGACGCCCGCCAGGCCCGTGATGACGCCTATGAAGACAAGCTGCGTGACCTGGAACTTCAGGAACGTTCGCTTGACGTGCAGTCCAAAAAGACTGTCGTGTCGCGTCAGAACGATATTATTGACAGCAACATCCGCAGTCAGGACGCCAGCACCGACCTGACACACTCCAAGGCGGACGCCACCCGCAATGTCTCACAGGGGACCAAAACCCTGCTGGAAAAACAGGGCTCCCAGGCGGAGCTTGAAGGCCAGGCGGCGGTCAAGAAGGAATCCGGCTGGTTCAGCCGTTAACCTGACAGACCAGACAGGCACTGTTCTGCACAGCGGCCTTTTACCCCACAGCCCAGGCGGCGGGGTAAAAGGCCGTTTTTTGTACTGACTGCAATAAAACCTACTGGGGTGCGCCCGTACTGTCCGCCCCGGCCCGTACACCAGAGTGCGTATGCCCGCCAAGGCTTATGCCCCCGGCCAGCACATCCCCCTGCGCGACCACACGCCCGCTGACCTGCACATCGCACCCGATCTGGCAGGACGCCGCCTGCACGACAAAAGCGCCTTTGGTCTGCACATGCACATCCCCCCCGACCCAGCCGATATACTCCTGCGGCGCGGCATTCAGCAGCCCCCCCAGATAGATAGCATCCGCCATGTCGTTCTGCCGGAACGAGCCGGGGGGTGCAGGCGCACGGTTGGCCTTAACGCCTGAAATATCGCGCCCGCACACCACAATCAGCCCGATATCACCCACCGCAGGGTCACACAGGATGGCACGGGCGCCACCCTGCATGCGAATGTAGGGCACGTTATGGATAACGCCGTGCGGCACGGTGCGGCCCACACCGTCCTGCTGGTGGACCATGGGCTGCACATCCACCAGACCCACCGGCTGCAACCCCGCACCATGCACGGCCAGCACCCGCACGGGCAGGTTGGCCCCCGCCATGGACAGCACACGGCGGATCAGCGCGTTCATGACATTAAAATCGCTGCCGCCATCTTCGGGCCGCTGGGTTCCTGTCAGGCTAGTATGCAAAGCCTTGCCCGGCGCGGTCGGGCCGCGCCGCCTCCATATCGGTCATCCATGTGCCACCCGGCACTTCGGCCTGTAAGTCGTGCATCAGCCTGCTGACCACCCACACCCCACTGGCAGGCTGGTGCAGAGCAGGCGTGGCACTGGTGCCAGAGGGTGCAACACCCGCCGTCGTCGTGCCACTGTCCAGCCGGATACCCCCGCGAAAATGGATGTCAGGGTTAAACACTGTCCGAAGTGCCACCCCGTACTGGCTGTAGCTGGGGTAACCTATCAACCCGGTTGCGGGCGATACTGTGACCGGGTTAGCGGCAGCCGCCATGCCCATGGGCCAGATGGACAGCGTATCCAGCCCGACATGGTAGGCAATGCCTGCCGCACGGGCGCAACTGTCCATCTGCTCGGCGGCAGCACCCTTGTAATACACCCCCCCGCGCAGCACGCTGCCCACCCCGTTATTGCTAAAGGCAAGCCCTGCCTTGTCGGCCAGAGCGCGCATGATGGTGGGCACAGGCACATCCGCCGCAAAAGACGTTGCACTGACCGGCAAGGCCGCAGGCAGGGCGGTGGACTGTGCCTGAATGTGAAAAGCCGTGTCGGGTGCAGCGGCATACTGGGCAAATGCCTCGACCACACCGCCGGTAAAAATGACCGGCAACACCCCCTGCCCCGTTCCCGCACGCACGCTGACAAGGGTGCGCCCCTGTGTGGCCATGCCTGCCTGGGCAACGGACAGGCGGTTCATCATATCCTGTGCCATGCCTTCTATCCGCAAGGCGCAGGTCATGCCGGTTTCCAGCCCGGTGCTCAGCACCCGGCACCCTACCCGATACCCGCTCAGGGTGACACTCTGCGCGGCCCCTGTGGTCTGGGGCATGGTAAAGGTGACATCAATCCGGCGTTTGGAAAAACCTGTTTCAGACATTGCGCCCTTCCTCATACAGCAGCACAAAGCGGGTTCCCAGACCCGACCACTGGGGGTCGTCGGTGCCCTGGGTATCCACAAACACCAGGTCACCGGGCAGGCCAAAATAGCTTTTGCGGACAAGCCATGTCCGATCCTGACACAGCAGACCCGCTATCAGCCCCACGCCATCAAGCGACAGGGACAGGTAAAGCCCCGTGCTCCGCTGTTGCAGGCGCACACCCAGCACATGCCCCGACAACGGCACCTCCAGCGCCTGAAACGCCACAGGGCTGAGGGGAACCACCTGCGCCATCAGAAACTCTCCTCCGCCATGCGCGCCATGTCGGTGCTGGCGTCCTGGGCCTGCACATTCCCGCCCGACCGCTCGGCCTGTCCGGCCGGGGTGGCTGTATCTGCGGCGGTGGTCTGGCTGTTCAGCCGTACCTCCTGCAACTGCAGGGCGGCCCACAGCAGCGTCAGCCCGCGCCGGGCCTCGCGCCGCAGGGCGTAGCCCACAACGTTGACATTGGCGTATACCGCCTCGGGCGTTACGACCGTGTACAGCGCCACATCGGCCACAAGCGCATCCAGCGTGGCCAGAAACGCCGTACGCACCATCTGCCCGCCCACCGGGCCAGCCAGCCCCGCACCGGCCACCAGATCGGCCAGAACAGACCCTTCCCCTCCGCCCAGGCTGGAGCCATCACACAGCATATCCACCGCGTAGCGGCCGGGCAGCAGAACCTTGTTGTAGGATTGAAAAGACTGTTGCTCCATCGGAGCCTGTGCGATCACACTGTCATGCTGCACATCCACAGACCGCACGCGCCCCGATGTCAGCACGGGCTGGTTACTGGTGCTGAAAATACCCCACTGCCTGTCGGCCTGGGCGATCAGGGCCTCGTCCAGCGCCGAAGCCAGCAGGGTGGATGCCGAAGCCCGCGCGCCAGACACAACAGACGGCCCCAGCAATGCGGGAACCCCCGCCGCGACGGGAATATCCCATACGGCTGGCAGGGTTACGGGTACAAGCGACATGGGTTGTCCTTTTTGTCATCATCCAGCGCGGGGTGGAGCCTTAACTCAGCCCCATATTGGCGTGGCGGGCATGGGTTTTTAAAAAGCTTTCCTGAAAATCGTAGCTCTGGCGGTTTTCTTTTGCACCGGAGCTGGGTGCCAGCAGGGGCACGGCAACAGCCGGTGCCGGGAGGGAGGGCCTGCGGGCGACCATGCTGCGCGCCTGACTAAGCGCCTGCCCCATGCCATGCAGATACGCCTGCCCCGACCCGACCCACTGCGCCTGCACCTGCTGGCGGGCCGCCACCATCGCCTGCGCCACCCCCTGCACCACCGGGGCAGACTGCCCCGCAAGATGCGCTTCTGCCGGGGGTGGAACAAAACAGGACTGATCCAGAAAGGCCCCGACCTGCCCCCCACCATGCGGCTGCAAAGCTGCAAAACCACGGCCAAGGCGGCTTACAGCACGGTTTTTCAAGCCAGAAGAGGTATAATCAGACAGTTCCGCCATGCCCTCTCCCCTCCGCCCAGACAGCCCCACAAGCCGGGAGTGCTGAAATGTTCTTATCCGGGCATAAAGGCCATCAAGCCCGTTAGAGAGCCCGGCACTGCCAAGGCTCGCTACCCCGCCCATACGGCTCTGCAACACCCGGTCCGCCATGGCGGCGACAACCCTGCGGCCTGTCTCTGAATGCGTAGAATACGCCCCCCCGGAGCGGAACAAGCCTACCCCGGCCTGACGCCCGCGCAGAGCAGCAGGTATCTGCCCCATAGGGTCAGAAAAACCCTGTCCATAAAATCTGTTTTGAAATTGAGCACCACCAGACCCGGACGCAAACTGCCCGGCCCCCGCAAGGGTGGAACCCTCCGGCACACCGCCACCAGACCAGAAACGCCCCACCCCCTCCGACCGGGCCGGGGCAAATGCCCCTGCCAGCAGGGTTGCCAGCACAAGGGCTGCCGGGGCTGGGGCGGGTGTTGCCTGCTCCTGAGTCTGCGCCGGCACATCATGGCCGCCAGATTGGCATAGCCCGCAAAACCAAGCCCGTCAGCCAGCAGGCCATTGCCCAGGCTGAACTGCGCCGTGACCATGGCCGCAGGCAGGCTCTCGGGCAGGCTGTCCGCCGCCATGGCTGCCCCGCGCACACCACTGGGCGGGCAATACGGGGCAAAGGGGTCTGCCGCACCCATGGGGCCGGGTGTGGCGCTGCCCCGCCATGGCCAGCCCTTGCGCCGCCGCACCTTTGGGGCGGCTGGCAGATGGGGCTCGGCCCGCAGGGCAGACGCAGGCGCGCGCAGCAGGCCGCGCAGAGGTTTAAAGGAACCCTTGTTGATCATGGCTCTGTTTTCGCAATTCTACGCACGGCCTGCGGTGTAAACCGTGGCAGCGTACGCCGGTTGTGAATGATCCCGTCCAGCGCGTAACGCAGGGCGTCGATCCAGTGGTTGTTGGCATCTTCCACCACAGGCAGAATATCCTCGGTCTGGGGGTCCACACGGTAGGCGTAGCGGTGGAACTCCGCCGCAAGACGCGGGCAGCGGGGATGCACCACAATGCGGGTAAAGGCGCGCAGGCGGGCGATGCCGTCCTCCACACTACCCGGCCATTTGCGCGCTGCACTGATACGGAACCCATGGCGGCGGGCCAGAAAGCTTATGGTTTCGGGCCGTGCGCCATCAGCGCGCCATGGCCACAACCGGGCCTGGGGCAGCGTGTCCAGCACGGCGGGAATATCGTCCAGTTCGATCCCGGTGCCACCGGCCTCGTAATCCACATAGACACAGTCGTCGGCAATCCAGCAGCGCAGGGCGGCCAGAGGGTCTTTTGCAAAACCCTAGTCCACACCATAATAAGGCCGGATACCCTCTGGTGTTTCAAACGCCCGCACCTCCACCTGCCCGGCAAATACCTGAGCTTGCGAGCGGCTACGGTATTCCCCCTCCCACACATGGGCATATTCCTCCGGGCGGGCGCGGGCATCGGCCAGACGTTCGGCATCCAGTGCCCCTGCGCCAAACCACGGATTATCCGCCCAGCCTGCCCGCACTGCCACCAGATCGGCCCTGTCTGCCCCGGCCCCGCGAAAAAACGCATCGACCGGGTCCTGTGCCGATGTCGGGTTCCAGCTTGCCCAGATTTCCGACCCGGCTTTACGCAATGTGGGCCGCAACAGCCGCCAGCTATGGGCCGACAGGCTCTGGGCTTCCTCCACCCAGGCGCGGTCAAACCCTTCAAGCGACTTGATACTGTCTGCCGTATGGCTCTGCATGCCCTGAAAAATAATGATCCCATCACCCGGTGTCCGGATCATACGGTCCTGCACCTCAAAACTGGCATGCAGGCCGTACTGGCCGATCTTGTCCACGATCAACTGGCGGGACGACCGCTCCATGGATTTCTGCACCTCGCGGATGCAGACCGTGCGCTGGCCGGGGGTGCGCAGATGTTCCTCCACCACACAGTCCCCAAAAAAATGCGACTTGCCCGACCCCCGCCCACCATACGCCCCCTTGTACCGACAGGGTGCCAGCAGGGGCAGGAAAACGCGCGCCGTGGGCATGTCCAGCATACGGTCCTGCCGGGCGGTCATGCTCCGCTATCCTGATCGTTCCTTCTGGGGTCTATAATAATCCTGCGTATGATGTCTGGCGCAGTTGGGGCGCGGGTGGGGGCTGCGGCTTCTGGCCTGTCGCCATAGCGGGTGGGGGCGCGCTTGGCCATGAGCCATTTGAGTGTATCAATACGCAGGCGCATGGCGGCTGTATCCTCCCCCCGGAGTGTTTCAAGTTCCTGCAACAGCCTGTCCTCAAATGCTTCTGCGGCCAGTTGGCGGGCGCGGGCGTAGCTGGCGGCCCGCCCGCCGCTGGCGCGGATATGCTGGCGCAGCCTCTGCCACCCCGGCATGCCGGGGTGCTGGGCTATGGCGCGCAGGCTATGCCCTTCCTCTGTCAGGCACAGGAGCAGACGCCATTGCTCACGTGTTAAGGCTGTGTCGGCATGTTTTGCGTTATCGAGGCCTGAGCCCTCCCAACGGGCCTCACCTTCGGGCGGGTCTGCCTCTGTCATGCTCCTGCTCTCCGGCCTGTCGTGCCATTTCCTGTGCCAGCATGCCGTGAATACGCTGCATGGCGGGTGCGGGCATGCGCCCGACAACCTGCCCACCACCCCCATGGGCCCGGCCGACACAGCGCACGCGGCGGTCTGGGGGCAGACCGGCCTCGGCACTTTCACACATGGACAGGGAAACATCGGCCCGGTGGCGTGTTGTTTCCGTATCTGGCACAAAAAAGCACAGCACAGGCGCACCCTGCCGCGCCGCAACGCACACGGCGTCGTAACGGCGCAGACGCACGATGTCTGCGCATCTGATCTGACTGGTCATACGATTTTTCCAAAATGACCCAAGGCGGCGCAGGGGCCATGCTGGGCGGGCAGGGTATGGGCCATAAAAAAAGCCGCCCGAATGGGGCGGCTTTGGCGACACACGAATTTCAATGTAAGAAAATACCTATCAACACTGCGCGCAGCATGCAAGCTCTTTTTTGCACATTTTATGATTTTTCTTCCAACACTGGCTGACGCTGACAGGGTGTTTTGGAAGCCCTTGCACGCCGACCGGCCTGAAAATCCGCCAGTTGTTCCAGCACCATGGCGCACTGGGCCGAGACTTTAAGTCGGGCGCGGGCCTCGGACAGATGGGGGAACAGCACCCGCCCGATCTGCACAAAAGACAGTTCCCGCACCAGCATAAGGTGCAGCCGTACCTCCCCACACGCCCCAAGCGCCTGACGCACCTCTGTCAGCCGGGCAGCCGCACGGCCACGGGTAAGCTGCCAGGACACCGCGTCGTGCCGGGTTGTGGGGTCGGGCGTGTGGCCGGGTGATAGCTCCACCACCCCTTCCCGCGCGAAGGCCCAGTCCCTGTACCAGCGTTCGGCCGCATCGGCCGCGTCCTGGCGGATGTCCCCCGCATTCAGCAGCGCCTGCACTGTTGTCAGCACCCGCAGCGGTGTGGTGCCGGTAAAGGTGGAGCGGGCCAGCCTTTCCGGAGTTGGCAGCATGGCCATGTCCGCCACTGCCAGCCCCGGCGGCAGCCCTGCGGCCGGGCGGGATGTGGGGGAACTCTGCTTGTATGTCATCTGATCGTCCTGTTCATAAACTGTTTTGGGGTGCGCCCTGTCCACGCCTGTCAGGCGCGGGTGCGGTGGCGGGCTTCGGCCAGCATCAACCGCAGGCGCACAGCCGTGCCGTGGTGCGGGGCAGCGCGGGCCGCCAGAAACGCCACCAGCTCGGCCGCAGAAGGAAAAAACCGAAAATGCGCCAACGCCTCCCGCGTGGTGGCGCTGTCCCACACCACAGCGGGCAGTGGCGCGCAGGCCGCCACAAGGGCCATGCACCGCAACCCCAGCGCCGTGCCGGGCAAGGGGTTGGCCACACCGGCGTTCAGCATTTCGGCAAGGTCATACAGATAGGTGCGCACTGTGGGCTCGGGCAGAGGAGCCAATGCCTGCTCCAGCACCGGCAGCAAGGTGGTGGCAGCAGCCAGTTGCGCGGCAGACGGCGCAAACCCGCCGGGCCGGTAACTGGCCAGATACAACGCCAGCGCCGGACCGGGCCGCAGACCCGGCGACCCTGCCGGGGCCGCCGCCCCCCACACAGCGGGGCAAGAGCGCGCCACAGGGGGGCTCCCCCCGCCCGCCTGATCCATAACCGGGCGGGAGCAAGCCTGCCCGCCAGCCCTGACAGTGGCCGCTGTCATGCCCGGTGGCCCGTCAGCCTGTGGCGCAGGCGTTCAGCCTGCTCCTCCAACGGGTGGGGGCTGGCCGCCGGGCGCTGGCCTGTGGCCTCCCTCCGGCACCAGTTGCGCCATGTGGCCGCCCAGTCGGCCTTGCAGCCACGCTGGCCGGGCACGCCCCGCCAGTAGTCACAAAAACGCTCGGCCTGGGCGGCGGGGTCCAGCCCCAAAGCCTGGGCAAAGGCGCATTGCGTAGCATCGGGCTGCCAGTCCGTCGGCAGGCGCTGGCCGCGTGCCGTACCCGAACGCAGTGAGGTACTCTCCCTTCCCCTCTCCCTTGCATCTGCCACGGCATGTTCCGTGGCATCCGCCCTGGCCTGTGCCGGGGTATGACCGTGCCAGCGCCGCGCTGCTCTGGCACGCTGGGCCAGTCGTGCCTGCCAGGCATGATTGGCTTTTTCAGCCAGCACAGGGTGGTACAGCCGCCCATCGGCACAGCCCTGCCAGCCATGCAGCGCCATGGCACGCACGGCGGGCCAGTCCACCCCGGCCCCCGACAAATGCGCCAGCACCCGGTCGTGCCCCGGCAGGCTGGCAGCCGGTACCTGCTGCCAGGCTTTGCACCACAGGGCCACGGCGGCCTTGAACTCCTCCCCCGTGCTCAGGGCAAACAGGTCACTGTCCAGCAGGCGCACGGTGTCCAGCGGCATAAAAGGCAACCCCCGCAGGTCGGAGTCGGGCGGGGTCAAGGGCGGGGGAGTATCGGTCATGCGCGGTCTTTCGCCTGCTCCGGCCCGGCCAAGGTGTTGATCGGCGGGCAGAATTATGTGTGTTTTTTCAACACAAAAACTGTGTATCTTGAGCGCACAACACGCAAGCGTTTTTTTCGCACTGACATGTGCGTACATTTCGCACATAATGGCGCCATGAACAGACTCCGCATCACAGACCGGCTCAAAGCCGTGCGCGAACGCGCAGGCTATACGGTACGCGACTTTGCGCGCGCGCTGGGGTATGGAGAGAAGTTTTCCTCCTACCGCACGTATGAGACCTCCTACAAAAAGGAGGAGCTGCCCCTGGCCATGGTCAAGACCATGCTGCCCCTGCTTGTGGGCCGTGGCGACCCGCCCATAACCCCCAACGAGGTATGGAACCTTGCCGGGGTTACGGCAGGCGTTGTCGGGCTGGCCACCCCGGCCCCTGCAAAACCGCCGCCGCCCGCGACCGTGCCAGAGCAGGACTACGGCAACCAGGTTGCCATACCGGAATATGACGTCACCACATCAGCCGGGCCGGGCATGGTGCCAGAACTCTGTGCCCCGCAGGATGGCCTGCGCCCGGTGGAACACTGGAACCTGCCGCGTGGCTACGTAGCGGCCTTTACCGAAGCCCCGGACATGCTGGCCATTATCCGTGTGGCGGGGGACAGTATGGAGCCTGACTATCAGGCCGGAGACCGCGTGCTGGTGGACACCGCCCACCGCGTGCCCTCCCCCCCCGGCGTTTACGTGCTGTGGGACGGCTACGGGCTTGT
Organism: Acetobacter vaccinii; assembly: GCF_008365315.1. NCBI lineage: Bacteria > Pseudomonadati > Pseudomonadota > Alphaproteobacteria > Acetobacterales > Acetobacteraceae > Acetobacter > Acetobacter vaccinii. Next base: position 1,177,626 of record NZ_CP043506.1, on the reverse strand, counting down.
GCTCAAACGGCTGGAACTGCTGCCCGGAATGGACGAACCCCGGCGCGTGCGGATCATGAGCATCAACCCCGCCTATTCGGTTTATGAGCTGACATTGGATGAAATCAGCATCAATGGCCGTGTGGTGGGCAAATGGACCTGGAAGTAGCGCGCAGGCTGTGCGGTTTTGCCTTGCTGTTTGTGCGTTTTTAATGCACAAACAGACCTCCCTTCGACCGCCGGATGACGACAGGCATGGACACAGGCCCCACCACCTACGACACCGCCCTGGCCGAGGGGCTGTTTAGCACCGCAACACTGCCGCCCCTGCTGGCGACAGAAATCGACCGCTACGAACAGGCCATCCTGGGGCTGCTGGCGGTGCGGCAGGTGCTGGGCTGGCCCCTGTTTTCCGACCTGTCCTTTGCGGCCGAGCAGCAGGCCTATTGTCTGGAAGGCATTGGCGACATGGTCCACACCGTGCGCGCCCTGCATACCGCGCAGACCACACCCCAGCCTGGCCATGCCCGCCATGGCAGCCCTGACAGTAGCGATAGCCCCTGTTTGGGAGTATACAAAGGTGCAAACCACGGGTTATCCGTGTTGAGGGGTTCCCCCCGACTATCCACAGACTCCATCCACAGGTGTGGGTAACCCTGTGGATAGTGTATACAAACGAGGAATACGGCTACGCCAGCCGCGCCATAACCGCCCGGCAGACCGGCCCTGTTCCCATGGCCCTACGGAGCATTATTAATGTCTTCCTCCCTCTCCACCAGCGGTATTACCAGCCTTTTCGGCACGTCTTCTGCCAGCACCAGCAGCTCCTCGTCCTCGGGCAGCTCTTCTGGCAGCAGCTCGTCCTCGTCCTCCACAACCACCACGACCGAAACGTTCAATGCTGATGGTTCCATCACCATTACCGTCAAGGACGCGTCGGGCAATGTGCTGTCCACCACCACAACGGGCGGTGGCAACAACAGCAGCAGCGAAAGCGCAGATAACGAAAGCGGCGTAGACTTTTACGCCTGATGGCGCGCGCTCTGGTGCCGGGGGGCCACCCCCACACCAGAGCCACCATCCTCTGGCCGGGTTTTTAAAAACGGCATGACCTCTCCTCCCCCCTCCGGTGCAGAGCAACACGCTCAGGCGCAGGACACCATCCGACGCCACCACAGGGATGCGCTGATTGCGCGCCTGCCCGCGCGCGGGCAACGCATGGCGGCATGGCTCCTGGCGGAGGAACATAAAATCCCGCGCATGGCCGCAGGCAGCCTGCTGGTTGTGGGGGGCGTATTTTCCTTTCTGCCGGTGCTGGGGTTGTGGATGCTCCCGCTGGGCCTGCTGCTGCTGGCCGAGGACATTCCCCTGCTGCGCGGCCTGTGCACCCGCCTGCTGGTCTGGGCGGCGCAAAAGCGGCCCGACCTGTTTACCCTGCCCGCAAAAGAGGCTCCACCCGCCCCCAAGGGCTAGTCACCCGCGGGCTGGCTGGCCATATGCACGCCATGGCGGTATCGTCTCGCGCCTGCACGCGCTCCGGCGCGCAAGATTTGAGGAACATGAAGAACATGAAGGCCACCAAACTTCTGGCTCTGGCTGGGCTTGCACTGTTGGGCGCCTGCGCGCGTTATCAGGCTCCCCCCCTGCTGCCGCCGCCCACAGCCTCTGTCGCGTCATTGCCGATCAGCAACCATTACGGCCTGCGCGGGCACACGCCCATGGACGCCCCCACACCTTACGCCCTGCTGGGCAATAACTGACAGGCGGCCCCAACCACCATACCGGGGGCAGCCACGCGCTGCCCACCAGCTCTGGCAGCACGCGCACAGGTCGATCACGGCCGCAGGCTTGCTGCCCCCCGCGCACACGCCACGGGCCTTGCCGCAAACCAGCCCGCCCATGCCCTGTTGCCCAAGGGGCGGGAAAAGCCGCGCCGCGCCCCCTGTGCCCCGCCATAAAACCGCCCGCGGTCAGACCCGCATGAGGTCAACCAGCGTGTCGATCTTGTCCGCCAGCATGGCAATGCCACTGCGGACATCGGTCGGGGTGGCGACATTGCCTTGGGCCTGGGTGTTCACCCGCTCTGCATCCGCCTGGATTTCCGCCAGAAACATCCGCGCTTCGGAGAGCCTATCGGCATCGATCTCCTTCATGGTCTTTTCCCCCATGCTGACATGCCAGTGGGTACGCCAGCGCAAATCCGGCCATCTGGCACCGGCACCATGCCCGCATGCCCCGCAGCCCTCTCCCCCTGCCTAACACGGGGCCGACACGCCACCAAAGCCTGACAGACCGGGAACCGGCCCAATGGCAGGATTTTTATGAAAAAGGGGAACGGAGCCTGTGCTCACAGGCAGGTTTCAGGCCCATGGCCTGAAAGAAGGGGGCGGGCTGAACCCTCCGCCCCCGGCACAAAACAAAGGCGCTTACCCCGCCCACCGGGTGTCAGGGGGCCGCCCCGCCCTCCGGCGCACAAGGCCGCGACTGGTTGGGCGCTCTGTAGGCCCAAGCCGCCAGTTCAGGCACAAAAGCGCTGCGCCAACCCTGCCCCCGGCAGTGGTACAAACCGCGACTTACGCCTTACGCAGAAAATCGGCCTTGAGCATATACCCCCCGGCTTCCACCGCGTGGTCCCCGCCCCGCAGGCGGATGTTCTTGATTTTGGTGCCCACCTTCAATGTGGTGGAAGAGCCTTTGACCTTAAGGTCTTTGACAAGGACAACCGTGTCCCCATCGGCCAGGGCAACGCCATTGGCGTCGCGCACGCTGTCGTCCTCCGCCGGGGTTTCCACCGCGTCGGCGGGCCATTCATACCCGCAGGTGTCGCAGACATACTGCCCACCTTCCAGGTGTGTTTCTTCCAAGGAGCATTGCGGGCATGCGGGTGTGTTTGTCGTCATGCGCAAAGGCTTTAATCGCCCAGCCCCGGCGGCACAATCCCCCTGCCCTGCGTGACTGGCAGAGCCGCTACGAGCCAGCCCTGCTGTGGCTGGCCCCCACCGGCGCGATCACACCCCGCTGGCACCACCCCACTACCGCCTTGCAGCGCCTGCACGGCTACGCCCCAAGCCCCTGTGTGGGCTCATACCCAACACCCTGAACCCGGCCGTGTAGAAGAGGCGACTGGAAGGCACCATGACGGCACGGCCTTTGGCAGCACACGCCACCTCTGGCCCGTCGCCTGCTGTCATGGCTCGGCCCTGCGCCCCTTTCCTATGCTCTGGCGCGCAGGACTGTGCCTGCCGCGGCATCATGCGGCAGCACTCCGCCGTGGGTCTGGGCGTAACGCTGGGCAAAGGCCTCACGCTCCAGCCGTTCGCAATAATCCAGATAGCGGATCAGCGCGCGCTCGGCTCTGGGCGTGCGGCCATACAGTCGCTTGTAACGCTGCCACAGGATCATGACATTTACCGACCACGCATCATACGCATGATCGGCAACCCGCTGGCGCACCGTGGCTGGCAGGGCGTCAAACGCGGCCCAGTCATCCCCACTGAAGCGCTGCCAGATTTCATGCCGGATTGTACGCTCGTTGCCGGTCTGGGGGTCAGGCATGTTCCAGCGCCTCCTGCTGCCCCCAGAGCGGGAACGGGTCGGGCAGATGGGCAAACAGCAACGGGTCAAACGTGGTCTGCCCCAGATCGGGCACCAGGCAGGCATTGAGTGCGGCGGTGATGGCGGCCTCGTCCATATCCGCCGTGCCGATAAACACAATTTCCTGCCGCCGGTCGCCGTAGGTCTGGTCCCAGCGGGCCTCGATCATTTCCCGCCAGGCGGCGTTGTCAGGCCACTGGGACTGGGCAATGGCCACCCACCAGCGCCCCAGTGCCTGCGTGCGCACAAGAGCGCCAGCCTGCCCCAGTTCCCCCACCCATTGCGGGCGGGTGGCCAGCCAGAAATGCCCCTTGGCGCGCACGACTCCGGGCCACATGCTGTCAATAAACGCCTTGAAACGCTCTGGCACCAGCGGGCGGCGCGCACGCCAGACAAAGCTGCGGATCCCGTATTCCTCGGTTTCGGGAACATGGTCGTGGGATTCAAACAGTTCCTTGTACCACAAGGGGTGCTGGTGGGCCTTGTCGTAATCAAAGCGGTGCGTGTCCAGAATACGCGCACACGGCACGCGGCCCATATCTGCCTCGACAATATCCGCATCGGCGTTCAACGCCTGAATGATCTGGCGGGCGGCCTCGCGCTGGTCCGGGGTGGCGGTGGACACCTTGTTCAGCACCACCACATCGGCAAATTCAATCTGCTCCACCAGCAGGTCCACCAGCGCGCGGTCATCGTCCTCGCCTGCGGTTTCCCCCCGGTCCCGCAGGAAGTCGGTCGAGGCATAGTCCCGCAGCAGGTTAACCGCATCCACCACCGTGACCATCGTATCCAGCCGCGCAATGTCGGACAGGCTCTGCCCGGCCTCGTCACGGAACTCAAAGGTGGCGGCCACGGGCAGGGGTTCGGCAATGCCTGTTGATTCTATCAGCAGGTAGTCAAACCGCCCTTCCTCCGCCAGCCGCCGCACTTCCTGCAGCAGGTCGTCGCGCAGGGTGCAGCAGATGCAGCCGTTGCTCATCTCCACCAGGGTTTCATCGGTGCGCGACAGGTTGCCACCACCGCGCACCAGATCCGCGTCGATGTTGACCTCGCTCATGTCATTGACAATCACCGCCACGCGCCGCCCTTCGCGGTTGTTCAGCACATGATTGAGCAGTGTTGTCTTTCCGGCCCCCAGAAAACCCGAAAGAACCGTGACAGGAAGTTTGTCGGCCATGACAGAGCCACCCCTTGGTTGCGATGCCGGCATCCTAAGTGTTATATTATAACATAACAACCCTGAAAGGAGCCCCCATGCGCCAGGCCTGCCCAACACGCCAGCACCTTGCCATACCGGCACCGCTGCATGCCATTACCTGCCCCGACCACAGTATCACGCAGGAACCACGCCAGCTTGGGGCCGAGCTGCACCATGCGGCCCAGCTCTGGGTGGCTCAGGGGCCGGACCTTTTTTTAAGCCGTGGCAGTGTGGAAATGCTCGAAACCGAGCTGCAACCCCTTATGCCCGGCCCGCTGCACCCGCTGCTGGCCGACATGCTGGCCCTTGCCCGCCGGTACCAGCGCCTGTCAGGCACGGCGGAGCTCCGCTTTCGGCTGGAAAAAATCACCCATGACAGTTGCAGCCGCTTTCATGTTGATAACGTGCCCCTGCGCCTGCTGTGCACCTACACCGGCCCCGGCGTGCAGTGGAAACAGCCCGAGTCCGACACCATCCACACCACCCCCACAGGCTGGCTGAGCCTGCTCAAGGGGCGGCAATACCCCAACTGGTCTGCCAGCACGGCGGTGCTGCACCGCTCCCCCCCGCTGTCGGGGCTGGCCACGCCTGTGACCCGGCTGCTGCTGACACTGGACCACCCCGACGCCTGCGGCATGGCCGTGCCACACGCCACCCCAGAGGAACAGTAAACACCATGTTTGTCATGGAGAGCTGGCCCGATGCCACCACGGCACCCGGTCCACGCATTGCGGCCTCGGCCGACAGCCGTATTCTTGCGGATATCATGAAACCTGTGGCCGACATTATTGTCTGGAGCCGCAAGGTACCCGACACCTGGCCGGACCTGATTGGCCAGACCACCACAGGCAGCCCCGCACTCACACTCAGCGGCACGGTGGGGGACATTACCCGCACGTTACGCCACCAGCTGAGCGTGCCCGAAAACCTGCGCTTCCTGAAAGAAGATATCGAACAGACCCTGTCGCTGACAGCCGCACTCAGCGGGGCGCAGAACCTGTGCCTGACCTGGCAGCCCGTCACCACCCCCCTGACCCCGGTGCTGTCCGGCACGTCACCCTTTTGCGTGTTCTGCCTTTATGGCGGGGGCGAACTGAGCGTGTCTTACAATGATGCACAGCAGCACCCGACCGTGCTGACACCCGACCCCCATGCCCTGACCTTCTGCTGCCCCAGGCTGCACGCGCCGCTGCACCTGCATATTCAGAAAGACCAGACCCAGTCCTGCTTTGCCCTGATTATCGAGGTCATGGAGACCAAAGGCGCATCCCTGTACTAAAGGCTGGCCTGTTAACCCCCATGCTCCAACTGCACCCGGCCCCCGCCCGATGGCTGCCGGGCGCACGGTGGCACCCCACCTTCCACCCCATCGGGCCTGCCTGAAAAAGCCGTGGATGCAGGCCGATTCAGTCCTGCTCCACCGCCTGTGCGCTTTGCGTTGACGCGGTGCGGCAGCCCCCGTAAAAGTCCGCATTCCGAATCAGCGAAGCCCCAAAAGGCGCAGCTTTACCCCGCGCCGGAGGCGTTGTCTGAGCATGTCCATCACTTTTACCGACCTTTCCCTCGCCCCACCCCTGCTGCGCACTCTGGAGGATGAGGGCTATACCGCCCCCACCCCCATTCAGGCCGGGTCCATCCCCTTCCTGCTGGACGGGCGCGACCTGCTGGGCATGGCCCAGACGGGCACGGGCAAAACGGCCTCCTTTGCGCTGCCGCTGCTGCACCGCCTTGCGGCATCCCCCCGCCCGGCCCCTGCGGGTGGCGCGCGCATACTGGTGCTGGCCCCCACGCGTGAGCTGGTGTCGCAGATTGCTGACGGGTTCGAGCGTTTTGGCCGCTACATGCAACCGCGTGTGACCACCATTTTTGGCGGCGTCAGCCAGATGCATCAGGTCAATGCGCTCAAGGACGGTGTGGACATTATTGTGGCCGCCCCCGGCCGCCTGCTGGACCTGGTCGAGCAGGGCCTGTGCGACCTGTCACAGCTTGAAGCGCTGGTGCTGGATGAAGCCGACCAGATGCTGGACATGGGCTTTGCCAAACCGATCGAGCGTATTGTGGCAACGCTGCCCAAGGACCGGCACACCGTGCTGTTTTCGGCCACGATGCCCAAGTCCATTGCCGCACTGGCCGAAAGCCTGCTGCAAGACCCCGCAAAGGTCGAGATTGCCCCACCGTCAACCACGGTTGACCGGATCGAGCAGTCGGTCATGTTCGTCAACGCGGCTGATAAAAAAGACGCCCTCCTCTCGCTCCTGCGCACGCCAGACATCGGGCAGGCCGTGGTCTTTACCCTGCAAAAGAACATTGCCAACGAGGTCTGCGCCTTTATTACCGAAGCAGGCATTACGGCCGAGGCCCTGCACGGCAACAAGTCCCAGGGGCAGCGCGAGCGTGCACTGGATGCCTTCCGCTCCGGGGCAGCGCAGGTTCTGGTCGCCACCGACATTGCCGCGCGCGGGATTGATGTTGATACCGTCACGCATGTTTTCAACCATGATCTGCCAAGCCTGCCAGAAAGCTACGTGCACCGCATTGGCCGCACGGGCCGTGCAGGGCGCAGCGGCTTTGCCATAACCCTGTGCGATGCCGAACAGCGCGCCTGGCTGCATGATGTAGAGCGTGAAATCGGCCGCACTCTGGACGTGCATGCCGACCACCCGTGGCATTCGGAAGAGGCACGCCACTCCACCATGCGCGCCCCCGTGCTGGGTGGGGGGCCGGTCAAGCAGATCAAGCCGCAGAAAGTCCGCGAGCGCAAAATCTGGACCGAGGAAGAAAAGAACGCCGCCCGCGCAGCCGCCAAAAAAACAGCCTGAGAACGCCTTCTAAAAACTCCAGATCGTGCCTAAATAAAAACCCTCCCCTGCCTTATGCGGGGGAGGGTTTTTTGTGGCCACAGCCCCCACATGACACCCCGGCAGTTTTAACCGCCGGGGCACAGTGGCTTGGGCCTTATCCGTTAAAATGCAGCCACGCAACCGTCACTTCTGGGGTCGCTCGCCCCTTCCAGCAGGCCATTGCCATGCCGCACCACAGCACCGGCATGGCCCATCATGGCCGAAAACGGTGCAACCAGTTCAACAGTATGGCCCGCGTCGCGCAGTTGCTGGATAACAGTGGGGGAAAAGTTGCTCTCTATTTTAAGCGACACACTTTCCATCCCCCATGTGCGGCCCAGCAACCAGCGCGGGGCCGTCACCGCCTGCTGCAATGGGGTGCCATACCGCGCATAGCGTGAGAAAATAGCGGCCTGTGTCTGTGGCTGGCCCTCGCCCCCCATGGTGCCGTACACCATCGTCCGGCCATCCTCAAAACGGGCCATGGCCGGGTTAAGAGTGTGGAAGGGCTTGCGCCCCGGCTTGAGCGCATTCCAGCCGGTTTCAGACAGTTGGAAAGAAGAGCCCCTGTTTTGCCAGATCAGGCCCGTATTGGGCAAAAACACACCCGACCCGAATTCAAAATACAGGCTCTGGATCATGCTGACCGCAACGCCCGAGGCATCAATCGCGCCCATCCATGTTGTATCTCCCTGCTGGGAGGGAGCAGGCCATGGCATGGCTTCGTGCATGTTAATGGCACGGGCAAGCTGTTTGATCTGCTGCGTGTCGTTCAGAAAACTCTGCGCGCACTCGGTCATGTAGGCCGGATCACCCACATGGGCATTGCGGAACAGAAACGCCTTTTTCGTCGCTTCCACCAACCCGTGGATATGGGCAAAGCTTTCGGCATCCTCCGCGGGCAGATCATCAAAAATCTTGAGAATGGCAAGGGACGCAACACCCTGTGTCGGGGGCGGTGTATTGTACAGCGTGCTCCCCCGGATGGTGGTGTGCAGCGGCGAGGTCAGGGTTGCGCGGTGGCCTGCAAAATCCTCCAGCCGCAGGGGGCTGCCACTCTCTGCCAGGTCGGCACACAGGGCCTGCGCCAGAGGGCCGGTGTAAAAACTGTCCAGCCCCTGCTCTGCCAGTTGCCGCAAAGTGCGGCCCAGTGCGGGATTGCGCCGGATATCCCCATGCGCCACAAGGCTGTCTACCCCGGCATAGGCAGCCATAAACGCAGGGTTTGTGGCCAGCTCAGCCTGTTTTTCCCGCAGGAGTGCGGCCTCACTGTCCGAGACGGCATAGCCCTGCTCGGCATAATAGGTGGCGTCACGCAACAGGTCCTGCAACGGCAGGGTGGGCTGGAGGCGCGCACTCAGCCGCAGGGCCTCCCGCCAGCCGGACACAGCCCCCGCCATGCTGTTGGCCGCAAGCCCGCCGCGCCACGGTATGGTCGTGTGGCCCGCCTTGTCATAAAGCGCCAACGAGGCCTGCCCCGCCGCCGCCCCGCAGGCGTCGATCACGCATGTACGGCCATCAGGGTAGGCAATCAGCCAGAAGGCATCCCCCCCCAGACCGGTCATATGGGGGTAGACAGCCGACAGTGTTGCCGCTGTTGCCACCACAGCCTCCAGCGCCGTACCACCCTTTTTAAGAATATCCAGCCCAGCCTGGCTGGCCAGATGGTGCGGCGAGGTAACCATGCCGCGTGTTGCATGAGATGTATGAAGCATCAGACGTCCGCAAGATGTTTGTTGTGATAGTGGCGTGCGATCAGAGTACAGAGAAAAAGCTGGATCTGATGGTAAAGAATAAGAGGCAAAATAACAAAACCAGCCGCCGAGGCAGGAAAGAGCACATTGGCCATGGGCACACCAGAGGCGAGTGATTTTTTAGACCCGCACAGGATCAACGATACCTCGTCCCGGCTGGCAAAGCCCGCCATCCGGCTGACCAGCAAGGTGACGACCAGCACCGATACCAGCAACGCCGTATCAACCACAATCAGGGTTGCAATATGGCGCAGGGAAAGCTGCCGCCAGATCCCCTCCACCACAGCGTGGCTGAAGGCGGTATAGACAACAAGGAGGATGGAGGAGCGGTCCGTAATGGAGATAAGCTTTTTATGACGGTGCGCCCATTTGTGCAGAATGGGCTGGAACATCTGCCCCGCCAGAAATGGCAACAGAAGCTGCACCGCAATGCCCCCAATGGCCTGCGCCGACCAGACCCCGTGCCTGTGCAGAACAAGCGAGACCAGAACAGGGGTTATAAAAATACCCATGATATTGGACAGCGTTGCCGCACAGATCGAGGCCGCAATATTGCCATTAGCCAGCGACGTGAGCGCAATGGACGACTGCACGGTGGACGGCAGACAGCACAGAAACAGCACCCCCAGCCATGTGCTCTGCTCCATCAGACCGGGGGCTACCAGATGCAGCCCCAGCCCAAGAGCGGGAAAGAGCGCAAACGTGCAGACCAGCACCAGCCCCTGCAACTTCCAATTCCGCATATTCTCCCAGATTGCCCGCCGCTCCAGCTTAAGCCCCTGCATGAAGAACATGACCATGATGCAGGCATCGGTCAGATACTCCAAAACCGTGGTGGCAATCCCCTGGCACGGCAGAACCGTTGCCAGGGTTACAGCCCCGATCAGCGACAGTAGAAAAGGGTCGAGCTTACGCATGACCATGGCCCTGCATAAAACGGCGGCGCATGGGCCGCAGCACGGCAAAGGCCAGCAGGGCTGTCAGCAGGTCGCCCCCGATCGCAAGGCCAAACACAAGGTGCCAGTTCCCGCTGGTCTGGTGCAGCCATGCGGCAAGCGGGCCACCAAAAATGGCACCAACACCCTGGGCCATATACAGCAGCCCATAATTGCGCGACGCATCACGCGTGCCAAACGTATCGGTCAGCGTTGCGGGGAAGAGGGAGAAAATTTCGCCCCAGCCCAGAAAAACCACGCCAGACAAAAGCACAAACGCAACAGGGTGGTTTGACAGCGCCAGCCAGCATGTCAGCGCAATAGCCTCCAGCGTAAAAGCAAACGCCATGGTCTGCTCACGCCCCATCCGGTCGGAAACCCAGCCAAACAGCGGGCGGGTTACCCCGTTGGCAATGCGGTCCAGCGTCATGGCAAGGGGCAGTGCCGCCATGCCCAGAATGCTCAGATGCGCCACCCCAAAGTCCGACGCAATCTGGGCCAGTTGGGATGTCACCATCAGGCCAGAGGTTGCCATGGTCGCCATCATAAAAAACATCAACCAGAACAGAGGGGTTTTTACAACGTATGATGTTGTAAACCCAATGCCGCTAGGTTCCTGCTCGCTCTGGGTGGCCAGCGGTGTTTTGAGGAAAAAGGCCGCCAGCACCCCGGCTGCCATCATCACAAACCCAAACACCAGCATGGTTGTACGCCAGCCCGATGCCGCCAGAAGGTGGGAAATGGGAAACGTCGTCACCATCGCCCCCATGCCATACCCCGCTGCCGCAGCCCCCGCCGCCATGCCCCGGTTTTTGGGGAACCACTGCATCAGCAGGGAGACAACCCCCACATACACAATACCCGTGCCAATACCGCCCAGGCCGCCATAAGTCAGGTACAGCATGGTCAGGCTATGCACCTGTGCGGTGGCAATCCAGCTTGCGCCGGTCAGCACAATACCCGCCATAATCAGACTGCGCGGGTGAATGTGTTTGGCGATCCACCCCTGAATGGGCGAAAAAAGCGTTTGCAGCACAATCAGCAACGAAAATGTCACCTGGAGCGCGGCCGCACTGGCGCTAAAGTCCACCTTGAGCACCGGGGTAAACAGGGTCCACACATATTGTGGGGATGATATGGCCCCCATGCACAGGAGACCGGCAATCATCTGCTGCCATTTTACTGCAATCATTGGCCTTGATCCTTCAGAAGAGGGGAGCGCTGGTGCCATCTGTGTCATTTAATTACGCGTCCGGTGCAGGGTGGGCAGACCAAAGGCGGGGCTGAACTGGATATTGAGCATGGCCCCCGCCTGCACGGCCGTATTGAGGTTGGGGATAATGCTCTTGCGGCCCAACTGGTCAGGGTTCCAGATGTATTCAAAATACGGGGTGAACATCACCCCGGGTGCAATATTCAAACCATAGTTTATTTCCGCCATGGTTTCCTGCTTGGCCCAGCGCGCGTTGCTGCCATGGGCACTCAGGGTATCGTTCATCCCTTTTACAAAACGGCTGTTCCACAAAAAGGTTTGACCAACCAGGCCAATATAGTCCCGCGGGCGGGAGGCAAACGGCCCCCAGTCAAACACACCGGCAACAAACCCGTCCTGAATGGTCGCATCGCCCGAGGTCATCAGGTTGGCGGCCCCAAACAGGATAAGCCCACGGGTTCCCTTTTCCTCCGGCTTCCAGATCATCTGCTGGGCCTGCAAATAAAGCTGCGTACGGCCACGGCGGTTCATGGCGGTGCCGCCATACAAGGGCCGAGACTGACCACGGTTATTGTATAGTGGGTCAGAATAGCTAGCAGTATCGTAAACAAACCCAAGGTCATACGCGCGGGGATAGCGGTCATTGCTAAAGTTGGTGCGGTAGCCAACCTCGGTGGGAATATATTCCCCCTGTGCCTTGTCAAAACCCCAGTCCGGGCCGGGCCAGCTATTGTGGTTGCCTGCTTTAAGCCAGGGTTCGGCCTCCCATATCCCTGTTTTGATATAGGTTTTGTCGGTTGGCTTATACAGGATACGCGCCCCCCACGACGATGTCACAAACGACGGCATGGAGCCGTTGACCGTCAGCGTGGTTGGCACGGAACACAGAAACGAGGGGAACATGCAATACAGGTCGGAGCCGTCAAACTCCCCCCCTTTTGGCATGGAGCGCCCAGCCAGAATGAACAGGCGGTCATGGAACAGCGCCTGATCCCACGTAAATTCTCTGACCTGAAAGCCATTGTGGTTGCCGTAGTAGGACACAAAGCCCCAGTTGGAACCCGTATACCCCCCTGCCCGGCCATTTCCTGCGACATCATCTGCCAGAAAATGGATTTTGGCCCCCGGAATATGAGCAATACGCTGCATATCCAGATCCACACCCAGACCGGCAAAGTTGTTGAAGAACGAACCATGTTTGATTCCGCCCGCAGGCACGCCCGAATATTCGGACACGCTCCAGCCGGTAATATAAACCCCATTGCGCGCCAGATATTTCCCAGCCGACATGACCGGCTTGGTATGCATGGAAAATAGATACGGCTGCGGCGTGTTGGAGCTTGCACTTTTGGCAGACGGGGCGGCAGGCACACCCGCAGGTGTGCTGTTAACGGGCACATAAGCGGGCACGGACGGGTCTGTCATGGACCGGGCCAGAATATCGTCCAGCCGTTTACCATGCACCACCATGTTGGGGGCGGACGCATCCTGCTGGCTCGGGGTCTGGGCCGCATAGGCGGGTGCGGCACTCAGCAACGCCAGGGCACACCAGGATAATACGGAACCGGAACGTTTGATCGGGGGTGAATGAACTGTCATGGCAAAGCCTGTTGGCAAAGGGTGATATCAGGTCGGGAAAGCGTCTTTCGTTTCCTGTATCAGCATGTTTTCGAGGGAGCTGAATTCCTGTCTGTTATTCAGCGCGACAAAACCGACAGGCGGCGGTTCTGGCAGATCTGGCATGATAATGGGCGACGCAAGAGCACTGCGCTGCAAAAAGCTGGGCTGGAGGGTGCAGCCATACCCGGCTTTGACAGCACCAAGGAGCGCGCTCAGGCTGTCGCTACAAAATGCAATATGCCAGTCGATATTGTGGCGGTTGAGTGTTTCCAACGCGATACGGCGCGTCACACTCCCTTCCGGGAAAACAACAAGTGGTATCGACTTCTTTTTGTTCAGGGTCTCTTCTGGGTGCATGTACCACTTCAGTTTCTCCTGCCACAAAAGGGTGCCGTGGGTCTCATTGGGGCCTTGCATGCCAAACATCAGGTCAATATCCCCGTTGCCCAGGCGGGTGCGCAGCGTGTGGCTGAGCCCGGTGGTCAGGCTGACCTGTGTCTGGTGATGCTGGTTACGAAAATTCCTTAAAACAAGAGGGAATTCCGAAAGAACGAGATCTTCTGTCAGGCCAATTCTAATATGGCTCTGGGCTTTAAAATGGGCAGAGAGTTCAAAAATACGGTCGTGGGACTGCAATGTTTCCTGAGCAAGCCGGATAAGGGCATGGCCTGTCTGTGTTAATTCCACAACTTTGGTCGAGCGCGAGAGCAGAGAAGCCCCCAGAGCTTCCTCCAGACGATGAATATGCAGGCTGATGGTCGACTGACTGACACCGCGCAGATGAGCTGCCGACGTAAAGTGCAGGGTCTCTGCCACAGCCAGAAAAGACCTCAGATGGTTCAGGTCCAGATTATATTTATCGAGCATCTCGATTATACACCAAATGGAATCGTTGTTTCCAATTAGTGCGATGTAGGAACGAATACGTCAAGAAAAAATGATTTTTTATCGAAACAAATGTTCTGAAAACCGAGGCAAAAAGCCAGGCAACCTGCGGAGTTCCCGATGGCCTGACACATGCGACACACAATCCTGCAGCTTGCCAGTGAGGGATAAGAGCTTCTAAGAACTGTACTTTTCAGCACAGTTCTGGAGCCATCAACCGGGTGGCCAGAGTGCAGATCAGCAAGCTGCCCGAGATCACTTCAAACCTAAAGCTCTCCTCAGCCAGGAAGCGCTCGATATTACACTAGGTCAGCGGCCTCTATCATTCAGGCAGAATCACTGAAGCGCCTCTGGCTCGCTCATAGGAGCCGTATGACGCCGCCAGGCTGATCGAACGGCCAAGCAAAGCGCAGTCCTCATCAGCTTCTTTCATTTGCATGAGGGACGAGAGAGAGTGTGTGTGATGATGGGTTTTTACGGAAGCAGTTTCTACTTTCGTTTTTTCCCGTTGCGGTATGATTTAGTCACAAAAAAAGCCACCCGATTGGGTGGCTTAAGATGGTTGCGGGGGCAGGATTTGAACCTGCGGCCTTCAGGTTATGAGCCTGACGAGCTACCGGGCTGCTCCACCCCGCGGGTGAGGATGTATTGATAGGGTGGTTTGGAAGACCTGGCGGCGACCGACTTTCCCGCGGCTTAAGCCGCAGTATCATAGGCGCTGGGGTTTTTCACGGCCGAGTTCGGGATGGGATCGGGTGGAACACGCCCCGCCATAGCCACCAGGTCATCCAGACCACCCTTTGGTGGTGTGGACCGGTTGGTTTTTGAGAGAGTGAGTGTATGACGTTGTGCATGGATGATTTCTGTGCACGGTCTGTCGGTTAGGACAGTGAAGGAGTGAGCCTATTGGGTGATTAGGACCAGTTAGCTGCACGTGTTACCACGCTTTCACATCTGGCCTATTAACGTGGTGGTCTACCACGACCCTTGGGGAGACCTAGTTTTGAGGTGGGTTTCCCGCTTAGATGCTTTCAGCGGTTATCCCGTCCATACTTAGCTACCCGGCTGTGCCGCTGGCGCGACAACCGGTGCACCAGAGGTATGTTCATCCCGGTCCTCTCGTACTAGGGACAAATCCTCTCAAGTCTCCAACATCCACGGCAGATAGGGACCGAACTGTCTCACGACGTTCTAAACCCAGCTCACGTACCACTTTAATCGGCGAACAGCCGAACCCTTGGGACCTGCTCCAGCCCCAGGATGTGATGAGCCGACATCGAGGTGCCAAACCTCCCCGTCGATGTGGACTCTTGGGGGAGATCAGCCTGTTATCCCTAGAGTACCTTTTATCCGTTGAGCGATGGCCCTTCCACGCGGGACCACCGGATCACTATGGCCGACTTTCGTCTCTGCTCGAGCTGTCACTCTCGCAGTCAGGCGGGCTTATGCCATTGCACTCGACAGCCGGTTTCCGACCGGCCTGAGCCCACCATCGCGCGCCTCCGTTACACTTTGGGAGGCGACCGCCCCAGTCAAACTGCCCACCATGCAGGGTCCCGGACCAGGCTTACTGGTCGCGGTTAGACATCAGAGAGAGACAGGGTGGTATTTCAAGGATGGCTCCACGGGAACTGGCGCCCCCGCTTCAAAGCCTCCCACCTATCCTACACAGACTATCTCTGATGCCACTGCAAAGCTGCAGTAAAGGTTCATAGGGTCTTTCCGTCTGACCGCGGATACCCCGCATCTTCACGGGGAATTCAATTTCGCTGAGCCGATGCTGGAGACAGCGGGGAAGTCGTTACGCCATTCGTGCAGGTCGGAACTTACCCGACAAGGAATTTCGCTACCTTAGGACCGTTATAGTTACGGCCGCCGTTTACCGGGGCTTCAATTCAGTGCTTGCACACCTCCTCTTAACCTTCCGGCACCGGGCAGGCGTCAGACCCTATACGTCGTCTTTCGACTTCGCAGAGTCCTGTGTTTTTACTAAACAGTCGCTACCCCCTGGTCTGTGCCACCCGCCAATGGTTGCCCAATGACGGGTCTCGCTTATCCCGAAGTTACACGAGTAATTTGCCTAGTTCCTTCAGCATCGTTCTCTCAAGCGCCTTGGTATTCTCTACCAGTCCACCTGTGTCGGTTTCGGGTACGGTCTATATGCCAGAGCTATTTCCTGGAATGCGCCAAAAGCCAGTCCAATCCGATAAGGACTGACAACATATTGCATTCGTCACTTCTGGCAGGTTCAGGAATATTCGCCTGATTCCCATCGACTACGGCTTTCGCCCTCGCCTTAGGGCCGACTGACCCTGCGTGGATTAACCTTGCGCAGGAACCCTTGGACTTTCGGCGACAGTGTTTCTCGCACTGTTTGTCGCTACTCATGTCAGCATTCGCACTTCCGATATCTCCAGAGAGGGTCACCCCGTCTCCTTCACAGACCTACGGAACGCTCCGCTACCGCGCATACATAGTATGCACCCACAGCTTCGGCACGTGGCTTGAGCCCCGTTACATTTTCGGCGCAGGGTTTCTATTAGACCAGTGAGCTATTACGCTTTCTTTAAAGGATGGCTGCTTCTAAGCCAACCTCCTGGTTGTTATGGAATCCCCACATCCTTTCCCACTTAGCCACGATTTAGGGGCCTTAGCTGGTGGTCTGGGCTGTTTCCCTCTCGACAATGGACCTTAGCACCCACTGTCTGTCTGCCAGGCTAAACTTCCGGGTATTCGGAGTTTGGTTGGGTTTGGTAAGGCTTTGGGCCCCCCTAGCCCATCCAGTGCTCTACCCCCCGGGGTCAACACCTGACGGTCTACCTCAATAGATTTCGCGGAGAACCAGCTATCTCCGAGTTTGATTGGCCTTTCACCCCTAACCACAGCTCATCCCCGACTTTTTCAACAGGCGTGGGTTCGGCCCTCCAGTGCGTGTTACCGCACCTTCAGCCTGGCCATGGCTAGATCACTCGGTTTCGGGTCTTCTGCCAGCAACTCGTCGCCCTATTCAGACTCGCTTTCGCTACGCCTACACCTAACGGCTTAAGCTCGCTGCAAACAGAAACTCGCTGACCCATTATACAAAAGGTACGCCGTCACCCCATAAGAGGCTCCGACTGCTTGTAGGCATTCGGTTTCAGGTCTATTTCACTCCCCTCGTCGGGGTGCTTTTCACCTTTCCCTCACGGTACTTGTTCACTATCGGTCACTAGGGAGTATTTAGGCTTGGAGGGTGGTCCCCCATGTTCAGACAGGGTTTCACGTGCCCCGCCCTACTCAAGAATTTTCAAAGACACTACGCATACGGGGCTATCACCCACTCTGGCGGACCTTTCCAGATCCTTCTGCTTCTTCTTCAAAAACTACTGGCCTGTTCCGCGTTCGCTCGCCACTACTAGCGGAATCTCGTTTGATGTCTTTTCCTCCAGGTACTGAGATGTTTCAGTTCCCCGGGTTCGCCTCATCATCCTATGTATTCAGATGATGATACCCTTGCGGGTGGGTTGCCCCATTCGGATATCTGCGGATCAATGCCTGCTCGCGGCTCCCCACAGCTTTTCGCAGCGTGCTACGTCCTTCATCGCCTCCTAGTGCCAAGGCATCCACCG